>VXUA01000033.1 GCA_009837185.1 Gammaproteobacteria bacterium | reverse complement strand
AACTACGAGCCACGAAAAAATTGAATTGGCCCCGAAGGATTTGTCTCTCGGCCGGTTCGAGGAGGCCGTGAACTTCCAATCGATCATGCAGTTGCCTGGCGCGTCCCCAATCCCGAATCGCGCACGCGTTGCAAATTTCCCAGCGGATCGTTCGCCAATCGGTGCAGTTTTCAACGGGCAGCAAGCGCACTAGATAAGCCAGGTTCTTGGCAAAGCCCTCACGTACATCCTCGGGGTCTACACCCGTCACCTCGTAATAGGTATTCATTTCAGGATCGTCATTCGCATGCGTAGATAGTGCGTAATGAAGATTCAATGCCGTGAACCTGCTACTCACGTCAGCTGGGTCGCGAGAAAGGTGATTTTCAAATAAGGTGAGCAACTTTTCGCGTGATTCTCTGTCGGATTTCCTAAAGTCAGAGTAGATTTCCTCCTGCCATGGACACGTTGTCCCCTTAATCTCCGCGACATTAAGCATTGGGTAGTCCCCGGTTTCAGGCAGACTCTCCCGAGACCATTGAATCCATTCTTGAACTCGCTCTCTGGGATACATGTCGGTCTCCTCCGTCGCCGGGATAGCTGGTGCACTCAGCAGAATTCGCCTTCATGCGATCCTGTACCGACCCTGATTTCTTGTACAAATAAGACCCACCATACACAGGGGGCCGGTTGTAAGGCAAGCCGGTGTCTGACCTGAACCAGAGGCATGCTTGGAGACGATGCAAAACAGGCGACGGTACCGGATTTGACGGTGCGGCACCAAGTCCACCCAGACCAGATTTATGCCTAGAAGAAGCAGTGGGCCAGAAGGGCGCGAGTGTTCGAACCAGGAAGTGGTCAAATGGCCGACCGGACAATAGGGATATGCCTGGAGTTTTGCAACAACAGGCGACCTGACTCGGCGACGGGCGGGGAACGCTGGAGGAAATACGACAGGCCGCGTATCCTAACTGTCTCCACTTCCGGCTCACGTGACCTGCAAATGTATCGAAGGGAGATCATATTGCAATGATTAAGCAAGCCTTCCACGCATACACCACAGCCGTCGAGGCCAAGTTCGAGGCGAACCTACGTCCACTTGCAAAAAGGGATAGATTGGCGACGTTGCTCAATAGTGAATTTCACTTACGAGTCCTGGTCGAGCAACTCGAAAAAGGTTCCGAATTCAGTGCGTTACTGGAAGCAACTCGCTCGGCGTTCCGCAGTGACGACTGGCACAGTGCAAGAGGTGCAACGTGGTGGAGGGATCCGATCTGCCATTTTTTTTGCCGCACAGGCTATTACACCAACAAATTTGCTGGCTCGGACACGCCCTGCGACCTGTTTGAACAGTATGTGGCAGCATTCCAACGTCGTTCAATGCAGACGACGTACTTAGCGCCATTGGAATTTGTGCAATTTCCGACACGGAAGCTCGAACTGAAGGTGTCAGGATTCGAAATCCGCAAGTTCGATCGTAAGGAACTTGATGCGAAGGTACGCAACGACGTTAACCGTGTCTTCTATCCACATGCTGTTGTCGATACGAGCATCTTGCAGGAATACTGGTTCATCGTGGTTCAGAACCTGGGGAAAGCGCCGCGCTTAAGGTCACCGCCGCTGACTATTTCAAAGGAGGCCCGGGGTTACGTCTCGCCGGAGTACACCCGTTTGCCACCTGCAATCGAGCGAGTTTTGGAGCGACTGGTCCTCTTCGATTGGCTCGAAGAGCCACAAAAGGAGGGAGATAAGAGGAAGCGGGAGCAACAGCGTGTTCGCTGGCCTTACGGTTTACCATTTGGCTTCAATATTCCCTTCGTCATTCGTGTGGACGACAACGATTTAGGAAAACCAAGAATTACACCGGACTGCTCAAAACTGTTGACCACTCCTTGGGGGGACAAAGGCGAGGATGAAATCCCCATTGTCCTCTTCAACCTGAACGAAACTCGTGTTGCCGGGTTTCAGGAGTGCATCCAGCACGCCGACGAATCCCTCGGGCATCTGAAACTGGAGACCAAAGATACCCATTGGCCTTTTCTCAAGGTGGCGATAGACAATTTAATCAAGGCGTTTTTTGCTGATGGGCTGGAGCAACTCTTGTGGCACATCACAGCTTTGGAGGCATTGTTGGGTGAACCGGGACCAGGCGTTACCGCGTCGCTGGCCAGAAGAAGCGCCGCCATCCTCAGCACGACCGAAAAGGAGAGGAATGAGTGTCGGAAGGAGTTCCGTGAACTCTACGATCTCCGCAGCGCATTGGTGCACGGACACCAGTTCAAGGAGGACGTCCACCGGGAACGATTATTTGAGGCCCGAATGATGGTCCTGCGGGTCACGATCTGGTTTGTGCACTATCTAGGCAAGATCGCAGCCAGGATCAATGAGGGGTCGTGGAAAAACAAGGTTCCCACCCAAAAGGATTTTCTCACCCTCTTGGACCGAAGCGAAGCTGATCGGGAACGTTTGAGCGCCCTTCTAAGCAACCTGCCGTACGGATTTCCAAGCGCTCCCGACTGGTCTCCGTGACATCGGGAAAGTGAATTGCTTTTAAGTCAGTGCGTTGCCAAACATCAGCTTCCAGCGGGCATGATGGAAAATCGCCTGAAGGAGAAACAGCTTTTCGCTTTTCTCCCTCATCACTCCAAAGGAATCGGCACAGCCAGTGTGCCATCGTTTGAGCGGTTGTCCACGCTCACCACCCACAAGTAGGCTTCCCGGGGGATTGTCCAGTAGATATAACCTCCCTCTCCCCTCGCGGATACCGACTTTTGAGCCCACGCCTTGGGTGGTAGTGAAAAGGTTATAGTCTGGTTGGGATCATCGCTAGCCGAGTAGTAGACGCGGGCGGTAACGGTTTGGCTTTGATTCGAGCTGTTGAAGACTCCGGCATTGGTCCGGGTGAACCGATCGACCGTGACCACCCCCACGCTCTCGGCCAATGACGAGTAGGGTGTCAGCGGAACTGGCCCGTTGTGAACGACCGTCGTGTACTTGCCGTGGGAAGACGTAGTGTAGACCTCGGCCGAGACTGTGAACGGGGCATTGCCGGCAAACTCGACTGCACCTGCTCCCCGGTAGTCGAAGATTTGCTCAAGGAAATTGTTCCAAGTCCGATAGTAATTTGCCTTTACGCGCTGATGGCGCCAAGCCACCGGCCCGCTAGGGCCATAGAGCCGGATCGTCACGTCCAGATCTGAATCGAAGTTCGACAGGATCACTTTCGTGCGGTAATAGGCCCCTTCCCTGCCAGGAGAGTTGGCCATGGTTGGAATGACCCACCGGGTCAGATCCGGAGTTTCCCCACCCCCACCCGGGTCCGAATACAACGTCGTTGCCGTGACTACGTTTGACTCTCCATAGACGGGCTCGTCGTCAGACCCCTGCGCAACAGCGAATACTTGGTAACTGTATGTAGATGCAGGGAGCAACCCGGCATCGACGAACTCTGTACGATTGGGAGGCAATAGCACCTGGACATCCCAATCTTTCCCAGGGGAACGCCTCGCAATCGTAAACGTGATCTCGTTGGTGCTGTTGTCCCGCCAGGTCAGACTGATTTGAGAGGCTCCAATGGCCTCGGCGGTGAGGTTGGACGGCGGGTTGACCGTGATGGTTTCAGACTCGGCGTCAAGGCAACTGTTCCAGGTCGAGACGTGGTTTCTGATTTCGTTTCTGGAAAACTGGCAGAAGGTTAAGCTTGGATAGGGGTCCCAGCCGCTTTGCATGATGGTTGCAGCGCAGCTTGCAATCGGCGGGTCTTCCTCATTAGGGTGATCGGCGTCGAAGCTGTGACCAATTTCGTGGGCGACAATGCTGATATTGGCTGACCGGCGAAACTGTCGGGAGGAAAGGCTGTAGCCTGCTCGGCGGTCTCTGCACACGGTACCGATCCATGCGATACCGCCCATATCGTCTTTGTCGGTCCAAAGATGGGCCACGTCATAGTCTTCCGAATAGTAAAAATTGTCGTTCCAATACTCCGTGAACTCGTCCAAGAGATCGCTGCTATCCGTTGCGGTATAGGGGTCGTTGCTTCTGCTCCAAGCGTGCTGGAAGACAATTTCCAACTCCAGCTTCAATTGAGTCTCATAAATCCCCTCTACCTGGTTCAGGATGCTTATGATTTCCCTATTGGCCGCACTGGGGCCACCCAAAGCCTGCACATACTCGTAATCGGCCTCCGTCGCTACCTCCGTTGTGAAGGTCGTGATCGTATCCGTGCCGACAGCGCCGGCCTCAAGCGTATCCCTGCCCTTTTGTAGGCGGCGAGGCGCATGGCAACGCCACTCCTTCCCTGGCCTGATGTCGGATTGCTTGTAAACCACTAGTTCAGACACCTTGGCGCTCGGGAGATAGTTCCGTAAAGGCTCGATATAGTGCCAGTCTCCGGGAGTGAGCACCACGCCTTCAAATCTGTCGCTTGTGATTGTGAAGCGGGCCTGGACAATCTCTTGATCGACTACGGCGGTTCCTTTGTAAGTAGTCACCTGAGGGGAAGGCAGTTGCCGCCTGACCCCATCCTCTCCAGTGACCGCAGCCCGATAACGGGATGAGAGTAAGTTTCGCTGCTCCACTCGGAAATCAACCAAACCCAAGCCCGATCTGAGTTGCAGTTTCAGCCTGTTAGAGGCTTTGACCCTCGCCTCAATGTCGATTGGATTCATTCGAATCACTTCATAGTTGGACAGAACCGTCTGCAATGTTCTTTCTACAACTGGCGTTCTGGCCGAGCCTTGATGAGGCGTGAGCCCAAATCCAGGGCTGATAAGGAGTAAGACTGCAAGGTTTCTTATCCACACAGATTCCCCTTTCTGTCAGGTGCCGAGCAATTGCTCTGGAAGGACGCCCGGACAAGATGGTGCCGGGCTGTTGTCAACATCGCCTGGAAAGGAGAGGTTCCTGCCTATTTACCCTCTCATGGGGAGCGACCCCATGCTGGGTACAACGGGTTGTTGTATTCAGCAGGCAGCCCGACAGGGTCGGGAAGCCAGACAATGTTGACGGGGAAAAGATAGCACTGATTAGACAGGCCGTGTTAGCGAAAAACATAGTGGTTCCTGAGGTTTATAGTGAAAGACCATGAGTCCTACGGAACTTCCCCTGCCTCACGATTTCTTTGGACAGTAATTTGAGGAACTCTGTGAGAGGCTACAGGGAAGGAGGATCACGCTATGTCCAGAGGGAGGAATGGAGGCACTATGCGGCGCGAATGGAGCCCGTAGGACGACCGGAGCGGCCCCAGCGGCCAAGGGTCGAGGTAAGGGCCGTTGGTGTCGACACAGGGGCGACGGAAGCGGTAGTGATGGGACCGTCGACGAACGTCATTGCGGCCTTGTTGTTACCGTCGTGGAAAAGATCGACCAATTGGGGCAGAAAACGCCAGCCTCCAACGGCGCGGGGATGATCAACGATTTCCGCCTCTGGGGGTCACTCAAATGGCGTCGTAGAGGTGGCCCACCTGCAACAAGGGGGGGTGACATCGAAGGGTGACATGATTGTGACACCCGCAACGCCTTTCTCTC
>VXUA01000057.1 GCA_009837185.1 Gammaproteobacteria bacterium | reverse complement strand
CGCGCCATGATCAAAATGTGTCTAAGAACCTGTCCCCCAATACGTGCTCAGACCCCAGTAAACTAATTAGGTTTGCTTCTTTCTTCGGTCGAATAGGTTATTAAAGCCTTGGGCTTTGAATATCAAGGCAGAAACAGAGAACGTAGCACACACGTTCAGTTCGGTAAACAATTCCATCAAGAGGAAAACTCGGGAACCAGAGTGATTTGTATCTCATAGAGTCAGGTATGTACACCCGCCACAATCAGCAAGAATTGACCTTCCAATCGTGACAGGCATCTAATTGAATATGTTCTTAGTGTTCGCACTGACTGAAGTGAAGCAGTCCCTCAAACTGCAACGCACGAAGTTGATTCTGCTCATGGCGTTCTTAGTTAGTGCTTCCTTTTATGTATTGGTTGAACTGCAATACATCCTAAGAGCGGTAGAATCCGCGAGTGTTGGGATGATGGCTCCAACTTACATAGCCGCAACGCTGGGACCATATTTCATCGCACTCTATTGCATCGCAATGATTTTGCTTGCTTATGACATGCGCGGACGAGATATTCGAAATAAAGTCGCCGAAGTATTAGATGTCGTTCCGGCCTCTAATGTTGTTGTTCTGTTAGCGCGGTTGTTGGGATTAGTAATACTAATCGCAGTACCCATGGTAGTGTTCATTACATTAGTCGTGCTGTACGGTTGGATTGCTGAAATGAACAACCTCGGCTACGGAAATCTCATCGAATTGCACAGCGTAGCTTCGTTTTTGATCTGGGATCTAGTACCGAACTTAGCATTCTTCGGCGCATTAACCATATTTCTTTCAACGATCGTACGATCAAGGATAGTCGTAATCGCGCTAGCTCTCGGGGGCATCGTAATCGTTTTTTGGTTGTTTCTTCGATTGCCCCTTGATTATGCGGGTGTTCTAGGCACGACCACAGGTGCCTCACTCTTTCCATCGGAAATTGCGCCTCGCTTTGTATCGGGTGAAATCTTGCTCAATCGGTTCTCGCTCACATTATTTGCTGGAAGTTTTGTAGTCTTGGCGGGGAGTTGCTTAGGACGTCCTTTAATGTACCGGCGACACTACACCGCGGACGGTATCAGTGCATTCGTGCTCGGTATCCTCGTGATGAGTGGAACCCTAGGATTCCAACATCTGAGTCGATTGGAAGTTCAAGACTGGCTTCGAACCCATAACTCCTAGGAGCTCAGCACCTTTCCTGACATTACCGATATGAGGGGTACTGTAAAAATTTTCCCAAGTCGCAGGGTGGAGTTAGATGTCACAATTGACTTGACCCCACCAGAGGACAATGTACATGACTATGTCGTGTTGTCATTGAATCCAGGATATCGCAAACTTCAGCTATCGGTTGGAGGAAATGAAGTGGCTGACCCTAGTTTTAAGAAAGGAATCCTACAAGTTCCGATTCCTGCAAACAACAACGGCTCGGTTGAAGTCAGAGTGGCAGCTCGAGGTCGCCCAGATGCGCGCTTTGCGTATTTAGACGCGGCGGTGAAGTCGAAAGACATTGCCGGAGCGAAAGTCCGGAACTTGTTCGCACTTGGAACCGAAAATTACATATTTCACCGAGATTTTGTGGTCTTAACGTCCGGTATTAAATGGTATCCCACTTCCGGTGCAGCCACTGGCGAAGATAGATTGGAGGTCAGGCCGCGGGACTTGTTTACCGTTGACCTCAAAGTATCAGTTCCAAAAGATTGGTTGGTGGCTGGTGGCGGTCATCGGGTGGCTAAGAATTTAAACGATTCACGCCATTCCACCTATCAAATTGCTCCTGTGAATCCAGTACCAGAAATTTCCTTAGCGAGCAGTGATTTTGAGTGCGCTAGCATTGAAGTCGAAGGCATTGAGTTTGAAGTACTTTTCACAAAGCATCACCGCAGAAGGTTTCATGACTTGAGTACATTAGAGAGTACGACTGAAACACGATTATTGAATTGGCTCCACCGGTATAAAGGGGATGGTCTCGTATATCCTTACAGTAAATTTTCTCTCGTCGAAGTCCCCACATCCTTACGAGTCTACGGCGGCGGATGGAAGATGGACACTGTTATGGGTTCTCCCGGTATGGTTTTGATGCGAGAATCGTCCCTGCCAAATACCAAATTACCTTTAAATGGCGAAATCTACTTTGATAAATTGGCTGATCAATACGGTTATTCAGGTATGGAGCGAACACGTATCTGGAACTATTCTGGATCAAGAGTTTCCCAGTATTTCAACAGTAATGTCTTTGGCGAGCACCCTACGATTGGTTTTGCAAGGAACTTTGTCAAATACCAGGCTTCAACTTCGGAATCCGGTGCAACAGTCCTTGATCATGTCATCGAGGAATTGGTTCATCGTTTAATTGTTAGTCAAAACATCTTTATCGAAGACAACATCGGTACGGACCGCAGTCGTTTTTTTGTCTTTGAACTGGCTCTAGCACACGCAAAAAGAAGTATTTTCGATCTGTTCGATGTAGGCAAAAACGCGTCTCCGAAGAGCCGTGAAGAACTAAAGTTGCTTCGATATAACACTCAATCTGTAGTCTGGAACGATCTCGAAAGCTATTCTCTTGGTGAACTCACAACCGAGGAAGCACCTCTAAGGAGGTTTAGAGTCATATCTGCTAAGTCCACTACTCTGAGTCGGATTATCTTAGAAATACTAGGGAGAAAACCAACCGCTAAGCTTCTTGGACTACTAACAACATCGAAAAACGGTGCGTCTTACAGTTATTACGATTTGATTCGGGAAGCTAAGAAACTCGATCTTGATTTAGAAGCCACTCTTGGAGATTGGCTCAACGTGAAGGGGTTGCCCGGCTTTATCGTAGCCGAACCCACGAGTAGGAGATTACCGAATAACGAGTCAGGTGAGAAACGATATGAAGCTACTGTATTCGTGCACAATGCCGAACCTCATGACGGTTTTGTAGACGTGTCTTATACGAACATAAACCCTGAGGGTCACGGTACTCGTCGTGATATTTCTCGAGGCTGGTTCAAAGCATTTTTAGTTCGTGGTAACGAATCGGTGAAATTGTCTATTAAGAGCATCGTACATTTTCCCGTCGAAGTTATGTATGTTGAACCGTACTTATCGTTAAATAGGAACGCAATACGGATAGTCATTCCACCGATTATTTATGAGAACGATATTGCGGAAACGCAACAACCTTATGTTGTCAAAACCGAATGGTCGCCCCCGGAGAGTCAGGCAGTGATAGTTGATGATATCGATGAAAATTTTGAGATAGTGTACGAAAATCCCCCATTCACGTTGTTACCTGGGGTTTCATATTTGCGGGAGATACTTGGTACTTCGACAGTCGAAGAATGGGACAGTGGTCTGCCAGCGTACGTGTTTGAAGACGGTGAACCACCACCCAAACAACGGTGGGTACGTCGGTCGGCTCAAAGAGCTTATGGTAAATACCGCAGTACCTACGCCTTCATTCACCACGGTCGCGAGGGTAAACCATCGTACGCAAAGTACAGTGCTACTTTACCTAAGAAGGGGCGATGGCAACTCGAATATCACCAGCCGGTTGAGGAACTCGCTCCGAGTGATCGAGAAACTCTAGTATTGCTATACCAAGGACTATCAGCTGACTGGTTTAAACTATATCCAGCTGGAAACACCAGGATAAAGGTAGTGATTGGAGAGCGGGAAGAGACTATCGAATTCGATGCACAAAACGCAGAATATGGGTGGCATGTACTCGGCACATTTGATGTCGATTCGACGCAGACGGAAGTTTGGATTTCTGGTGCGTCTGAAAAGAAGACTATTTACGCGGATGCGATTCGCTGGGTCCCTCTCGAGTAATAGTTTTTGGTCGGTTCAATCCATCTCAACCTTAGACCATCGTATGGCGTCTGCCCAGAGCGGTCCTCGTTGTGAAGTACCTACTAGATTGATTTTGACCTCTCCTGCATCTAAATCGTACTCTCCAACTGAGTTCCATCCTATTTCCAAGTTGTAGACATCGAAGTCCACATGCTGCGAACCAGTCTGATCGGTAATTTGCATTTGGTATTTGAGCCCTTTATGTCCGTCTCTATTGAGAGAGACTGGGACGTGGTAGTCTAATTGCCATACCGCGGAATCAGGGAGTTCCGTAGTAAATGTCGCTGTTCGGTTCGTCTGTCTCACGTAATTGAAGACAGCAGTTCTGCGAAATTTTCCGTATGCTTGGGATTCAGCAATTCGATTCCATTCACCTGCAGGTGCGCGGTACTCAAAAAGGTAATCACCTCTGACTGGAATGCCCCGGTCTAGTTCACCGTCGAGTCGAGGGATCCTAAACCATGCGATTGGACCCGCGCGAGGAGGACGAGCGGTTCGAACTGACTTCTGCTCCACCGTGAACCCTGTATCAAGGTCGTCGACAATAATGCCTATTTCTTTAATTGGCATCCAGGAGCTCGCCTCTGCAAAGTCAGCGGGTTCCATGTTCGTTGGTATCTCCGATGTTTCCGAACCCTGAGTAAGCTGAATCAATCCTCGATGCAGAGACAATCCTGCGTCGACGTAAACACTTCTGATTTCGTAAGAAGTCAGCAAGTTTATCCGCTTAGCCGATCCTCCGTCGATACGAACACCCTTGCTTTCTGTGAGATAGGGGCGTGGCCAATCCCACGATTGCTCCGTCGGGAATTGCAAGCGCACAAATCCAGCTACCGGTTGAGTATTTCTTACTGACACACTCGTCAGATAGCGCGGGTTGCCTTGTGCGTCGTCGGTAATGCGGGCGGTCGTATAGTTGGATGCTTCAAAAGCTGGTAGAGAATTGGTCTGCAACCACTCAGTGAGAAATGGATCAACCATAACCTCATGTGTTTCAGCTGATGAAATGAGATTTTCGAGCGTATAAGTTTGACCTGCATGTTGTGTCAAAATATCAACCAACCACGCAAAGACCTTTTCCTCTCCGTTTACAGACATTAGTGCGTTCGCAATTCGATCACATTTCAAGAGAAGAAGTTCAAAGTCATGCTGATTACCCTTTGCAGATGGTAGATCTGTGAAACTGGTGTCTTCTACGTTGTTCCAAACCGATACTCGAGTCGCATAGTTTTCTCTCAGCCGTCTTGCAGTTCCGATAGTACTTGGTACACGATCATTCTCCAATCCATCTTCGAGTCCTACCGTGCCCTCAAAAAAGCTCAGCGCGGTTAGGTCTGCGAAGTGAACGGTGGAATGGATGGAGAAAAACTCGTGGTTCCGTCGTTGTAGACTCGCGATTAGAGAGAGAGCAATTTGATCTAATGCGTTTGCATATTCACCACGCGCTGAGACTCGGTGCGACCAAAGTCGTTCGGGTAGACCCATCCAAGGATTGTCGGTACCCATACCATACCAAAAGTACTCAAACAGTAGTTTCATTTGCTCTTCGTCAACTGAATCTTCATCGTGTTCACGATTGGTTAGTCGTTCGAGCGCAAGATCCATTCGCGCGGATGGAAATCCGTGCTCTTTCATGAGCACCATGCCCGGTAGTGTCTGTAGCGAATTCATGCACCAACCGCCCCCGACAGTCCTCAATTGTCTAGGTACCTCAACCAAAGTAAGAGTTCGAAACGGAAGGGTTAATCCGTGATCAGAAAAATCTTGTAAACGCCACTTTACTAAGTCTTCGAACTTGTCAACAAATTCGTCTTGGAGTTTAAGATTGTCGGCATGTTGCTTGTGTAGAAAAATCTTGAATTCGATGCCTTCAACTTCGGCGGAAGCACTTTCAAATTCTGATGCGAAGAGCGAGATTTGGTGAACGGGACTAGTGGGACTCACGCGGTAGGCGTTTGTCTGATCTGAGGATCGAACAACTGAATCTGTTCCTACTAGCTGCCAGTGATTGGGTGTAAGCTCGACAGTCAGATCCAAATGAAAATAGTCCAATCCTTGATTGGAGGAACGATAGTCACCGCGCGCTGGACCAGGTATTGGATACCAATAGACTCCGGGCATTAAAGCGACGTATTTGCTCGAATAGATCGACCCCTTAGATCCAAGTAGAGAAATCGTCTGGTTTGTTATTCCAGGAGTTCTTAAGTAGTCGAAAGCACTATCAAAGTACGCAAATTTCTCGTCTGGAACACCGAATGCAATTATGTCTAAGGTATGAATTGCATCCAAGTCGAGTGGTACCTGAGTTGAAACTGTGAGAAGCCCGTCACCGAAAGTCCAATCCGGTTCGTTACCATTGAGAAACAATTCATCAATATCCATTGACGGATTGAAGGTAAAGACAAGAGACCCTGATGAGTCAGTGGTCGTTTGAAAACTCAACGAAAGATCCGAGAACAGGTGCTTTCGCGGATCGATTGTCACTGTTCCTGTGATCGCAACGAGATCAATTCGATGATCCCACTCGTGGTTTGCGTGGACTTCTCGCCAATTTTCGGCCGTGTTATGATGGTTGATGACGACGGACAAACCGAAGGTGTAGAGTAGGATTCCAGCGCACAGACAAGTACCTAGAGGGTAAAACCACGTGCGTTTACTAACACTTTTCTGTCGACGCCAAATCAACCCGCCAACTGCGACCAGAGCCATTGCGGCCAGTATAGTCGCGACACGAAGACCGATGACATGTATCGATGCTAATTGCGGTAATAAATCGGAAACAAACAGAGTGTCGTTTGAGGACGGGGAGACGACTTCGAGTAGCGAATACGGTGTATTTAAAAAGAGGAAGAACCATCCGAACATCAAAGTACTCGCAACGACTACAACAAGCAATCGAAAGTGCAAAACACATGACAGAAACACCACAATGGAACACCAAAACAGGAGGGTTGCCGGACCATCAATAACGAGAAGATTGATTAAAGAGTACCACTCGATCGTTTCCGCTATACCGATATTTGTGGTTGTAGAAACAAGTCCAAGTAATTGCATCACAAAGATATTCGCAGCAGCGACGAGCCACAATAATCCTGCGATACCAAATACTCTACCTGCTAGATACTCGAAATTCGTGATGGATTTTGAATCCAACACTTCAATGATGCGGTCTCTGTTGTGCAGGTGTCCGGCATCGAAAGCCAAGAAGAGCACTGCGAATTGAAAGAATAGGAAAAATGTTGGATCGATGTTGCCTAATAGGTATTTGGGTACACCGGTTCCGAACGATGGTGAAGTCAGAGCCGCATAACCGAGATAAGAGCACGAAATTAGGTATCCCATGATGGAAAAGAGGGATAGGAAAAACACGATCGTCCAGAATCGAGCGCGTCGTCTAGCAGTTCTTACTTCTGCCTTGGCGACATTCAAGATGTTGGTAACAGATGCGAACACTGGTGACTAGTAGTGCATGCGTACAAACATATTAAAAACAAGCATTTATCGTGCCGTAAATCGCTTAGAGCGACAAAAATCTAATAGGGAGCAGTAAATCTCAAGATCCAATGTGAACTGCTACAAAGTAGTCAATTTCTTCTATTAGAGATCTTTAATGAAGTCTTCGTATAGCTTTGTCCAAAAGTATTGGTAAAACGATAGTCAACTGCTTCAAAGGCACACGATTGTTAACCAAATTTGAACCTCCTAGGATTGCCATATTTCTCAAGGTGTTATCCAGCCGAATGAAGACTATGTCTTGCAGCGTCCAAGTGTCTTTAAACACCGAACCCGTAGTCTTGTTGCCAGTTTGACCGTTTTGGTGTCACCATTGGTATGCACAAGAAGTTCAATCACGCTCGAGTAAACTGATACCATAGGGTAATGTCAAGATAAACGGCATCTTGACAGTGTAATTGTCCATCATACATACGTTCAGGAGATTAGGGAGCAGCTATGAGTTACAAACCGCACTCGATGCATGAGTGCGAAGAATTCACACAGCGTAATCGCACCCCGTCAGCGGTCAACGGAACGGTGGTTAGTCTTGTTGTGGCTCATCGTCGTCGTCTTCGGTTAACTCTATACTGAACACTTCCACGACCCTCTGCTTAAAGTCTTCGATCGCGTTTTTTTTCGCTTTGTCGTTTTTTAGTTCAACGGTCTTTTTGCTGTCACCTTCTATTTCGAATATCAATGTATCTGATACTTCAATGAGATTTAACACTTCGTTGAATGTTTCTCGGTATTCTTCCTTGTAGACTTCTATGCGATCCATGAGATAAACATCCCTCACGTGGTCATTCTGATCGAAGCGGTATCTCACTCTAAGCTTTCCATCTGCATCCTCATCAGTGAGATTAACCATGTGTGTTTTAGTTTCAACGTCATACCTACCGAAATACCTACCGAAGTAAATCATGAATGAAGTCCAGCTCTGCATACGTTCACCTTCATCCGAATATTCAACACCAGTTGCAACACACAAAGTTACAAAACCTGAGCTTGGAACCATCCCATCGCCGTGCTGCCCGATACATCTCAAGCACACCCCCCTTTCGTCCGTGAAAGCATCGACAGGTTCATAAACTATATATTTATTGAGATTTCCGTAGAACTGCTTGTTCTCAACGTCCTGCCATTCATCCACAGTGGTCTGCCCCACCAATACGTTTCCCAGCGCAATCATCACTGCGAAGCAAAGAAACAAAATCAAATTTTTTTTCATTCAAAATCCTTAAATGGTATATTCATTACTTTGAAGTAGCCACTGTTTGAAGGCCACCTACAATTAGAAAGTGTTAAAAAGACCATATTATGGCAAGAAAGTACTACTCTTTGGAGTATCGAGAGCAGCGCGTAGCATTGATGCAATGGTGGATCAATACCATCGGTGGCAACGTTAAATGAAGACGACAGCGTGGTATGGGTTGGTGGGAACGCGAGCCCGCTTTACTTCGTGAGTTAGCTTAAACTAAAGAAGAGCAAGATACCTAAGCAAAAACCAAAGACTAATTCACAAAGGAGACGAACCGACCGAAACATGGTCTTCGAATTCACAGACATATAGCGGGTCGAATTTACAAACAGTCCCTTGTAACATGAACTCGGCGTGTCCTCTAGCGCACGATTCTGTACAGCTTTCCCACACTACATACCATCTATATCTAACCTGAGTGTATAACTACAGACTAGATAGTAGGATTCAGATCTCTGGTTCAACATCTTCGGTACTTTTCCAACAGCTCCTTGTCTTTTGCGACCACTCGTTTACTATATTTAATCGTGGCTTTGTTTAAATTTTTGACAAATTTGTCCTCAGCCCTCGAGGTTTGATGTCCTAGCCTGTTGAATTTATTTGGGCATTCTGAAAATGTAAGCACTATGTCAGGCGCGACCGGAAACATTGGCGGCGAGACAAGCGGTCCGTTTGTGCCCTTTTTTTCAATAAAACAGCATCCATGACTACCGAGCAGCACACTCCGCCGTGGATTAGAGATTACCCAACAAACTAGTCCGTGTTCCTCTGCAAATTCGTAGAAGTCAGTGGTTTGACCAGGTAGTTCTCCAGCCGCAAATTTGGCTTGAAAGTTAGATTCCTCAAACCTTGTAAACTCTTCGTCCGTAAGAAATATTGAACCCGTCTTTAGCGTGTTCATGCTTTGGATGTCAAAGTCGCGCTGGTTTCTTGAGACTTCGGAGAAATACTCACTGTCAAAATCGACAATGCGATTTTGAGACTCGGTAGTGCGCCACGTCTGTAAGACGAGAAAACCCTTAAAGAGAAGTATATCGAGTGGCGACAATTCACTGGGCTGGTTTAGGCGTGCTCGTTCGACGAGATCTCTGAACAGAGGCGCAACTTGGCTTTCGAATGTAGCGAACCATCTTTCGTATACGTCGCTCTTCTCAGCATCCGGACCTACCCTAGTTGTATAAATGTTCTTTTCGACAAAGACATTGGTTGTAGCACATTGGTAGATTTCTTGTGTTTCGTTGTCTAACACCCAAACCTTGCCTGCTGCATCAGCCCAATTCTTTATTTGAAATTGTGGTATGGTGTGATTTCTCTGAGACAGTTTATTGGACACGTCGGAGTGCTCGGCAGATAACAATTACAATTGGGACCGCGTACGTATTCAAGTGTACATGGCTACTGAATGAGGGTATATTCATTCTTCGATGAGTGTCAGACAAAATATTGATAAGTGTGTTCAAACTGTTTTGCTGACACCTCATGCTGCATAAACTCACAATCGAAAGAGAGACGCGTCGCATTAACGTTCGCTTGAGCTTTGGGAGACATCGATACCGATATAGGGCCAAATACTCAAGGCCATGTTCGCTAAGTGTTCGCCTCGTTCTCGGATTTGAGCCTCGTACCAGTGACTCTTCTGTTGAAACCACCTGTTAAGAAAAAAATTGTCATGCTTCTCAAACATTGACTTCTTTTCAAGAAAGCCTTTGTTTCCCACTGCAATGTCCAATTTATCGGTTAAAAGTGTTAGATTTCCGAGAGTATGAAGGAGTCTATTGCGTTGCTCTGCAACTGGTTCATCTGAATCCCGTTCAACGAATGCAGAGTCTTCAAAGGGCCACTTCTCGGTCCACGTACGAGGTAGCACATGCTCTGTCCAAAGATTGCTTGGCATTGAAACAACGGCGGCAAATTTCGGTCGGCTCGCTACTTCCAACTCCCAGAGCACATCCTTGATCCGATTTTGGGGAGCGAGAAAATAAGCGGGCTGTGACAGTATTCCTTCGCGAAATTCACCGTCACTTGGGAACCGCATGCTATCACCTGTTTTCTCCTTGAAGTACATTTGCATCGTATCAACGCAGGGTCCCTCCTTCAAAAAGATCTGCGACATACCTTGAAAGACCTTGTTTAGGTTCTTGGCAGTCAAACCTGATAGAGCACGACGTACTATGTAAGAATAAATCAAACGGTACAAATCACGTTTGTCGTCATCGGGTATGTCACCGGTGCTAATTTGCAATATTACTGGATAGGCTGTAGTTACTTGCCACGCGGCTAACTTTCTTCCGAGCCAGTGGATGTCGGAACATTCGTTACTTCGATCTTCAAGAGTTTCATAAATGGGTGAATACTGCCGTAAAAGTTGTAGCTCTGTCTCTACGTTGTTGAATCTAGGTGTGCCCTTTGGAATAGCAAAGGATCGGTACTCCGCGTAGAGTTCTCGCATGGAAATCCTTTCCCCTGTCTCGGCCGCGAGCACATGAGTCAGGAAGTGGTCGATCCGGGGACGTCTCGGACGCGCGAATGGTGCGGGCTCTCGCCACCACGGGTCATCAAACGGATCCCATAGTTCAAAATACAAATCCTCGACTTCAATCTGTTCGCGTTCCGCACGATAAAAAATATTATTTCGAACAAGGTCCATAGCAAGAAGAGGTTCGCCCTTTGAGTTCAACGTCTCAAATATAACTTGTGCATCATCGTCGTCATCTAAGGTGATAACGACCAGTTTCATTCGATTCAATAGAGCGGTCAGGAGTGCCTCAAGACGCTTCTCTATAGCTTCTGACGTGTCCGTTTCGTCCTTAATGTTTTCAGCCTCATCGTCACTCGTTCCATCTACGCTCATATCGGTTGAACCGAATTGGCAAAAGTAGTCAATGAGCTGAAAAAATTCTTCGTATGCACGAAGTGCTCGAAGAGACGTATTTTTTGGAACACCGTTGCCCCAATAGTATTCTTGGTAAGTACTACGAACCCAGTCGTAGTTCTGTTCCAAAATGTTGTGAAACAACTTTTGATCGGACGGAGTGGGAGTTACCTTGAATCGGCTGAGTCTATCTGAGTCCTTTGATTTCTTCTTGTTGAACAAGTAGTCGCGGACATGTTCTGCAATTTCTGTACGCTCGTGTTTCAGTGCAACCTCACGTAGTGCAGCGAGGAACAGTTGAAACGTGGTGAGTCGTTGCTGTCCATCGACAATTTGCACCTTTGGAGTCTTTCCGATTTGTGCAGCTTCCCCTATAGGAGCAAGGATCAATGCCCCCATATAATGCTGGAATTTACTGTCTTCCTCTAGCACTTCAGTGGCTTTTGCTTCAACATCTTCCCAGAATGGAAGAATTTGGTGGTCGTGCCACTGATACTTGCGTTGGTAAAGTGGTACCATGAATCGTCGCCCTTCGGCAAGAACTTCTTCAATTGCGTGATCGTCTGTATTCATGGTGCGCATTTTAACTTTGAGAAGTACATCGGTTCGTCTCATTAAAAAACTGACAGGAAAAAAAATGTAAGTCTTCTAAATGGCATATCCACTTTATTGACTGTCACTTTGTCCCTTTTAAAGATGTGCACGTTAGTGGGAATGAATCTCTTGGGGGGAATCGGAATAGTGAGTCATGTTCTTTTGCATTTAAGTCGGGTGCATAGATTTTCTGTGTCATTGATTAAACTGACACTCGCTCTTCCAATTCGTCTCTCGCCTAGAAAGTGTGGTCTGAAAACTGATCATAAAACGGATGAAGAAGTAGCCGTGAGCTACTAAGCATCACAACGAGAACCACTAAAGAAAAAAATCAGCGGGGACTGGTTCTTACAATATTCTCAATTTCGTAGCCGACCCCAACAAGCAATCTAGCTCACTGCCCCAAGAAAACAAAGTTAGAGTTTAAATCCATGCTGAACAATTGCTCCATGATTGACTCTTGGGAAATTAGTTGGGAAAATCAGACGACCGCTCAACACTGACGCATTCAATCCACTGCTTTAGTACTTTGAGAAATTGACCAGTAGTAGATACATTTCACACTTGGGACAGGGATGAATAAATCAAACTATCAACACGCTATTGCCAGTGCAGAACAATTGCTTTCAGCCGACAGGGCACGCCACAGAGTCGAAGGCAACGTTCAATCCGATGTCGAAGCTTTACTACGCAAAATGAACCTTGGGACTCTAGAGGTGCAGTACCAAACCGGCGAAGGTCCTGTCGACATCTATTTACCGAACCGTCAAACTTTTATCGAAGTAAAGCCTTTTCCTCAGGCTAGAGATCCTGATGCTATCCAAAGTGGACGGGATGAATCAGCCAAAGAGCAACTCGACCGCTACGTTCACGCCGAGATCAAGCAAGAGGACATTCTTAGACCCGTAGATCATAGAAATTTTTGGACTGGAATTCTCACTGACGGAAGGAATTGGCATATTTACGAATATCCACACGAACTTAACAGTAAACCAAGATTAGTAGATTCGCTCATGGTGATCAACGAATCTCAATCGTTAGTTAGTGCTCTGTACAGTGTAATGGGCGACGAAATGCTTGGTAAAGAATGGATTCCGGCGAAACCTCACGACCTATTCACAACTCGAAAGCAAGAGCTGGATAAACTGTATTCGGAAATACCCTCAACAGCTGTTGAGTCCACAAACACAAAGTTTAGGCTTTGGTTGGATATGATGAAGGCGTCCGGAATGATTCCAAATGATGAGCGAGCCCAAGAAAGATTGTTTCTTACTCACTCGTTTTTAATTGTTATCGTGCGGCTTGTGTCTCACTCAATGTCTAGTGGTCGCGACCCGTGGGAATGGGCTCTTCGCGATGGATTTGCTTCTTGGGTACTAGGGTATTCAAGAGCATGGCATTGGGCCGAACAACTATTCAAGCAAATCGAAGAATACGATTGGAAAAAGCGAAGAACGGACGTATTTAGAGATTTGTACCATGAGTTCGTCAGTGAAACAGACCGTAAGCTGTTTGGGGAGTTTTACACACCAGATTGGCTTGCAGAGCAGATGGTAGTAGAAGTTTTGGACGAAGAATGGATGAAGCGGTCTATCGATCAAGTGTATGACGAAAGAAAGGACGGTGTAGGTGTCTTGGATCCTGCTTGCGGTTCGGGTACGTTCCTCTACCACGCGGCGTGGAGACTTGCATCGTCGGAGTATTTAAGGGAACATCCTTATGGAAAACGAGCTGACATTATCTGTCGATTGTTAAATGGAATCGACATACATCCTGTAGCTGTCGAAATTTCGAAGGTCAATATTGAGAGAGCGTTACCTGGGAATCCAACAGAAGGATCCTCTGCTTTACAAGTGTACTTGGGAGACAGTCTACAGATTCATCGCAGAACCGATCTTTTTAACCAGACTGGGATGATGCGTCTCACATCTCCCAAAGGATCGGAAGCCTACGTACCAATAGACCTTCTACGCGCACCCAGTTTTGACGAGTATTTACGTCGGATGGTCAATGCTGCAACTAAAGACCAAGAACTGCCGCGAAATGCGCCCGCGAATGTTGATCTCGAAAGCCTAAGAACTTTACACAAGCAATTACAGGAAATAATCAAACAAGAAGGGAACTCAGTATGGACATGGTACTGCACTAATCTGGCCGGCCCCCACCTCCTAGCAGAGCGCAAAGTGAATCGTATCATTGCGAATCCACCTTGGGTCAAATTTTCAGAGATTCAGGTCTTAGAACGTAAGAAAGCGATCGAAGATTTTGGGAAACATCTCGGCGTACACATGGGTGGAAAGCAAGCACCACATCTTGACATAGCAAAGTTCTTTGTACTACACGGTAGGAAACTCTACCTTCAAGATCCGAATACGGATCCCGGCGCTTGGCTTGTTAAGGTTTCTGCATTGCGTGCAGGGCATTGGGAACGATTTAGAGAATTGCACAAAGACACGTTGAAGCAGAGTGTTGATTTGACAGCCCTACAGCCTTTTGGAGGTGGGGATGCTACACGTTGTTGCATTTTGTTTGAACATTGTCATGTGGAGGAAAATTCGGCATCAAAGCTCGTCGCAAAGAAGCGCGTCCAAAAAAAGAGAATTGAACACAGTGAATCATTAAATCATGCCAAAGAGAAGTTTGAGCTAGCCGAAGCACTTGAGCCTGTACCTCAAGCACCATCAGACTATGCTCGATTACCGATTAGGCAGGGCGCAACCATTGTTCCCCATGTGCTCGCTCGGCTAGGAGAACCTCCGTCGAGACCGGATCGAACAGGGCGTGTATCCGTTGTAACTGCAAAATCCTCACACAAACCGTGGCGCGATGTTAAACCTCAGAGTGGACAATTATCTGCCGATTGGATCAAAGAGATTTATACCTCCTCTGAGGTGTTGGTGTACGTTACTTTGAAAGAATTACCTAAGGCGATCGTGCCTATTAGTGATGGCCAGTTGATCTTGGAGCCGGGAACGGTAAGTAGCTTCTGGAGACGTCTTGACGAACTATGGGATGTTCATCGAGGGCTAGGAAAAGGCACACCGAAAACGCTACTTTCAAGATTCGATTATTCCAGACTGCTGTCTCTGCAACTGGACATTCGTACTCGAGAACGACGAATGGTTATCTATCCGAGTTCTGGAGATCATATGCGTGCTGTCCGAGTTGCAGGAGGTTCAGGTTATGTCGATAGCACATTGTTTTGGTTCTTAGTTAGAAGTGCAAAAGAAGCCGGATATCTCGTTTCGATTCTCAATTCATCATGTTTAGATCAAGCTTTTTCAGAATCACGTGAAAGTGGTAGGGACTTTCAGTTACATCCATGGAAAAAAGTTCCTATTCCAAGCTATAACAGTAGAAATCACAGACATCGCCGACTTGCTGAACTGTGCGGCAAAGCAGAAGCTTTAGCACGGAAGACCATACACTCAGCATTGAAAGAAAAGCCAAATCTTGGTCAAGTTGGATTGTCTAAGCGAATTCGAGATAATTTGGGTAAATCAGAGATAGGACTTGCAATCAATGATCTAGTCTCTGAGATTCTTCCAGCTCAAGCACGAGATTAAAATATTAGTTGAAAGAGGCCTGATCCTTGAAGTGCGCATACGTTTTAGGACAATCTACCGTACGCGAACCCAACTGATTTCATTATTGCCAAAAAGCTCTTTGGTTCGAGCCACAGATCTGCGGACATCCAACAATTCTAGTAGGTTTAATGTCCTATATTTGGATTTGGTTCCAGCCGCCACTCAGCGCGTCCAGCATAGCGACTCGAGACTGCCAAATTTCTAACTCGAGTGAGGCTTTAGGTTTTGCAGAGTTGTACCATTTAGATTCTCGTACAGGGACAATCACTTCATCCCAATATCGCTCGTAATCTTGCGGTTTTAGACTTGGCTTAAGTCTAAGCAATCGTTCAAGGGTGCGTTTATTTACATTGTTCCAAGGAGTGAAAGTATCAGGCCGTTTTATCGCTAACAGTCGAGCTCCTACACCAAGACCGTGAGGTTTACAGTTCAAAGCTTCTTTGAATCCCTCTACATATTTCATATAGTCTTCTCGGTACACGGCACCATTGATGGGAATATGGCCTAACCCTTCCCCCAATGTTTGTAGTTGGTTACCATTGACATTACCGTAAATGATTTGGGTGAAGTTCCCATAAGCTCTCGCGCGTCCAAAATATCCGATTTCAATTTCGGAAAACTTTCCCTCCTTTGGATGATGCGATCCGGCAAGACCTCGCCTTGTGTTAGGAGGGAGTTGATGAAATGGTATGTCTTTTTCGAAATCTTCTAGTGCATACTTCAGCAACATCACGGCTTCCTTTCTCTGACGAATTGTTGAACATTTCTGAATTTGCTTGTAGTACTCCTTCCAAGTCCACGACAACAATTCACTCTCTACCGTTCTCTCTTTACCTTCGATTATCTGCCTCCTATTCCATTGTTCTCGGTAAGTGTTCAGACGACTTCTTGAGACGATTTGTGCTTGATCGTAATAAGATCGAATGATCTCTAAAGCTCTAGTCTTTAACACTTCTGAGTCCTGTTCTCGACTACTTACGTGCAGCATCAACTCAGTATTGTTTGTCATTCCTCCTACGGTCAGGTTTGCGCTTCCTACAAGTAAGTCCCATTCTTTACTAGACCAGAACACATAGACCTTAGGATGAAATACGCAGCTCGTCTTTTCGTCAAAAATGAACTTGATATTCGATCTGTTTCTTACGCACCAGTCAAGAACCTCCCAATGTGTTTGAGAAAAGTGAGTACCAATGACCCCGTACTCTATCTTACTCTTGGTATTTATGAAACTCTCAAACACTTTCGTTCGATGACTGGCCCACGCGACAGCAAATGCGACCTTGCTATGTTTCGAAGTCAGTTCGATTAATTTCGATGATGTTTCTTGACTGTTAAGAAGTTTCACTTCACATTGTTCCTTGTTGTGCTGTCGAAAGAAAACAAAACATTTTAGTAAGAGTTGGTTTGAAGCATTGGCGAGATTATTCGACGCTTTCCGTTTCAGTAAGCAAGACATCATCAAGTGCCTAATTTCAAAGACAAAATTGCCACTAGGCTAAAATTTGTGCAAATAATCTACATCATGAACTTAGAGTTATGAAGAATCCGTCACGGACGAGCATCTTTCAGTAGTGAGACTTCTATGACAACCGATTCTCCTATTCGAAGATTCATTCCGCAAAACCATGCTGGAGTTTCTCCACGGAAGGTCGGGATCAACTGTTTTTGCCCACACAAGTTTTCCCCAAGTATTAAAGGTGTCGACTTCACCTTCGTCGATCTCTTCTCTGGTATTGGTGGGCTTCGTAAAGCGTTCGAGACCATTGGTGGAAAATGTGTCTTTTCATCTGAAATCGATCACTTTTGTCAGACGACATACAAAGCAAATTACGGAGATCACTATGTTGTAGCAGGGGACATCACAAAAATTGGGTCTAAAGAGATTCCGCCACACGATGTGCTTCTTGCCGGATTTCCCTGTCAACCATTCTCACTCGCTGGTGTTTCCAAGAAAAACGCTTTAAATCAGCCCCACGGTTTCCGTTGTGAAACTCAAGGCACTTTGTTCTTTGATGTCGTCCGTATCCTAGCCGATTGCCGCCCCCGTTGCTTTCTGCTAGAAAACGTTAAAAATCTCGTCAATCACGATCGGGGTCGAACGTTTCGCGTGATCAGGGAAACTCTACAGGATACACTGGGCTACCGAGTTCATGAACGGGTGCTCAACGCAAGGTTTTGGGTTCCCCAACATCGAGAACGCATCTTTATTGCTGGTTTTCGCGATGATACTGGATTCTCTTTTGACAGCATGAGGTTGCCAGAATCCTCCAGCCCAAAGCTCGAGTCGATTTTACATCCTGAAAATGGAACGGAGGATCCTGAAATTCGCTTCACAGAAGGTCGACTCGCCAAAGTTCACTCTCGATATACTTTGTCCGAGCATCTATGGGATTATCTTCGAGCCTACGCAGAGAAACACCGTCGAAAAGGTAATGGTTTTGGTTATGGTCTCTTTGGTCCAGATGATGTTGCTAGAACGTTGTCAGCTAGGTATTTCAAAGATGGATCTGAGATTCTTATTCGACAACGCAAAAATAAACTCCCTCGTCGATTGACACCTCGTGAATGTGCGCGTCTCATGGGCTTTGACCAAATTGGACGCGCACCGTTTCAAATTCCAGTATCGGACACTCAAGCATATAAACAATTCGGAAACGCAGTGGTAGTTCCAGTAGCAGAAGCGGTAGCACGACATATGGAACCTTTTATCAAATCAGGGTCAGAAGATGTCACGATCCGAGCTCAAGTAGCGTTGAAACATCGAATTTAGCTAATATCACAATTGAAAATGGCACTGATAGACCTCACAGACTGGCTAGTAGAGAACCATTTCTCCCAAGACAATATCGCTTGGTGCGTCAAGAGACTTTCTGGTAACGACACGCTTGCTACTAGCTCCCATCAGGCAGGTATATATATGCCCCGCCAGTTTATGTTTGAAGTGTTCCCTTCAATCGATAGTTCTGCCGATGTTAATCCCGATGTATCCTTTGACCTGTACATCGATTCACACGCCGGTTACTACAACGCGCGCGCAGTCTACTACAACCAAAAATCTCGCAACGAAGTTCGAATCACTCGCCTCGGAGGTGCTACGTCTCCGTTACTCGATTGCGAAAGTACTGGTGCGCTTTCAATATTTTCGTTCAAGCGAACTGACTCAGCAAACATAGTACTGTGTAATGTATGGGTTTGCAACTCGATATTGGAGGAAGATGTCATACTAGATTCTGTTGGATGGGTTGAACCTGGTACTTTTCGCGTTGCTGGATTTGACGAGCTCCCTTTAGACTCGGACGTTGATCGTGAATGCAACCTCAGTCTTGACAATATCCCTATGAAATGGTTTGATACGTTTCCCAGTGCGGATGAAGTAATTGAGAAGGTAGTCGAACTTTGCTCCTTTGACTCTCTGGATGCCGATGAGCGGCTCATACGTAGACGAGAATGCGAATTTGAGCTTTTTCGGAAAGTTGAAGAGATTCTAACTTTACCAATCGTTCAACAGGGGTTTGATACAGTAGCAGAATTTGTATCAATAGCTCACGCGACACTTCAAAGACGACGCGTTCGTTCCGGTCGCTCTTTGGAACTACACATGCGCCAAATCCTTAAAGAGGAAGGACTAGAAGAACACAAGGATTTCAGCTATCATGTCGAAACTGAAAACGGAAAGCGAACGGACTTCCTCTTTCCGACCAAAGCACACTACGACGATACCAGCTTCCCATCCGAACACCTTCGGATGCTGGCAGTCATGACCACCTGTCGCGAGCGATGGCGTACAATCCTTTCCGTTGCGAAGCGAATTTCGGTCAAGCATCTTCTCACGCTTCAACAGGGAATCTCTGTCAAGCAATTTTCTGAAATGAAGAGTGCGGGAGTGCAATTGGTGGTTCCAGTCGGACTGATCGCTTCCTATCCGTCGAGTCTGCGCGAAGAATTGACTACGATAGAGAGCTTTGTTGGAGATGTACGTCTCCTCAAGTCGGAACATGATTGCTAGAGCTAAAACTCAGGTAGTCCATGCGTCTTTTTAGTTAATTGTGTACCCAAAGCGCAGCAGTACGTTCTCGTATAGTTTAGATTTAGGTCTGCATAGGAATTACCTGTAGCGATGTCGTCTGAACTCACTAGTACTGATCTAACGTTTCAACCACGAGCTCGCCTGCTCCAACTCTTAGGAGACGAACTTATCGGATCCCCACGACTAGCGGTGTTTGAGCTCGTCAAGAATGCTTATGACGCGGATGCCGACTCAGTCCAAGTTACGATCCGCGACATCGACCAATCGGAAGCAACCATCGTAGTATCGGACGACGGTATTGGTATGACACTCGCTACCATTAGAGATATTTGGCTCATACCGGGCCACGACCACCGTGAACGTCAACGTAAAGCCGGTCTTCGAACCGAGAAAAAACGACTACCGCTCGGCGAAAAGGGTCTTGGAAGATTTGCTGCCCACAAGTTGGGGGACGAAATTAGCCTAGTTACAAAAGCCTCTAACAGCCTTGAATGTTTCTTGTCGATTGATTGGGCACATGTTGTACGTCAAGGAGCGTTGTCCGATGTAACTGTAAACGTGCGAGAACGCAAACCTCAAGTATTTAAAGGTAGTTCCACGGGTACGATACTGACGATTTCGAAGCTCCGACAAAAATGGACTCGAGGTGATATTAGACGACTGCACCGTCAGATCACTTCTATCTCGTCTCCATTTTCGCGTAGGGCAGATGAATTCAGTGCACAATTAGTTGTACCTGACCATCCATCGTGGCTTGATGACATCCCTGATACGATGGACCTCCTGCGTCGAGCACCTTGGTATTACCGTTTCAACTTTCATAGGGGTCAGTTTGACTGGCATTATCGTTTCCGTTCCATACCATCCATCAAAGTGCAATCTCGCAAAGTAGACAAAACCAGTGAACCGCTGCTAGTTTTCCCATCAGACATTCAGCCCGACGATACACCTAAGCGCCGCAAGTCCGTGGTTGCCGATCCAACCATATCCGCAGGTATTGGGCGAGTTCGTGGAAGGTTGTACGTGTTTGATCGAGACAAAGAGGTGCTCGCTAGACAAAGTGAAAATCGACTGATTGAATCTCTCCTAGACGAACATGGCGGTGTTCGAGTATACCGAGACGGAATACGTGTGTACAACTACGGTGAGCGCGATGACGATTGGCTGAGGCTTGATCTAAGCCGAGTCAACGATCCGTCGGTACGTATCAGTCGCAATATTGTCATCGGTGCTATCGAATTGGATCTAGAGGATAGTACAGCTCTCAGAGAAAAGACTAACAGGGAAGGGTTTGTCGAAAACGACGCGTTTCGTAGATTTCGCGCGATCGTTCGCGGTGCTTTAACTCCGCTTGAGTCTGAACGGAAATTAGACAAAGACAAGATCAGACGAATCACATCTTCAGCTCGTGCTCCTGAAACAAGTCCAATAAACGTCGCCATTGGTCAACTGCGCAGGGTAGCACGACGTCACAAATTGGAAATCGAATTCGAACCATTAATCAAAAAAATTGAGCGGCACTACCAAGAGTTTAGAGACACAATGGTTCGAGCAGGTTCGACCACCATTGGAATTACCTTGGTCTTCCATGAAGTCGAGCAAGGTGTGCGTAATCTCTGCGATATGATAGAGTCACAGAGTAGCACCACTACTTTACGTCGCCGCGCACGAGATCTCACCGACCTACTTGCCGCATTTACCGATTTAGCACGGAGAGGAGAACGAAAGGAGAACTCCCTAAACGAACTAATCCGGCGTGTTCGTGACATTAATCGAATTCGATTTTCGAAACACCAAATCGATCTGCACGCACCAGTTCTGGATGCTGATGCGCCTCAACATAAAGCGACCTTTGTCTTTGGTAATGCACTCGGAGCACTTAATAACCTCATCGACAACGCTGTATATTGGTTACAAGTTAGGTGGCAACAGCAGTCCTCACTACGAAAGATTTACATCAACATTAACTTAGATCTTGACAAGGGACCAGCAGTTGTCGTAGCGGACAACGGACCAGGGCTAGAAGATGAACCGAACGAAGTTACCCGACCTTTCTTTAGCCGTCGTCCTGAAGGCATGGGATTAGGACTTTATTATGCTAGCATGGTAATGGAGATGGGTGATGGAAACCTTACGTTCCCAAGGTCAAAAGATGCCGACGTTCCAGATGAATTCGACGGTGCGGTAGTAGCTTTGATATTTCCGGTGAACCGAAGTCATAAATGAGAACTTTTTTGTGATAGACTCGCCCGCTCAAATTGTTATAGTCGACGACAATAAGAACCATCTTCGAGCCATAGTTGAAACCTTTCACAAAGAGGGGATCAGTTGTCTTGGTTTACATCACACACCCGAGCATCCTCTCAATCCAAAGTACTTTCGCGGAGTACGAGTGCTTTTCCTTGACCTGCACCTACTTCCTTCAGCCACACTTGGTGGCGAACAGCACTTTGGTTATTTAGCTCAGCTGTTAGAGGAATGCATCAGCTCTGAGGGAGGACCGTTTGCATTATTACTTTGGACTAAGTACGATGAGGACTTTAAAAGTTTAATACAGTACCTTGACAACACCCAAGAACTTAGTAAGCACGATCGTCCCATTGCATACGGTATCATCGCGAAAGACAAATTTTTACGCCCAGAGGAAGATACTGTAGAGAATCACGCCGGTTTGATTAAAGAGATCGAGAACGCAATACAGCTAGCTCCTCAACTTAAAGCGATATTTACATGGGAAAGGGATGTACAGTCGGCAATTCGTTCTACGTTAGCGTCTATGCTGGATCTTGTCTCTAGCGAAAATCGATCCTCAGAGCTGTACCCTGCTGAACTCGAGACCTTGCTTAGTCGTCTTGCCATCGAAGCAGTAGGCGAAAAAAATGTAAGTAAGGACCCTCGTGCAGCCCTTGATGCATCCTTAGTTCCCATTCTTGCGGACAAGATTTCCAATGGAAGAGTTCCCCAAGATTTAGAGCTATGGCGTAGTGTCATCAACGAGTCCAATATTACTAGCCTCTCCCCTATTGAATCCGCGTCCTTAAATCGCATGCTCCATGTCGCGATTCCCGATCCCGAAACAATTTTAGGTTCAGACTGGGGTGCGGTCGTCGACCTTCCCGCGCGTCTGGAAAGTGATCAAGAATTTAGATCTCACTTCGGGCAAACACTTGCAGAAGTCATCGAAAACCATTTCAAAGTATCACGAGATAAGCATGACCAATGTGCCGCGAAGTTCGTACGAATCGGCGCGCCTTGTGACTACGCACAACAAAGGTCAGGTCCAATATCCTACCTACTAGCATTGGAAGTCCCTGCGTCTGAATCACGGCGCAAGAAACGTCCGCAGGCAGTTTGGCTTTCACCTTTATTGAGCATCGACCAAAGAAAAGTTTTTCGCTTACTCGTAAGCTCGGTGTATCCTTTCACTGTCCTGTCCTGTCAAACCTCTTCTTGGACGGCAAATTATCGTCTGCGTGAACCACTACTCATGGAACTACTCCATGAATTCGGTACTTACTCTACGAGACCGGGAAAAATATCCTTCGAATAGTGCGTGCACTCACACTCTTGTTTTGAACTGATTGAAATTTATTGAAAAAATGTTGAAATTGTGGGAGTAACACGCATAACAATTGTCCTTAAGAATGTTATTGCTTGAATTTCCGACCAAATTGACAGAGTGACAAGAGTACGCATCGTTCGCATCGAGGTCGTCTTGCGCGACATATTGCACGGCCGTGTGCGATAGCGTTGACATGATAGTCGAAGCGGAGTTCAGGAGGCACGATGACCGAGAGTTCTTTGTCGACAAGAGAATGCTCGTACGAGGCGACGAGACCCAATCGGTATGCAACCCTTGCTGAGTGGGTGTCGACGGGCAGAACTTGGCGTCCTAGACTATACATCAATATACATTTTGCGGATTTCATCCCAATGCCCGGAAGGGACATCAGGTAACTTTGTGCACGTTCATCGTCGTAGTCGAACAGTGAGTCGAGGGATACCGTGCCGAAGTCTTGATTTAATCGAACCGCGATCTGTTTGAGACGAGTTGCGCGGTGTCGAAATAGTCCAGCATCGAGAATCAGATTCTCAATTGTTGAAAGAGGTAGCTTGAGTAATTGATTCCAATCAGGGATAACCGACTTTACGCGGTCGTAGACTCGTTCATAGCTAACGCTGTTCGTCATTTGTGAAAGAAGTATAAAGACTAGTTCATCGAGTGGGTCGGACTTGTTGTTGAGCGTTGGTGAGTGATATCTTGCCTTTAATCGAGCAATGCTAATCGCCGCCCTCTTTTTTCTTGTTCTGAGCGAGTGAATTCTCGGTAAGATTAACTGATATTCGTTTTGACGTCCAAGGTTTGGCACATTTAAACTCCACAATGAATCGACTAGAAATATACTCATCATCGTCATATCAGAAAATTTGACCGGCTATGTATGACAGTAACTCAGTTTGATTGGGTAAATCGCGACACTCTCTTTATGCGCGCAATTCCTTGAGACTAGTGGAAAAAATTGCTAGCGGACTGTGTGAAGAGCATGTCGAAAAACCGAACGCAATCCAATTCGCATACGCAAAAAGCGTAAGAATTATTGCTCTAGCCGAGCTTAGTGCCGAGGCTAACCCTAAAAGAGCTCGACATCAACAAGCCTACATGAAATCGGAAATACCGTACTTCGGTTTAAGCGTGCCGAGATGCCGCCGAATCGCCCACGAAATGTTGCGTGATTTCCCTCCACAAAATTCCAAGGCATGGGTGTCCGCGATTCTTCTGCTATGGCGCGACGCTACGCACCGCGAAGAACGCTATGTTGCGATCGAATTATTCCTCCACAAGAAATTTACCCGTTGGTTGGTCGCAGAACAACTACCAGTCTTAGAAGAAATGGTTATCACCGGTGCATGGTGGGACTATGTGGATGCACTTGCTGCGCGAGGCGTGGGAACCATGCTTGCCAATGATCCCATTCAAACAAAACGCATACTCTATAAGTGGGCGAAGGATCAGAACATCTGGAAGCGACGAGTTGCGATCTTGGCACAACTAAAGTCAAAAACAAACACCGACGTTGACTTACTATCTAAATGTATCAAACCTTCGATCGGTCATTCAGAGTTCTTCCTTCGCAAGGGAATTGGTTGGGCTCTACGTGAATATTCCAAGACTGATCCTGTTTGGGTTAGAGAGTTTGTCGAGAAACATCCAGACCTATCTGATTTGAGTCGACGAGAAGCACTCAAACATATTACTCGTGCCTAGGTAACTGAAGAATTTTCGATTTCGTTCCTGTAAGTCGTTTAAAAACCACAACTTCGTGCGTAATGTATTTCTTCTGTTCAATCGCTTCAAATTCATTCTTGTAGTCGAGGTGGATATACCTGATAGCTTAGCAAACACAATCACAAAAAGAGCACAGAGATTTGAACTTCAAAATACAGATTTTGTGCTGATGAAAAAGCGCAAAAGTTCTTACGTTAGAGGTACGAAGAAGAGACGCTGCATTTATTTTGCGGCTCTGCTACAATAATCATTCCATACTTCGTCAAGCGGCGACGAACCTGAACATGATCATGTCGACTATTTGTATCTCAATAGGCGATCAAACAAGGGTTGTGATGTTTACCTGCACTCGTCCGGCTAGCCCACTTCTTTGTCGAGGTTCAATTCGTTCGCATCACAAGGCTAATCCTCCTGATCTAACATGACCAAAATCTCTATACACGCAATGAATATATGGCATCTCGCTGTCACAGAGATGCGAAGTTGTACCAGAATGGCTCGGACCTGGCTACTTGTCGTCCTAGGGTCAGGTATTTTCCTTAATATGACTGGTGGTTGGAACTCACAAGCGGGACTCTATTCATACACGTCGTTGAACTCTCCCGCCGTGGGTGTATTTGCACCTCGCTAAATGATCGCTTATTTGGCTCAGATGATCGTTATGTGGCTCGCGCTATGTATGCTCTTTTATGCGTTCGACATAAGGTCTCGGGACGTTCGAGATCGCGTTTTCGAAGTTTTGGATTCTCGTCCTGTAACAAATTTAGAACTTCTCGCCGGGAGATTGCTGGGACCCACGATCCTACTGATGATTCCTGTGGTACTGATCATGACCTTGATATTGGTCATGGGCTTTCTGAACCAAATTGTGGGTGGGGACTTGGGTGTTGTAGTCGACCCCATGAGTGTCTTGTCCTTTCTCACGTGGGATGTTGTTCCGCACGTCATTTTGTGGGGAACCCTGACATTATTGCTGTCTATGGTTCTGCGGTTTCGAGTAGCAGTAGCACTCGCCGCTCTGGGAATCATGTTGTTCTACTTTTTGTTCCACGTCGCGATGCCGCTGTATCTCAAAACCGGACTGTCGACGTTTACCAGTATCGGGTTTCTTACTTCTGATATAGCTCCACAATTTATAACGTGGGACATCTTTCTCAATCGAACGGGCGTGTTGATCCTCGCTAGTTCCTTTCTGTTGCTCGCGACAGGTCTGTATCCCAGAACGGTCAATCGTCCCATGCGACCACAATGGATCGGGGCGGGACTCAGTGTGTTTCTTGTCGGAGTTTTGACTTTAGGTGGATTGGGATATTCGAAAATTCTGGATTTGCAAGAAGTAGAACGTTGGGCTAGCGTCCACAAAGAACATCAATCACATCAACAAACCGATATCCAATCAATCGAGGGAAGTGTAGAGATTCGTCCAGGACGATTGATCAAGCTTGATCTCACCTTGGTTATGGCACCTCAGACTAACGGGAATCTCGACGCCTGGCTATTCTCGCTAAATCCCGGATATCGAATCGACAGTATCGCTGTTAACGACGAAGTTGTTGCCGATGACGACTACGAGTTCAAGGATGGCATCCTCCGCATACCGACGGTTAACAGCCTGGATTCAGCAGGCACCGTGCACCTCGTGGCACAGGGCGTCCCCGACCCATTGTTTGCGTACCTAGACAGCGAACTGGATTGGAAGACCATGGAACCGACGCAGGCCAAGCGACTCTTGTTGCTCGGACATCGACCTTTCGTGTTCCAATCACAGTATTTTGCTTTGCTCTCTGGCGTCAGTTGGTTTCCATCTTCGGGGTCTGCCTACGGCAAACATGTTTTCGAGACTCACAAAAGAGACTTTTTTGATTTGGACCTCGAGGTCAGGGTACCCAAAAAATGGATCGTAGCAGGACCGGGAACTCGACAGGATTTAGACTCACCGAACACGGGATTTCGGTTCAAACCGAGTCAACCCGTACCCGAATTCGCGCTGATAGGTTCCAAGTTTGTGCGCCGATCGTTCGAAACGAATGGCATCGAATTCGAACTGTTGCTGAGTCCAAAACACACGAAGAACCTGTCCGCATTGGCATCGGCGGTGCCAGCTTTGCAGGAGTGGGTCGCAAGACAAATAGATAGTCTGGAGAGAGCCGGCTTACGTTATCCGTTCGGAACTCTGTCTTTCGTCGAGGTACCGACTCATTTACGTGTGTACGGCGGCGGCTGGAATATGGGTAGCGCATACTCTCCGCCCGGAATCCACATGATCAGAGAGTCGGGATTTCCAATGGCCCAGTTCCATAGTGTCAAAACCGACGCCGAAAAGGAGTTCGGTGACGATACCGAAAGCGTGGGAAGCTACCTATTTGAACACCTTAAGCGCTATTTTCAGAATGACCTTCACGGAGGTAGTCCCATGGTCAGCCTCGGCGAACAGTTTCTTGGCTACCAGACAACTCCTCACGGGAAAGGGGCCACGGCACTCCACGCATTCGTTAACGAACTTGCGGGCAGCTTAGCCTTGGAGGGGGATAGTGTGTTTTCGGTCTATTTCATATTCGAGGATCACGATTATTGGGAAAGCACGGTCATACCCAACGTGAAGTTCGAAAGAGACTACCTCAGCTTATTTCGCAGCGGACGCTTCAACACAGCTCGTGTGTGGAAACCGGGTATATACACAGCGTTAACGGACTTGAACTTTGAGATGCAACCAAGAAATTCACTCGAAACACTCTTGCTCAAGAGCTACGCGATTTCTAGGACGGTGCGGGAACTGGTTCCGCGAGACAATATCGGCGCGTTCTTGGGAAGACTCATTTCCGAACACCGCGGTCGGTCCTATACAGAACAAGATTTTTTTGAGATCGCTTCTGAGACTGACATTGACTTTGAGTCGTTAGTTGGAGATTGGTTGAACAGTACGGAGCTGCCGGGGTTCCTCGTGCAAAAACCGTTTTTCCAGCGGGTCCCGAACGAAGAGGGTAAATTAGAGTATCACACGGTCGTTGTTGTGAGAAACGACGAACCGGTCCCAGGTGCGGTTAGCATTGACTATACGTTAGAGGACCAATTTGAAGTAACTTGGGCCGATACGGTGCATTTCCCGGGAAACACCACGTTGCGGGTAACTTTGCGCACCGAAACTCCGGTCGAGGGCTTGAGGCTACATCCGCATCTTTCTCTCAATTCCGGGGAGATTAGAAAGCGGGTTTCGCAAGAGCGTTTCACGTATTTCCAACCCGGTGAGTCTGTACCTTATATAGAAAAATACGATTGGGTTCCCGCTGAAGACGACGCTATTGTGGTCGACGACTTAAGTGACGGATTTTCCCTTGTGAACAGTCCCGATTATTCGGGTGCGCGCGACAACCCACCCTTGTTTGCTTATTTGTTCGGTCCCAACGAGTTCACTCCCTATTTGTATTACGGGCTACCAGGCACTGGAAATGTGCAACTTTTTACCAAGCGCGGGGAGTATTCCGTCTGGTATCGACAGTACGATCGCTCGAGTCACGGCAAGTACGACTATACGTATGTTTCGAATGCCATGGGGGCTAAGGAATCTCAACCACGATTCTCTGCTAAGCTTCCGTCGGAGGGAAGTTGGTTACTTGAATTCCACCTACCAAGGATTGGAGACGAGTTGCGATACGATCTTAAAGTGAGACAACCGGAATACTTTGGGTTAATTCGCTGGCCAGGGATCCACAACTTTGAGATCGATGTAGGGGACACGACGGAGTCGGTGGAACTCGACCTCTTGAATGCGTACCCTGGATGGCACACGATTGGCGTTTTCGATACTAGCTCACTTGATGCACATGTAACCATCCTCGAAGTCACCGACGGTTTCGCGATCGCTGATGCTATCCGATGGACGAAAGTGGAATAGATTGACGCTTGAATGCACTTAACAGGTGTGCAACTTCCAAGTTCACACCAGCCAAACTCGATACGCGTTTTATAGACCACTTCGGCGTTTAAAGCTCAAACGAGTGCCTGCATAATGGACATGAACCCGTTTTGCGGACCTCAATCAGTTTTCATTACACAGGAAGAAAATCCGGTCTAGTATGTTTGGAGTGTTCATTAATGCGATGACAAGTATTTGGCGTCTTGCTATTGCCGAGATGCGTACTTGTCGCAGAATGTCTCGCACTTGGTTGGTCATTGTCGTTGCGGCAACTTTTTGTATTACGCGTTGGGCCTCGCTGACACGCACCTATGTATGGGATACCGTAGATTCGCCCATTGCCGGCGTATTGGGACCTCGCTACCTGCTCGTTCAGTTGGCTCAGCCGATCGTGTTGTGGCTCTCTTTCGGTATTGTCTTCCTTGCGTTCGATGTCAGGTCTCGGGATGTTCGAAATCGGATGTTTGAAGCCGTAGACTCTCGGCCGGTGTCAAATTTTGAGCTTCTAGCAGGGAGGTTGCTAGGCGCAATCCTACCGCTACTCGCGTTTGCGGTGCTGTTTCTAGTTGCTATTTTGATTCACGGTTGGCTGGCACCATTGCTAGGATGGGAATTGGGAGCTGTGGTTGAACCAGTAAGCGTACTCTCTTTTCTCGCATGGGGCATCGTTCCTACTTTGCTGTTGTGGGGCTCACTGACGATGCTTCTGTCCGTGATGCTGAGATCTCGTGCGATAGTGGCTTTGACGGTATTGGGAATCATGCTGATGTACGCAATGGTCCATCGGGGTATGCCGTTGTATCTTAAGAGTGGATTGTCCGCCACTTTTACCGGTGTGTCGCATCTTGCTTCTGACATTGCACCACAGTTTTTATCCTCGGATGTCCTAATCAATCGATCCGGCCTGGTGATACTTGCTATTTCCTTCCTGTTGATCGCCGCATGTCTGTATCCAAGATTGATCAATAAAGATTCACGACCTCTATGGATTGGTGGCGGAGTGAGTGTGTTCCTTGTCGGAGTATTGACTCTAGGTGGCTTAGGACTCTCTAAGATCCAAGATCTGCAACGGGTGGAACATTGGGCAACCGTCCACAAAGAACATCAATCGCATCAAACAACTGATGTTGAGTCGATTACGGGAAGTGTCGAGATTCGTCCAGGCAGATCGATCAGACTCGATCTCAAGCTTGTCATGGCACCTCAACCCGATGAGAACGTGGACGCCTGGTTATTCTCGCTCAATCCAGGTTATCGAATAGATCAAATCACCGTCGACGACCAGGTCATTGACGATGACAAGTACGATTTCAAGGATGGCATACTCCGTATACCCACCAGCTCAATTGTGGATTCAGGAGGTACTGTGCATCTCGTAGCTCAGGGAATTCCCGATCCGTTGTTTGCCTATTTAGACAGTGCAGTGGATTGGAAGACTTTGGAAGCGACGCAGGCTCAACGACTAGCAGCACTCGGTCAGCAACCTTATGTGTTCCATCCGCAGTTCGTTGCTTTGCTTTCTGGTGTTAGTTGGTTTCCCACTGCGGGAGTAGCTTACGGAAGACACGTTTTTGAGACCCACAAGAGAGACTTTTTTGACTTAGATCTTGAGGTCTCGGTCCCCGACGAATGGATCGTAGCTGACCCGGGAACGCGACAACTCGTGGATGGAACTGGCACTCGATTTCGATTCAAACCAAGTCAACCGATACCCGAATTTGCGTTAATAGCGTCTAGATTCGTGCGCCGGGCGTTCGAAACACACGGCATCGAATTTGAACTGTTGCTCAGTCCCAAGCATACCAAGAATCTTGCTGTATTAGCTCCAGCGGTGCCTGCTTTGCAGGACTGGGTCGGAAAACAGGTAGATAGTCTTCAGGAAAGCGGTTTGAGCTACCCGTTCGGAACGCTGTCGTTCGTCGAGGTACCAACTTATCTGCGTGTGTACGGTGGTGGTTGGAAGATGGGGAGTGCCTACTCTCCGCCCGGAATCCACATGATCCGCGAGTCTGGTTTTCCCATTGCTCAGTTTGAAGTTGCCAAGGCTGAAGCGGAAGCCTATGCTGAAGAAAATCCCGAAGGGGAGTTTGGGGACGATCTCGATGTTATGGGTAGCTATTTGTTCAACTACGTCAAATATTACTTTAAGAACGACCTTCATGGTGGTAGTCCCATGTTCAACATCGGCGAACAGTTTCTGGGTTACCAAACGGCGCCACACGGCAAAGGTGCTACAGCACTCCACGCATTCGTCAACGAACTAGTTGGCAACATGGCTTTGGACGGAGCTGGTTTATTTTCGATTTATTTCATCATGAGTGAGGGATCAAGCAGATGGCAAACCACATCGCAACCGGATCAATGGTTTGCACAGAATTACATCGACGTAATACGTGGGGGACAAATCAACCGTTCCCGGGTATGGGAACCTGCTTTACGTATTGCGCTTGCGGATCTGGACTTTGAGGTGCATCCGAAAGTCGCAGGAGACGTGATCTTGCTAAAGAGTCACGCCATTTCTTGGACAGTGCGGGAACTAATACCGCACGATAACATTAGCACGTTTTTGGCAAACCTCATTTCCGAACATCGCGGAGGAACCTATTCGCAAGATGATTTCTTCAAAGTTGCAAAGGACACCGGCATTGATTTCGACATGTTGGTGGGCGATTGGCTGAACAGCACGGAACTGCCGGGATTTCTTGTACCAGACCCGGGTCCGATTGTCGAATTAGTTCCGACTAGTGAAGAAGGCGAGTTCGAGTATCAAACTTCCGTGGTAGTGAGAAACGACGAACCAGTACCGGGCGCAGTCGGAGTTGAGTATGAATTGTTTGATAGCAGAGAGGATTTGTGGGCTGACACGGTTCATTTCCCAGGCAATACCACGATACGAATCGCGTTACGTACCGTACGGCCGGTCAGGGGTTTCACCGTGCATCCGCACCTCGCGTTCAATCGTACTTATTATCACCGTTGGCTTGACGACAAGGGGGACTCAACTCCTGAGGGATTGGCTTTACCGTATACAGAAGAACTCGACTGGGATCCAGTTGCAGACGATACTAGCGTCGTTGTAGACGATTTGAGTGACGGCTTTTCGATAGTGAATGGGCGCGAGTATCAACCTCCAACCAACAAGTCATCCATATTTAGTTATTTGTTTTTTCGAGAACCAGATATATTCAATCCTAATCTCAACCATGGTCTTCCGTCATTGCGAGAAGCGAGGGACTTTAAACATCGCGGTGAGTTCGCTCTCTGGTTCCGTGAACATGAACGTACGAGTTTTGGTAAATACTATCGTACGTACGCTTCGAATCCCATGGGCACAAAGGAAGCTCAACCGCGGTTTTCTGCTACTCTACCATCGGTAGGACGTTGGGTGCTGGAATTCCATGTGCCTTCTACAAGGGGGCGAACGTATCCAGTACCCAGAGATTTTCCTGTGTCGAGACCTCTAGGAATCCATAAATTTGAGATCCAAGTGGGGGACACGGCGGAGTTGACGGAACTTGACCTGTCCGAGGTACGGACTGGATGGAAGCAGTTGGGTGTCTTCGAAATAAGCTCGCCGCAGGTGAGCGTAACACTCGTCGAAGTGACGGACGGTGTAGCGATTGCCGACGCTATCAGATGGACACCGGCTGAATAGTATAACGCTCGACCGGGCTTGACAGAAGAGCTTTTTTTCGGCGACATCAGACAAAAGAATAGTTTCCAGAAAGGGTCGTGCTATAGTACTAGAGTAAGGAACACGACCAAAGTCCAACACTCTCAGTCTTGCACACTCATTTTCACTGCAGGAAGTGGAGTACTCAGAATTCTGTTTGTGACTTGTCTCTAACCCTTAGATAACGGTTAGCGTGGCCCACTACGTTCCTCCTAATTTGCGAGCAAAAAGCTCTTATACTCTGCTGAGCGTTTGGTATCATAAGATTTTGATTAAATTTTGATAGACGAGGTGGATATGTCCGATCGCTTTGAAACCAAGAATAGTAAGAACAGCCTCGATATGAGGGCTTCAATGAGAAATGGAATACTTTCGATTTTTCTTGTGACCACCGTGACTATTCTCGCGGTTGTATTTGTGTCGATTGGTTCGTCGAATGCGGACGAACACGTCTCCGATCAGAACGCGGAGTCAACTGTGATTGCGCGTGCGACCTTAGCATTTTGCGAAGACTCCGAAGCCGAGGTTGGAACTGCCGAACTTGTGGAACGGTGGTCTGAGGAGGGAGTAAAACTTGTGGATGTATACATTCGCGTGACAGGACTCGCAGACGAAGCCGGTCTTCATGCCGTACACATTCACGAAACAGGTTCATGTGATCCTTGCTCGGCTGCAGGTGGTCACTTCGACCCCGGACCGCATGGTCATTCACATCCAGACGGAAACCATCCCTTCCATTCTGGTGATTTGGTGAATATCAGAGTCGACGATTCGGGTGATGGAGAACTTAGAACCACGACCTCCCGTATAACGTTGTCGCCAGGTCCGTTGTCAATCTTCGACGAAGACGGTGCGTCTTTGATTATTCATGTAGATCCAGACACATATTGCCCTGGAGGTGAGGAAGCAGGTTGCGCCGGTGGGGCACGACTTGCCTGCGGAATCTTCGCGATTCACGAAGAAACTTAGTGTTGTTCTTACTTTTAATTCAACAAAGAGAACCAATAGACTCGATTTAAGTTATTTGTCTGAGTTATTGTCCAAAAAGTAACACAGACATCCTGTTGAATGTGTCGGTGTTGGTAGTAGCACTGCTGGATAGAGTGTTGCGTGTGCGCACCGTACGTTGATGAAGCGTCAAAGTATTGGAGACCAACAGAATGTATCGCAATGAGTGAGCTTGCCTTGTTGTGTGTAGCTCGCCTTTGAAGCAGCGAAATTATTCGGATCGCAAGTAAAAAAAGTGGTTGAAACCGATTTCCTAGCTCCCCATCAATTTTCTTAACATTCACAACCTGTTGTATAACAAGTTGTATATCTAATATAAAACAATATAATAAACTATATATAAGGTATTAAAGCGAATAATTAGGTATGAAACAGTATTCAAGATCTATATCCAGAGCAATCACGAGAATAGGCGACGATGTGCGAACAGCGCGCATCCGTCGTCGGTTGTCACAGAAAGACTTAGCAATGAATATGGGAGTGTCCATCGGCACTGTACAACGAATTGAAGCTGGCGATCCCGGCGTTTCGTTAGGCAACATTGCCATGGCATTTCTCGCTCTGAACAGCCTTCCGAAACTAGAACAGGTGTTAGCACCATCAGGAGACGAAATTGGCGCAACCATGGACATGGTGCTGATGCCTCAACGCGTGCGCTCGGCAAAACGTCCAGAGAAAGTAAGAGCTTCTCCCAACGCTGAATACGAGGTGATTTCGTTCTAATGTCGCAGAAACGACGAATTCAGGTGGTTGTGGGCAATGCGCGGCACGTCGTCGGAGAGCTGATTTTCGATGAGAATCCTTTACGCCCACATTCTGCATTTTCCTATGATGAGAACTGGATCGCGAATCCATCAGCTTTCCCACTCTCACCAAAACTGCCATTGACGAGTACCTGGGTATCTTTCTCCGGTAGTGGTCGAAACGTCCTGCCGAGTCCTATATCGGATGCAGCACCAGATAATTGGGGCCGGAGCGTGATTCAAGCTGCGTTGGGACGTGTCCCGAATGAATTAGAGTGCTTGTTGAGTGCAAACGATGATACTCGTACTGGAGCTTTGCGCTTTGTAGACGAAAATGGTCAAATCAGATCGACTGACAGCCCGCCCACACCCAGAATTCACTCTCTGGTTGACTTACGTCGTCTCAACCAAGATTTTGAATCACGAGATAGCGACGTTAGCCTAGTCGCTCGCCAGTTACGCGGCACTGGAGACAGTCTTGGTGGAGCTCGCCCAAAATCTGTAGTCTATGATGGCCATACACTTTCAATTGCAAAGTACAGTTCAGTTAAAGACGAATTGCCTGTGGAACGATTGGAGGTTGCCACTTTACGATTGGCAAAGGATGTAGGCATTCGAGCAAGCACAGCTAAGTTAGAACTAGAAGACTCAACCCATCCTGTGGCGATCATTCATCGTTTCGACCGCAAGGGTTCGAATCGCGTTCCCTATATTTCAGGACGCAGTTTTATCGACCTCAGGGATGACACCGAACCTACCTACTACACGGATTTGGTAGACGTGATGCGCGGGCACTGCGGAAATGGAGAGCAGACACTTGCGGAGCTCAAAGAACTCTACCTACGAGTCTTGTTCACCATTTTGGTATCCAATACCGACGATCATATGAAGAACCACGGCTTTTTATGGACGCAACCAGGAAGGTGGAGCTTATCGCCAGCCTTTGATATCAATCCTCAGCCATTTGGACGAACACACCTTAAGACAGGTATCAGTGAATTAAGCGGATTGCAACCATCGATTCAAGCTGCAATTGAAGTGGCACCATTGTTTGAGATCGAAGAACAAATTGCATCGGGGATGGCATTTGAAATGGCGACGAAGATTCAAAACACATGGCGACAAAGATGTGTGCAGGTAGGTATGACTGACCGAGATATCTTGAACTACGAACCCGCGTTCGTACACTCCGACATGAAAATTGCATTAAACTTGGCGAAGGTATCGGTAGAGGTACCTTAGAGCTAAAGTAATGAGCTCTGGATGTGTCGAGCGACCCAAGGAAGTTGGTTTTAAATCACTCCTGAATGCGCATCGAAAAATCTAGTGCCGCTACGTCTTTTGTGAGCGTACCCAAGGAGATGCAATCAATACCTGTTTCTGCGACTGCGACTATGTTCGACAGATTGATTTGACCAGAAGCCTCCAATTCCGTGTGTTTGTCGTGTACACGGTCGAAGTCTCTCGCGATTTGAATCGCTTCCTTCAGCTGAGGCAACGAAAAGTTATCCAGCATAATTCGATCGGGAAATCCCTGTAGTGCTTCCTCTAATTCTGGCAGAGTCTCAACTTCAATCTCCAAGAAGCGGTTGGGGTGTCCTTTTCGGGCTAGTTGAAGTGCGGTCGAAATTCCACCGGCGCTAAGAATATGATTTTCCTTGATGAGGAATGCGTCAAAGAGTCCAAAACGATGGTTTGAACCACCACCAGTGAGCACCGCATATTTCTGCGCATATCTTAGTCCTGGGAGAGTTTTGCGCGTATCCAAAATGCGAGCTGAAGTGTGTTGAATAAACGTAGCAAACTCATGGACTCGAGTGGCAGTGCCGGAGAGCAGTTGGAGAAAATTCAACATCGTCCGTTCTACTCGTAATAGAACATGACAGGGTCCGTTTAAGGTGACAATCTTGTCGCTACGCGAAATAGTAGCACCATCTTCGACGTGCCACAAAGAAGTGATTTCGTCGGAACTCTGTCGGAGGGTTTCATTAACCCAATCTTGACCGCATAATATTCCCTGAGAACGAGTAATCACGTGCGCGTTGCTGCACCTGGAAGAGTCAACCAGTACGGCGTGCAAATCGCCTGGACCAAGATCCTCGTCTAGTGCTGCGCGCACGTTAGCAGAGACAACTTCTTGAGGTACTTTCACCTACTCATCACATATGGTAAATATTGAAGCGGTAAACGACTTAAGAATTACAGAAGATCATTGGTTGGATCGCGTGCGCCGGATTCCAAGTCCGAATCAGGACGAACGTCCTATGGGATATGATATTTCTTTGCTTGTAATCCACGCAATATCTTTACCACCGGGTGAATTTGGAACAGGTGAAGTTGAAAGATTATTCACGAATTCGCTAGACTCTGGTGCACATCCAAGTTATTCTTCCTTGGATGGCGTACGCGTATCGAGCCATGTCTTTATCGACCGAAACGGAAAAATCACGCAGTTCGTACCCTTTGATCGACGTGCATGGCATGCGGGAGAGTCTTCGTTCCAAGGACAAGATGAGTGTAATAATTTTGGAATTGGGATCGAACTAGAGGGGACTGAAAGAGTACAGTTTACCGAAAATCAATATTCTGCACTGATTACGATCACACGAGTTTTGATGGATCGCTATCCTTGCATTCAACCACATCGGATCGTTGGCCACAACGAAATAGCACCTGATCGAAAATGGGATCCAGGACCGCAGTTTGATTGGCCGATGTTCAAGGACAGATTGCGCAAACTTAGTCTTCTACAAGAAACGTAGTACCGCTCGCTCAAGCTCACATTCCACTAGCGATACGAATCGGGCTACGTCGATCGCTATTGAACCCAATTTTGAATGATTAACCGGATGAGGTTGTTCAGAATCGTCGATCTATCGAACGTACTCTTCTCCAATCTACAGAGAATCGAATTCTTGCTACACGATCAATGACGTATAGGAACAGTGCATTCAGATTAGCGGCACACGAGACTTTGCTTGATATGAACTTTCACGCTATCTTTCAATCTCGAAGACTTTTTTCTACCTGTGACATTGAAAACCGTAAAGAAAACACTCCAGCAAGAGCTAGAAGTGCTGTTCCCCCAATCATGATCAAATATAACTGAGTAGAGAATGCACAGAAAATGTATGCTCCAGTAGTGGCGGTCAAGTTTAAAAAGAACAGACCACCCCAAAACAGCCAAATAACACGTTTAACTTTCTTCGTAAGGATCAATGATTTGCCGACTTGTCAGTATTGACACAGCAATATTCTACTACAGATAATCAACTCAGGATTGTTCATACGTTGCGCTAGTCGGAACAAGTTTGTCTAAGACAGGTCGCATTTGAGATAGGGTTTGAATCGTAATCGGACTCCCTGTTACATACTACGTTCTATAATGCTCGCTGTTCAGTAATTTACAACGTTCATGGCAGACGGCACGCAACATAGAGATCAAAATCCGGAAGAGACGCGAGAGTGGCTCAGTGCGCTGGATAACGTCTTGGAGTTTGGTGGTCAAGAGCGCGCTTCATTTTTGCTCAAACAACTGTCTGCGCGCGCGGCGCAATTAGGTACTCCTTTACCCAACTTAACAACACCGTACCGAAATACGATCCCCATCGAGCAACAGGTTCCTTTACCGGGAGACCCATACATCGAACGCCGTATTCGCAGTATGACGCGGTGGAACGCCCTCGCGATGGTAGTGCGTGCGAATCGCAAAGACGGCGATTTAGGTGGTCATATCTCGACGTTTGCCTCGGCTGCGACATTGTATGACGTTGGTTTTAATCACGTTTTCCGTGGTCCTACAGAGGATAGCGCGGGCGATTTGGTGTATTACCAGGGACACAGTTCGCCGGGAATCTATGCGCGCTCTTATCTCGAAGGGCGAATTAGCGAAGAACAGTTAGACCTATTCCGGCAAGAGACCGGTGGTGATGGTCTGTCTTCATATCCCCACCCTCGACTGATGCCTGATTATTGGCAGTTTCCTACTGTATCCATGGGGTTGGGACCGATCCAAGCAATTTACCAAGCCCATGTAATGAAATATCTCGACGCTCGTGGTTTGGTTCCTATGGGCGATCGCAAGGTTTGGGCTTTTCTCGGTGATGGTGAGTGCGACGAACCGGAATCTCTAGGCGCACTCTCACTCGCTGGTCAAGAGTGCTTGGACAACCTCATTTTCGTTGTTAATTGCAATCTCCAACGCCTCGATGGTCCAGTTCGAGGAAACGGGAAGATTATTCAAGAGCTTGAAGGTGAATTTCGCGGCTCAGGCTGGAATGTCATCAAAGTCGTTTGGGGTCGGTACTGGGATCCGTTAATCGCACGGGATAATACCGGCGTACTACAACAACTCATGGACGAAACGGTCGACGGTGTCTACCAAAACTGCAAAGCGAAGGGTTCTCAGTACACCCGAGATGAGTTCTTTGGGAAGTATCCGGAGACCAAAGAGCTGGTTCAAGACATGTCTGACGAAGCGATTGAGCAACTCAATCGTGGCGGACACGACCCATATAAAGTTTACGCTGCGTATGAACGCGCGATTAAGCATCAAGGTCAACCCACCGCGATATTAGTCAAAACAGTCAAAGGCTACGGCATGGGCGATGCCGGCGAAGCCGAGAATAAGACTCATCAGGTCAAGAAGTTGAACTTTGAGGAACTTAAACACTTCCGCGATCGATTCAACATTCCCATCAGTGATGAAGACCTTAACGATGTGCCTTACTATCGTCCTCCAGAGGGTAGCCCAGAGATGGTTTATCTGCAGTCTCGGCGGGAAAAGTTAGGAGGACCAATACCGCATAGAGTGGAGATTGAAGAACGCTTTGCAGCCCCCGGTTTAAGTACTTTCAAGGCGCAGATCGAAGGTTCTCGAGGACGCGCGATTTCCACTACCATGGCTTTTGTTCGCATTCTGGCTACCTTGTTGCGGAACAAGGAAATCAAAGATCGAATTGTTCCGATCATTCCCGACGAAGCACGCACGTTTGGGATGGAAGGTATGTTCCAACAACTTGGAATCTATTCCTCGGAAGGTCAGCTTTATGAACCAGTTGACTCGGGCGAACTCACTGCTTATCGTGAATCTAGGACGGGTCAGGTATTGGAAGAAGGAATCAACGAAGCAGGTGCATTTTCGGCATGGTTAGCGGCGGCGACCTCGTATAGCACGCATCGATACACACTCATTCCGTTCTACATTTTTTATTCCATGTTTGGATTTCAACGTGTAGGTGATCTTTCGTGGTTAGCAGGAGATATGCAAGCCCGAGGTTTTCTGTTGGGAGCAACGGCGGGTCGAACGACGCTCAACGGCGAGGGTTTGCAACACCAAGACGGACATAGTCACGTACTCGCGAGTACGATTCCTTGCTGTATCTCATACGATCCTGGCTTTGCTTATGAATTAGCCGTCATCATCAATGAAGGTATAAGACGCATGTTCGAGGAAAGTGAGCATGTTTTCTACTACATTACGTTAATGAACGAAAACTACGAGCAACCAGCGATGCCGAAGGGAGTGGAAGAGGGCATATTGAAGGGCATCTATCCTTTCAAGACTTTTGGCGACGAAAAAAGAGCGAGTGGTCGTGTAGTGAATTTACTTGGAAGTGGGACGATTCTTCAACAAGTGTTACATGCGGGTCAAAGATTGGCAGAGGACTACGATGTTTCAACTCGTGTATTCAGTGTCACGAGTTTCACCGAGTTGGCAAGAGATGGAACTTCCACGGAACGCAGGAACTTGTTGAATCCCACTAAGGAACCAAAGAGACCGTACGTTGGTACTGTTTTGGATGGGACTATACCGAACATCGCCGCAACCGATTACATGAAGTCCCATGCTGACTCTATTCGAGGATTCTTCGACGCTCCGTACCGCGTGTTGGGTACTGACGGGTTTGGTCGTAGCGACACGCGAGCCAATCTACGACGGCATTTTGAAGTCGACCAGAATTACATTATCTTAGCGGCATTGAAAGAACTTATGGATGCACAAGTAGTTCCAGCAAAGGAAGTGCAGAAAGCGATAAAGGACTTAGCAATTGATGTACGCAAGGAAGATCCAAGGTTAGCATGACCACAATCAAAGTTGAGATTCCAGACATCGGCGATGCCGCCGATGTTGAAGTTATAGAAGTATGTGTCAGTGAAGGTGACTCAATTGCCGTCGGAGACGCATTGATCGTAATAGAATCGGATAAAGCTTCAATGGAAGTGCCAGCTCCTATCGCTGGACAGATCAAGGAAGTACTGGTTGAGCTGGAAGCAGTTGTAAACACCGGTGATCACATCGTCGTGGTAGAAGCCGAGAGTGAAGCCACCGACTCGGGTGAAACTGACGAGCAAGCCCCGACTACCGAGGCGCAACCTACAGAACCGGAACCGCAGACAACAACAGAAGACAAAACTAGCCCAACTGATGAGATAGAACTACCGACTCCACCAACACCTCCGACACCTCCAACACCACCTACGCCATCGACCCCTCCAACTCCTACACCTCCGTCTCAAAGAGTCGAGACTGAGCGAACCGTAGAAACGGACACTACTCTCGTCTATGCAGGTCCAGCTGTGCGAAAATTAGCGCGCGAACTGGGTGTGCAACTCACGGAAGTAGCCGGATCGGGTGCGAAAGGCAGAATTCTCAAAGACGATGTCAAGGTCTTTGTAAAGCAGCGAATCACAACTGGAGTCAGTCAGACCGGTGGGACAGGGATTGAACCCATCGAACTACCAGACTTCACAAAGTTTGGAGAAGTTGAGACTGTACCACTCTCACGAATGCGCAAGAAGGGCGCGGCAAATCTCCACAAGAGTTGGGTTAATCTACCCCACGTCACACAACTAGACGAAGTCGATGTCACAGACTTGGAGAACTTCCGGAGTGAATATAACGGCCAAGTTTCGGATCGATCCGAACGACTCTCGCCACTACCGTTCATCCTCAAAGCTTGCGCGAACATATTGAGGGAATTTCCAACGTTTAACTCGTCGATACATCCTAACTTTGACCACCTTGTCATCAAGAAGTACTTTCATATAGGTATAGCAGTCGACACCCCTGAGGGATTAGTAGTGCCTGTGATTCGAGATGTCGACAAAAAGGGAGTGCGAGAAATTGCTGAAGCAGCAAAACGCTTGGCCAAAGCTGCAGTTGATAAAAAACTCGTACCAGATGATCTCGCTGGCGCGACGTTTACCGTATCGAGTTTAGGACCAATTGGCGGAACCGGTTTTACGCCGATAATCAACGCACCAGAGGTCGCGATTTTAGGAGTATCAAAACTAACGACGAAGCCGATTTGGATGCACGGAATGTTTACACCTCGGCAGATGCTGCCCTTGTCGCTTTCGTATGATCACCGCGCGGTCAACGGTGCTGAAGCCGGTCGATTTATGCAAGCATTGGGTGCTCAGCTAGCAAATATTCGCATGCTTTCTCTCTAGGGGGAGACCATGCGGATTTTGTATAGAATGAGTTCGTAACGTACATGGTCTACAGAGGGGACTCTGACTCTAGAAAACCTGCGGATTTCAGCTACTAGGAAAAAATATGAGAAAATGAACGAAGCTCCTATTCAAAGTAGTGGAAGAGAGTCTACTTCTTCCGACGATTCTATGTCCGGTTTTTTGATCTGGTTACTTGTCGGTGTAGTCTTCCTGATCGTTATATGGTCGCGTCTGATAAAGCATGCTGGGCTCTTCGGAGCTTTGGGAATAGTGTTTATACTTGCGGCAGGCACCTACATCGTTTCTTTTGCATTCTTTCTGAGAAAGTCTAAGCAATCGTTCAGGATTCCTATGCCCGATTCTACTAGGACATTCGTTTCCACTATCCTGTTGGTAATGGTATCGATGGGTCTGGCAGATCTAGGTCCGTTTATAGCTATAGGAATAGCGGCGTTGTGTGCTATAGGATGGCACACCTTGAGTTTTTTATTTTTTCAAAGAAAAATTACAGAATCTTTCAGGACTCCTATGAACGGACGGGTTAGGTACGTTTTTCCATTCCCCATCGCGATAATAGTGTCGTCAACTCTGGATTTGAGGTTTCTCGAAGAAATGGGAGCTGTTTGGTTGCTCTATATGGGAACTTACATTGTGAGTTTTCTATTCTTTTCGACGAAATTCGACACACCTGACCCAAAACCCGTTGAGGTTGCTGTTAGCAAAAATTAGTGAAAACGGATCAAACGCGGACGTAGGTTGCTTTCAATAGTAGTCTCCTAGACGCTGTGTTAAACGAACTTCTGCACACTTACGGGTTTGAGACCAGTTGAAGTACTGTTGCTAGCAGATTTATAGTGCTTGCCTGAGTAGGACAATCTATTCAACAAGCATTAGCCACGCGGCCTGTGAGTGCCGCGATTCTTCAGGACAAGTTGCTGTTTAAGTCGGTTTTAACGGTAGCCACATTTCTTCTTCGTCGGCGACGACCCTTCCGAGCACAAAAAGGTAATCTGAAACTCGATTCAAGTACGCGCCTTGTCCCGACGATCGCAATTCATCATTGGCAACACGCCAAAACACTCTTTCCGCATGACGGACTTTGGCACGGGCAACATGAGCATGTGCTGAAGCATGACCTCCTCCTGGAATTACGAATTCCTTTAGTGGTTCCAACGTAGTGTTGAGCTCTTGCGTAGCATTTGAGATGGATTCTGTTTCCGCGTACCAAACAGGTTGAGGTATACCTGTCGCGACTGCTGCTCCAATATCGAAAATTCGGGACTGTATCTGCTTTAATTGTTTGTGATATCTCGGTTCGATAAACTGTACCAACAAACCGAGTGCGCAATTTGCTTCGTCCAGAACGCCGACAAGTTCAATTTGGTCGTCACCTTTCTGGTGTACCTCTCCGGTAGCCAGTCTCGTGGTACCGCCATCTCCGCTCTGAGTGGTGACTCTTGTGATTCGATCAGGCATATTGATACATCTCGGGCAATAGTGTGATTAGTTTAAATAAAAATATAGTGGGAGGAAATGCACCGTGCCATCATTTGACGTTGTTTCACAAGTAGACACTCAAGAAATTCGGAACGCCGTTGATCAAAGCTGGCGAGATTTGCGGACTCGATTCGATTTCAATAAAGTCGATGCCGGTTTTGAATTTGATGGCACTTCAGTTTTGTTGTGGGCGGAAGAAGAGTTTCAGCTTGGACAGTTGATCGATATATTACGGGTGAAATTGGCAGGACGTGGAGTGGATGTTCAAGCTCTACAACCTGGAGACATCGAAGCACTCGGCAAAGTCAAGAGACAGAGGCTACATGTCGTGAGCGGAATTGAGACGGACATGTGTAGGAAGATCGTGAAGTTGATCAAAGATTTGAAATTGAAGGTACAGCCTCAGATTCAAGCTGAGCAGGTACGTGTTACAGGAAAGAAACGAGACGACCTTCAACGAGTGATCGCGACACTGCGGGAAGCAGAATTAGGAATTCCAATACAGTTTAAGAACTTTCGCGAATGACGACTGTGGTTGTTATTCCTGATAAGTTTTTACTTGAACACCTTCAGCTTCGCGGATTTTTACCAAGCGCGTAAGTACATGGAGGATCCCCATCACAGGAATGATCCAGAGTGCTGTCAAGATAAAAAACAGCGTCCAATTTCCACCAAGCAAATCAACTACAAGACCAGACACCATAGCAATCACTGTTCGACCAGAATTTGCTATAGATGCCATCGCAGCGTATTGTGTTGTAGCATGCAGACGCGCGGTATACATAGTGATAAACGTAACAAAAGCTACCGTTGAAAATGCCGCAGTGATGCCGTCGAACAATATTGTGAAGAAGTACAAAACTAAGGAGTCTCCTACAATGGCCATCCAGCTTAGCATCAGATTTGTCGATGCCATCGCGATTCCGGCAACAACAAGCGTCGGCGTTATCTTAAATCTGCCTACAAACATGCCTGCGAGAATTGTCGTCGGAACGATGACCGCAAAGTTTCCCAGTTTTGAAAATAACCATAGTTCAGTATTCGCGAAACCCACTTCTTTGTAGAAATTTGTGGACATGTTGCCAAGGAACGCTTCGCCAAGTTTAAAACTTACCAGAAAGAAGAGAAGACACAGTGCAAGAGCTGCACCATTTCGCTTAAAGAATTCGATTACAGGGCCAAGCAAGCGCTTCACAATTAATTCGTCAAATATCCGGTCTACTCCACGTTCTCGGGAAGCAGCGTGCGAAGGTCGTTGAGGCTCTTTGGTACAGAACAGCAAGAACAAGATGAGGAGTACGAAGAACACCGCTAACCATTTAAACACCGTCGGCCAACTCCAACCCAAGAAGTCTGTACCCACAATCGCAACAGCTGGCAAGGTGAAGCCTGCCCACCACCCCGCGATTTCCATTGAAGCCGCCAATCCGACTAGGTGCCCTTCATGCTCTTGAATAATCGTAATCCTATAGCCTGCAGTGGCAATATCTAACGTCGCGGATGCGAACGCTAGTGTCACCATCAACAGTGCCAAAATAAACAGAGGTGAAAATTCCGGCCACCAGTTTGGTCGTTTCGCAGATTGATCATCGCTCTCAGGTTCGACGCTGGCGTTGTTCGCTTCCTCTCTAAGAATTACGACCGGATCATCCGGTTTTACAACATCCCCGGACTCGTTTGAGATATTGATTACGCGGCCCGATGTAGGTGAACTCACAGACTCGGTGGACGAACCTGCACGAACAACAAAAAGAACGCTACCTTGCTCGACATATTCACCTGTTTGAACACGTACTTCCGTAATGTTGACAGTCGGAGACGATTCTATAGAGGGAGCTTTAATCGTTACGTGTGTAGGAAGTTCCAGAAAACTTGCTCCGAGAGTACAGCCAAACATAACAACGAGGCTCAGGAACAACCATGATCTGAGTTGCCCAAGCCTTGAAACAAACGGAATTCTGAGGTGGTCAACTAACGGAGCCCAAACAAAATTGAAAGCATACGGCAACAATACGGCTGCAAATAATCCAATACTTGTTCGACTTCGACCCTCGGATATTAGCCACAAGGTCACGGGAGTACGGTGAATGAGAAATCCGAATCCTGAGGCGACGCCCAAACCGAAGATTTGCCAGAGCCGAGTTTGGGTAAACATCGCGTGTATTGTCATACCGAACGTTCGATGCACATCTGGCGTTGGAGATGTAGATGGGGAATGCTGAGAGTTCATAGAGTAGGTAGATTTCGTCCTTGAAAGTGTCTGATTTCCTGAGCAGTCGTGCTAATTATCAGTATTAATCAAATTTTCCAAGAAATTTTTAACAAAATGTCGAAAAAAGCTTCCTATTTGTCTTGAAAAATTAGTGCTCATCCCTACATAATCTCCAAATTAGCACTTTCAGGCTGAGAGTGCTAACTTTCTTTTTAACAACAAGTCTTCGGAGAAGAATTAATGCAAATTAGACCACTTCACGACAAAGTAATTGTTCGTCGTCTGGAAGAGGAGACTCTATCTGCGGGAGGCATTGTGTTGCCAGATACGGCGACCGAGAAACCTCAGCAGGGCGAAGTATTAGCTGTTGGTCCTGGTAAGAGAGATGATCGCGGCAATACCCACGCTCCCCAAGTCAAAGTCGGCGACCGAGTTGTCTTCGGGCAATACGGTGGTAATACCGTTAAGTTTGAAGGCGAGGAGATTCTCATTCTGTCAGAGAATGAAATCTTCGGTGTCATCGAATCCTAAACGAAATCAACAAAGGAGCAAAAATTAATTATGGCTGCAAAAGAAGTTAAGTTTGCCGACGACGCGCGTTCGAAGATGCTAGAAGGTGTCAACGTTCTAGCTGACGCGGTTAAGGTAACGTTAGGTCCCAAAGGACGGAACGTCATTTTGGATAAATCATTTGGTGCACCGACTGTCACAAAGGATGGTGTATCAGTAGCAAAAGAAATCGAACTTGGTGACAAGTTTGAAAACATGGGTGCCCAGATGGTCAAGGAAGTTGCAAGTCAGACTTCCGACGAAGCTGGTGATGGCACTACTACTGCGACAGTGTTAGCTCAAGCTATTCTCGTAGAAGGGCTGAAAGCCGTCGCAGCAGGGATGAACCCAATGGATCTAAAACGTGGTATTGACAAAGCCGTTCAAGCTGCGGTAAAAGAACTCCACGAAATGTCCATTCCTTGCGAAGACTCTACTTCGATCGCTCAAGTCGGAACAGTATCTGCAAATAGCGATACGTCCGTCGGCGAGATCATTGCTGAGTCCATGGAAAAAGTTGGCAAGGAAGGCGTGATTACGGTTGAAGAAGGAAGTGGCCTTGATAACGAACTTGATGTCGTTGAGGGTATGCAGTTCGACCGTGGATACTTATCCCCTTACTTTATCAACAAACAAGAATCAATGTCTGCCGAATTGGAAGACCCTTACATCTTGCTCTGCGATAAGAAAATCTCCAACATTCGCGACATGCTTCCAATTCTGGAATCCGTGGCGAAGAGTGGAAAGTCTCTTATGGTAATCGCCGAAGACATCGAAGGCGAAGCACTAGCAACTCTAGTTGTTAACAACATGCGCGGAATCGTAAAGATTTCTGCAGCGAAAGCTCCAGGTTTTGGTGATCGTCGCAAAGCTATGCTAGGTGATATTGCAATTCTCACAGGTGCAACAGTGATCTCCGAGGAAGTTGGGTTAACGCTCGAAGGTGTTACGCTTGAAGATCTTGGTACCGCAAAACGCATTTCGAGTACCAAAGAAAACACTACCATCGTTGATGGCGCAGGAGAGAAAGACAAGATCGCTGGTCGCATCAACCAGATCAGACAAGAGATTGAGGACACCTCTTCAGACTATGATCGAGAGAAGTTGCAAGAACGACTCGCGAAACTCGCTGGTGGTGTAGCCGTAATCAAGGTCGGCGCACCCACTGAAATCGAGATGAAAGAGAAGAAGGCTCGAGTTGAAGACGCTCTTCACTCTACAAGAGCGGCCGTTGAAGAAGGCATTGTTGCCGGTGGAGGTGTTGCTTTAATTCGCGCGTTACAGAAAATCGGCGAGCTGACAGGCAACAACGAAGATCAGAACGCTGGTATAAACATCGCTTTGCGTGCAATGGAGTTCCCACTTCGACAGATTGCGCAAAATGCTGGAGCCGAGCCCGCAGTAGTCGTCGACAAAGTTCGTTCCTTATCGGGGAACCAAGGCTTCGATGGTGCGACTGGCGAATATGGCGACTTAATTGAGCGCGGTATTCCTGACCCCGCCAAAGTTGTTCGACATGCTTTACAAGCAGCAGCCTCAGTTGCTGGTTTGATGATCACGACCGAAGCAATGGTTAGTGAGCAGCCTGAAGATAAACCTGCGATGCCTCCAGGCGGAGGTGGCATGCCTGACATGGGTGGCATGATGTAATCACGCTATCGCGTGCAAGCTACGCTGTTTTGAGCAGCACAAAAAAGGGATCAATCGATCCCTTTTTTTGTTTCTCGAGAGGTCGCAAAAAACAGTTTTTAAGTTCTAAATGGTTTTTCGTTATTAATGTTTTGGGAACTATAGCTTTAAATCAACGTGCTCCTTTAATTAGTCCAAATTACGTGTGCGCTAAAGCATGTAAGTTTGGTTCCTCAAGCACCCCCGCTTATTAGAGAAAGAAAAGCAAAGAGAACTAGGGCTATTGGAACTACGGTCATCAAATTTGCCAGCAAAACTCGCCCAATGCAAACTCCGATCCCTTTAGACGTCCAGCTCCTTAATCCTTGGGTTTGGAGAACAAAGGTCCACATTGAGAAAATGGCCGTTATGATTACGAAAAAGTGCCAATCTTGAACATAGATCTCAAACAGTAGAGGTCTATTTTGACCCTTTGCAGCGAATACTACGTCCAGAGCAGAGGAGAAAACGATTGGAAGTTCGGACCATACGCAGAATCCAAACCACTGGCTCCACGAGAGTTGGGATTCGGTCCCCCTACAGACTAAGAAAAAACATGTCCCCATCCACGCAGCGAATACCAGAAATCCAATGGGCCAGGTGACCGGTGCCCATCTCACTTGATGGTGGAATTCTCACCTATTCGCTGAAACAGCTGTTGTATTAGATGAGCAACCCGACCTAGGAAGTCAAGCGAAATTTGCAAGAACGATTTTATCGAAACGTCGATAAAATGGGTAATCCTTAAACACTCGGAGAATCCTAATGAAAAACCTAATAATCCTGCCGTTGATCTTACTGTCTGTTAGTGCTTTTGCAGACAGCCGAATAACTCTCGGGGAGCGAATAATTCTCGGGTCGGTTGGACAAACAACAGACGAGAGTGAGGATTCTGAAACCGGATTTACTGTCGAGTCATCTGCGCTTGGATTTGGCGCAAGCTTCTACAATTTCACAGAGGAGAGTTTGTACTTAGGTGCAAGTCTCACTCAGTATTCTGGCGACCTTGATATTTGCGGAGCTTTGTTATGTATCAGTCCTGAAGGTTGTCCTGACAAGGCCCGTCTCTCTGGTGACAGCACTGCAACAACATTAACCGGAGAAATCGGCCGGGATTTTGACAAGTGGACTCCCTTTATCGGTGCATCATTTGCGTCAACAAAACTCAACCTACGCGGTGAAAGCGAGAGCGATAAAGAGTGGAATTTTCTCGCTGGGGTATGGTTGGAAATGAGACCGTTCAAGTTACGAGGAACCGTGTATAGCTTAGACGACAGTGACAATAGAACGATTTCTGGCGGAATGTTGTTTCCAATGACGGACAATATTATCATTGGAGCTGACTTCGGAGTACTGCTCGATAGCGATAAAGACGGGTTCAGCTTCTCACTACAAATAGGTAGAATTTTTTAAACTATACTCATTACTGACTAGCTGCTCAGTAGTTTTGGGTAAACGGGTATAGAGTTCCCAAATATATCTGTAGTTCTACCGGATGTTGAGACGCGGTAAATTTGCTAAATCGCGCTGAGTTGTTCGATGAATTAAATGAACAACTCGGTCAGAGCTACGAATCGACGGACGCGCAGAGCAAGCGGAGTTTAAACTCCTCTATCAAGCGGATACCGTAGCAACTGTTGGGTTCTTTCTCCTGAACAAATCCGTGAACTTGTCGAACGTGAGATACAAGCACGGTAAGATGAACAACGACCCGATCGTAGATGCCACCAAGCCTCCTATGATCGTTAGTGCCATGGGTTGGCGAAGTACTGCACCTTCACCTCCACCAAAAAGAAGTGGCGTTAAGGCTAATGCGGTCGTCAAAGTAGTCATAGTTATGGGACGAAGACGAATGCCCGCAGCTTCAGACAGCGCGGTGACTCGATCTTTGCCATCTTGCATTAACTGTTTCGCAGTGACGATTAATAGAACGGCATCATTAACAGCAACCCCGGAGAGCACTATGAGTCCCAACATGGACATTACACCTAATGGATTACCCATAGGTACAAGAGCGACTGCGACACCCACTAGCGCGAGTGGGATAGCATACAGTATGGTTATCGGTTGCAAGAGAGACTCGAAAGTACCTGCCAGAACCATTAGAACCAGTATGAACGCGAGAATTGCTGCCAGTTGCAGTTCGCCAAACGTCGCCGCTCTTTCCTGCTCGGCACCGCCTAATTGAGCCGTCATCCCAAGTGTCAGCGGTTGTTGTTTCAGAATGCCATCAACTGCAGCAATCGCTTGGGGCAAGGTATATTCATCGTTTACCAATGCTGTAATCTGCGACGTCAGACGCTGATTTTTGCGCAAAATTTCTCGAGCCCCAGTGGCTTCCACAAACTCCGTGACTTCACCGATGGTTACTTTAATCCCTGACGAAGTAGTAAAAGTCACATTTTTAAGTTCTTCTCGAGTTGGCTTGTCAATTTGCAGCATAATTGGGTACTCTTCGTCTCCAACTGCGAGTCGCGTAATTTCCCGACCTTCAAGGCTTGCTTGAATGACTTGCGCGACCGTATCCACATTGATTTGCAAAGCGTCCGCCATGCTGCGATTCAACTTCACGCGGAGTTCGGGTGGTCCACCTTCGAAACTCGAACGAACATTCCATAACTCATCGAGTTCCAACATTTTGTTTTGGACACTTTCGGTGACTTCACGGATGTCGTACAGCGTACTACCAGCAATCTCCACCACGACTGGAGCATCACCGCTATCCAGTACTTCACTGAGCGCTGAGCGATTCAGTTCCCACTCTACTTCCGCGTTGGGGATTTGATCTAGATCATCTCGTAGAGCGTTTGCGTATGCGTTAACAGGCGGACTCTCGTTCGTAATACGTACGGTTAAGCGCGCGGTGTTCTCCTCGGCGGCTTCACGCCGGATAGTTCTTTCATCATCGGGCAATCGTCCAACTTCGGCCAAGGTTGCAGCGACGAACTCCGGAACACTCTCTCGGATCGAAGACTCAAGACCGCTGATGACGTTTGTCGTAGCTTCAACACGTTGGCCACTTTGACCAATATATCGAATGGAAAATTGTTTGGGATCTGACGGCGGCAGTAGCTCAGTCCCGAGCTTAAGTAACTGCCACACCGCACCACTGACAATACCCGCGCTCAACAACACGATCAAGAACGGTACTCTGAGAAAGCCACGTACGATTTTTTCCACCGCACGTCGCGATAGAGGGACTCTTTCGGGAACGACAGCCCCATGATCGTCGAGCTTAGCTGGGCTTAGAAACCAGCGTCCGAGTGCCGGAATGAGGAAAATCGCTACTAAGAGGGACGCGACCAGTGAAATCACAACGGTAAATGCGATCCCATCGATGAGCCGTGCCGCTAAACCCTCAACAAAAAACACTGGTATGAACACCACACAGGTTGTTAGGGTACTAGCGGTGATTGCACCCGCGACCAATCCAGTGCCTTTTTTGGCTGCTTCGGCTGGAGTGTCACCAAGTCTTATCCGTCGATACATGGACTCGACTACGACAATGGCGTTATCGACGAGCATTCCTGCACCCAGCGCAAGTCCTCCCAAGGTAATAATGTTCAAGCTATGATCTGAAAAGGACATACAGAAAATCGCTGCGAGGATCGAGACCGGCACAGCGGCACTGACAATAAAAGTAGCCCCGAGGGAGCGTAAGAACACTGCTAGAACCAAGATCGCTAAAGCGATACCGAGACCGGCAGCTAGCCTTAAGTCATCCAGTGCTTCTACGACGAGTGTAGCGTTATCAGAGATTTCGTGGACATCAACTCCAGGTAAGTCTTCGACAGCACCTGCGAGGGCTTCCTTAATCGTATTCGAAACCGTTACCGTATTTGCTCCGGCTTCCTTGTACACGGACAGCCCTACACCCTCGCGTCCATTCACCAAGACGACATGGTCATGTTCTTGTTCACTTTCGACTACTTCAGCAACATCACGCACCCGCACTGCGATGCGCGCACCGCCTCCTTGCGGTGTCAGGAATTGCACGACAACGTTTTCTATGTCGTTGATGTCCTCGTACCGAGTTCTTCCTCGGATCGTAAAGATTTGTCCCTGATCTTCTATCACACCCGGACTGAATTCTTGATTCTCCGCGTTGATTCGACCTTGGAGTTGGCCTAGTGTAATTCCGAACTCGGCAGCCCGGAACTCATCGAAGTGGACGGAAATTTCTCGTTTCCGTCCTCCAACGACACGAACTTCCGCGACACCCGGTAGAGTTTCAAGTGCGGTAGCGATTTGACGTCGTGCAATCTGCCGGAGTCCGATGAGATCAGGATTACCCTCTTCTTTGGCGAGCATCCCTAACGTCAAAATCGGTTCTTGACTTGGATCAAACCTACGGATGGTGACGTAATCAACTTGCTGATCGCTACTGAGACTACTAAGAGCACTCCCAATGTCGATTACGGCATTGTCGAGATCGGATTCCCAATCGAGGTGCACAGTAGCAACCAATCGACCCGTGCGAGCAACTTGTTCAACGCTTCGTACGCCTGAAACGGACAAGACCAGATTTTCCAATCTCTCTCCGTAGAGACGTTGCATTTCTTCCGGCGGCCGGTCGCCGGCATTAACAGCGACGACGACAGATGGAGTCTTAATATCTGGCAGCAAATCAATGGGCAGTTCACTAAGGGAAAAAATTCCAACTAGAGCGACCGCAACAGCGGTCGCGCAAACTGCTATTGGCCGTCGTACGGCGACGCCAGCACAAGACTCAAAGAAACTCACAACTCGCGAACGACGTTAACGGTTTGACCACCCCATAAATGTTCAACGCCGCCAAACACGACGCGCTCACCTAGCTCGACTCCCTCCAGAATTTCTATGTGTTCGTCGTCCTGTAGGCCTAAACGCACGCGGCGTTCCACGACCCGTTGTCCTTCGACGACAAAGACGACATCGTGGTTGTTGCGGTTCTTCTTGACTGAGTCATGCGAGACGTAGGGTACTTGGAGTCTCTGTTCAATAATAATCTCAACTTCTACAAAGCTACGTGGCTGCAGCAATAAGTCATCATTTGGTACTACGACAACGACCGGGTACGTGTGTGATTGTTCATCAACCAATGGTAATATGCGTTCGAGAATTCCGTCGTACGTCTCTTCATCATATGCCGCAGATGGTCGTATACGTACTGGGTCCCCTATCTCAATTTTTTTTCGTTGGGTCGATACCAAACCGATATTAGCCTCTAAACTAGAAAGATCAGCGATTTGTGCTATTAATTGGCCGCTACTAATAAGAGTTTCGTCCGCTAACAATATATTGTCTTGGTCGCGAGCTAATTTCAGAATCACACCATCCATCGGCGCAAAAACTACCATATTCTGTTCATCTAACAATGCGCGGCGGTATGCGGTTTCAGCATTTGTGAAGGTCTGCCTTGTTTGCTCAAAATCTCTTTCCGTAATGTTGCCGTCCTCGTACAACTTGACTTGGCGGTTGTACTCTCGTTGCGCGATTTCAAATTCTTGCTTCTTGGCGGGTAAATTGAGACTGAGTTCAGCTTCTGCTCCTGAAATGCGCGCGAGAACATCACCCCTTTTGACTTGGTGTCCTTCATAAAATCGCTCGCCGTTTTCGTCACGTTCATAGTACAATCGACCAAGTACTTGTGCTGTGACTGTTGCACTCTCGCGTGGTTGTAGTCTACCCGTAGACGGCACAATGTTTTCGATATCTCCGAGCCTAACAGCTTGTACTTGTACGGGAGTCCGTACATCTACGTCAAAGTTTGTCTGGGTAGGTGGATCACAACTGGAGAGGCCAAACAAAACAGAGCAGATTACGGCTGGTAGTGGTAAGTACCGTAGGAATCGTACGGAGTGCCTAATTCTCTTAGGAGGTTGGTGAAGGTGGGAAGGTTGAATGAACATAGTCGTTCTATCCGGTGGTTGTACCGTAGTAGTGAAGTTTGTAGTCATAGAGCAAAAAACAGTTTGTACGTATTAAGATACTGTTCACGTTAAGGAAGTCACGAGGAAACGAATTCGACAGAAAGAGAAGTCGCTCGACGAATGGACAGATTCGCTCCCATTGCTGTCTTGGGAACGACAAGAACATACAATAGAACATCTGAAACTTTCAAGAATTTTACACACTATAAAGATGTCAGAATAGCGAGTTATACAAGGAGAAAATTGAGAGATTCGTTCCATAATTTATAACATTGAGAATTCTTAAGAAATTCGTACTCGCGATCTTCAGAACATTTAATAAGCAAAAAGCGTTCCCATACACGAGATACACGACCTGTTGTCAATCAAAAAAGAAGAATGGATCGCAGAAAATCAATAAGAAAGTGCAGAGGACTTCAGAATAGAGCTATTCGTCTGAGTTTCCATCTCCCAAAAATGTCCATCGAACCGCGTCCGCGAATGTGTCGCGAATAGAGCTCTTGTTCGAAACTTTGACCGAGACACGGGGTTCTTTTATGTTATAGGAACCGAGAGCAGCCCAGAAACATGGTGTAGCCGAACCTTCAATTAAATGTTGATCTCCAAAGCGGAATTCGTTCCTCAGTGTGAACAGATCCAGGTTGAAAGGAATTTCTTGGTCGTCAAACTGAACAACGAGTGCAAGAGTAAGATTGTCTTGAGAATCTGAACCTTCTCCGTCACCTGTATCAGAGTTCTGCTCGTCCGGGTCACGTTCTTGAAGAATCTGTTCCAATAAAATTCGACTCGGCACACTGTATTCGAGTGCCCACTCTCCACTGTTCGGTAGCTCTACCACAAATTCCGCACTAAACGCACTTGCATCAGGATCATCTTCCTGCACACTTTGGACTCTGGTGAACGTGTTTCGATATCGGCCAAAACCTGAACCTTGGAAACGTGTCCATTGCTCGCTAGGATTCCGTTGATTGTATACGGGTAATCCTCGGTCAATTTCTTCGAAATCCTCCATAAACGGTCTACCCATTTCCACCAAGAAATTTGGTATAAACCATGGTATGGGCCATTCTTGAGGTTCCCCAGACACAGAGAATCCTTGATCAAGATCATCGACGACTATTTGGTCTGTACGACCGGGATTCCATTGAATCCTCATTGAAGTAGGACGGGAACTAGCAGTATCTATTTCAGTGTCATCTATAGACGGAATTGTCAGTTCGATCGGTTCACGGTTCAAAGACATCGGTGCTTCAATAACAAGCTTTGTTGGTTTTTGACTACTCTTGATGGCGAACCGGTAGGAACTATTCGGTTCGATTAGCGAAGGATCTAGACTATTTCGAGAAACTTCTTCGCCGTCGGAACCGAATCCTTGCTCCTCATCCCAACGAACTGTCACGACACCGGGTCCCGATCCTTCATTTCGAAGGTCGAAAACTGTTTGGAAAATTTGTGTCGATGGATCTTCGGTTGCCAACTTTTCAATTGTTACATCCGAGACTATATATCCTGGGAGCTCGCTGGAAGTCATAAAGTTTTGAGTGATTTCGTCAAATCTTGGTTCATGCTCGATCGCGATTTCTCGAAATTCTCCAAAAGAAAAGTTTTGGCCTCGAAATGTTTGCAGTAAATCTCTAAGAATGTTGCCCAATACTTCCTCGTCGGCCCATTCTTTCAAGGCGGCTAACGCATATGTATTCCTGAATAAGACCGCATGATAAGACTGAATTGGGTCTTCGTGGAAGTTGAGTTCAGACAATGCATTCTCTTCGATCATACTCCGGATGCTAGTCTTGTGGGTGTTACTGTTTCTCAAAATCATACTTCCGACACCGATGCTTACGGGAGTACTTGAACCTTGACTAGCTACATCAATTTGGGTCACTCCCGATGGACTTAGTGCAGTGTTCGTCGTAAAGTAGGGTAGTCTCTCTACGATGAGATCTCCTACTATGTCTTCAAGAAAAATTCTTAGTGCAATAGCGCTACGACCAAACGGAGAGGTTTGGTAAGTTACGAAGTTGCGCGCGATTCCGTTGAGAAGATTACCGCTCTGATAGTCGTTGTCGACGTAGTAAAGTAAATTTCGAAACGACTTCTCTCCATCCTGATCTTTAAACTTAACATCGAACCTCGACGTTGGGATTCCAGTCTCTCGGATCATGACGACGCCCGGTCCGTATAAGGTAGAATCCATGCTCCAACCTCCGCCAAGCACCCTTAAATGTGAAGGTACTTCCACGAGAGTGAGAGCTTCGTACGGATATTTCAGGCCGTAATTCTCTGCAACCGTTAGTCGGTCAGCAATCCAATTCTGTAGTTCTGGAACGAGAGATTCCATAGCCACAAAGCTCTTTCGATGTTTCGCATTGTAAAGTAATTCGAACTCGATATCCTTAACGGTCATTGCAAATCGTTCAAATTTCGATGCCACGAGAACGACATCAACAACAGGATTCTCAGGTCTGAATCGGAATGTATTTTTGCCGTCGTTGTTAGTTTGGAGTTCGCGTTTGCCTGGTCCCGCCACAGTCCATTTCTTTGGAACGGTCACAGACAAATCTACCAAGAAATGATCTTTTGGGTAGGTTTGAGGGTTGTCTTGTCCTATAGCGACACCAGCTGTAGGATACCACGAGACTCCTGGTAACAAGGCAACATAGTCAGGTCGAAAAATGTAGCTCTTATTACCAAGGAATCTTGCCATCGCCACGCTAAAGTCGAACACGCTGTCGGTACTCAGATCTATCTTGGCATCCAAATAAGCAAACTTAGGATCTGGTTTCCCTTCGCACGCAATCTGGAGTGTCGCGGATTCGTTCCCAAAGTGGTATGCGGGTACCTTGAGCAGTCCATTATCGTGAAAGGCATAGTCTTCTATCTCTTTGGTATCGATCGCGACCTTTTTGACTTTGTAGCGTGGATTGAGAGTAAAAGTCACTTGATCTGTCCAGTTCTGTTGTGGAGGCAACAGTGTAAGCGTCAGATTGAGTTCGATACGATTGCCAGGTTTTATTATTACGTCTCCGGTGAGACTCGTTACATCAGGGAAAGCAGTTGTATCTTGACTTTGATGGTCTTGTAGCCACGCTGTTTTCTGTTTCAATTCTTGTGATTGAGCCGAGAATAAACCTATCAGAGTCACGACACCCAAACCAAATGCAAGTACGCTAGCTGAACCAAAGAGCGTTCTACGAGACATTTGCCTAGGTAAGAGTGCGGCTGCACCTCCTAGTATGCCAATGGAAATAAGCATCCACGCAACACGCTGAGTAATGATCGATGCTGTAGCAAACACGGGCGCGACATCAGAAGGATAAACGACTTGACTAGTCACGGCGCCAGCAATTTCCATCTGACCCCAGGAAAGTTGCATCGCTAGCCAAAAGTTCAAGACGAAGAGTCCAAGAGCTGTGAGAACGACGAGCAACCGGTTTCGAAGCACCACCGCAAGCAGCATGATTATTCCTCCCCACCATGTCAATTGCGGTACTACATCCCAGACTAAGAATGAAATAACGCTCCAGATTTCAATGGGAGCACCAAAACTCCAGTTAAAAATATCTGCCAGAATTCCATGCAAAAGGACCAAACCAATGAACAAGAGCATTGGAATGCAGAGCAGTATTAGTATGCCGGACAATCTCCCCACAACTAGTTCAAGATTGGAGACTGGTTTCGCATCAATGATGCCAGATATGCGATCCCTTACATCGCGAGCGCGAATGTCAAATGCTAAGAAAATGATCCCGAGTGTAAAAACCCCAACAAATTGCGTGGCAGTCTCACCGACAACGAATCGAGGGATTTGTGCTGAGGGTCCTAATGTCGAAGCAAGCATGTGGCTCGCACACACCGCAATGTACCCTCCGGTGGCAGTTAAAAACGCAAAGACCGTTACGACCCAAGTACGGGCTAAACGACTACAGGATCGCATTTCGCAAAGTGCGACTGCCCAAAGAGTCTGTAAATTCATTAGGGAAACCTAGGAACGAGCAGAGTGTTTACTTGACGATTAGTCTTGCTTAGCTTTTTTTCTTCGTCTTTTTCTCTTGGAATCTTCGGCGACAGTTTCAGTTTGATCTGCTTGTTCGAGTTTCCCGCGTTTCGCCATAAATGCTAGATACGCTTCCTCTAAGGTAGGTTTTTCTACCTTTGAAGCATCGGTACTGAACTCTTCCGCACTTTTCCCAACAACGCGAAAGACTACGTTTGCACCGTCAAATGTACGAGACACAATTTCGTGCTTCGACTCAATCGTGGCTGCACTTTCGGTGGGTACTTTTATTTCAAACACGCTACCGACGGCGTTCGTGAGAAATTTGGTCGGTGTGCCTTGAAACGCTAATGTGCCATCGTCAATGATCGCAATTTCTGAACATCCGCTACCCAAATCTGCGACGATATGAGTAGAACAAAGAATCGTGCGTTCTCGACCCAAATTTGTCATGACTTGGCGAAAACGCATACGTTCCTCAGGATCGAGGCCTACAGTGGGCTCGTCCACGACAAGAACTGGAGGATTGTGAACCATGGCTTGCGCAACACCGAGTCGTCGCACCATACCACCTGACAATTTTTTTACTTTACGATCTGCAACTTCTGCTAGTCCGACTTCTTCCAGTACTTCAGCAACTCGTGCACGGCGTTCTTTCTTGTTATTCATGCCGGAAAGCGCGGCTAGTGTGTCGACGACTTCTTCGACACGATGTAATCGCCAAGCACCAAATTCCTGAGGTAGATATCCAATGCGTTGACGAACTTGATGACACTCTTTGATCACATCAAAACCACACACTTTAGCACTGCCTTCGGTTGGTTTGAGCAAGGTACAGATGATGCGCATCAACGTGCTTTTGCCGGCGCCGTTCGCGCCTAGCAAGCCAAAGAATCCAGCTCCGAGTGACAGATTTATCTCGGATAATACCGGCTGATTCTTCTTATAGCAGTGTGTTACCCCTTCAATGTCGATTGTGGGACCGTTTTCAGATTGGGGCTGAGCCACGTCAGTCATTGGTTAAAGCTCCTTTGATGGTTTGAAATTTAATTGTAGTGAGAACGCCAGTGTTCGTCTGACATCCTGAAAAATATTTTGTCATGGAGAAGACTCTCCGTTATCTTCGGTGTTCGAGTCGGGAGTCCAACGGATTGCATCAGCAAAAACCATAATTTCTTGGTGTCCTGCCCAATCGCTTAGTAATACTTCAACCTCGGTTGATCCGATCTCAAACTGTCCGACCTCGTTCCATCCTATTTTGGCGTTCCCGATATCAAATTTCTCAGTCCAGTCTGAATCACCATTCCGAATATGCATGGTGTAATGTTCGTCAGGAGAGTTGGGGTCGGCGCGTCGGTGTTTGATTTGGTCGTCGAGTCTAGCTCCAAAAAAGTCTGTGTAATGACCGTAATTCTCTTCTCGGAAGACCGGTTTGGGTACGTAGAACTCCAGCTTCCAGAGTCCATTATGAGGTAGGCGAGCGGCAAATCGTGCCGCCGAAGTCTGGTCGCCGCGAGCAGCTCTAGCAAACGTTCGACGATAGCGTCCGTAGCTAGACGAGTCATACAACCGAGTCCATTCACCGATTTGCGGATAGGTCTTCACGCGAAGCCCCTGATCATATTCGTCTAAAAAAGATCCAGAAGAATCAGTATTAGTGATGGAGTAGTCCACTAAGTCTCCATCTTGAGTGATGATGCTGAAGTTGGGGTCGAGATCATCAACGATAATAGTTCCGGTGTGTATAGGTTGCCAATCGACTTCAGACACAAACGGGAATGCGGTACTGTCAGGTATAGTATCCTCGTCAAATTCGGGTACTAGCACTTCGAATTGGGCGCGGTTGTGCGCGAGGTAAGGGTCAATCCAGATCCACGTCACTGGTTTTCCAGATCTAATAGAGATGCGTTTAGTGTCGTTTGCTGGTACGAAGATTGGATCAGAGTTTGTAGTTTGTTCGTATCCCCAGTGATCAAATCTTTCTTCTTTAGCCGACCATCTCACACGGACAAACCCTGGGATTGGCTCGGCGTTGTGAAGAATAAATGTAGTCTGATATTCGGTATCGCGGAATTCTGTAGACTCTATCTTTGAAACAGAAGCGGGGTTGACCTTATAGCCGGGTAAGATAGTAGCTTCAAGCCAAGGAAGTACCCATTCGTCGAAGTCTAATCCCAACTCGGTCGAGACTTGGAAAAAGTCCGCCATCGTCACGCTTTGTCCACGAAAATTGGTTAATAGTTGCTTCAATAACGCACCAAGTCTCTCAGCTCCAAAGTGAGCGATCATAGATTCTGCGAGCACATACCCTTTCGTCAAGAGCACTCGGTAGGAAGACTTTGGATCCGTATTGAAATCAAGATCAACTAACGCGACTCGGTCCATCAGTTCCCATGTGGAAGGCAAGGAAGCAACTCGCTCACGGATTTCGGTCGCGCGGGTAGTGGTGCGATAGTCACCCGTCCGATGGATCCCAAGATAAGGAATCCAAGTCGCATATTCAGTAATAGGGATGAGTGAACTACTTTCGGTTTGCGTAATCAATTGGTTCGACAATTGATCTAATAAATATTGCAGCACTGTCCCCCCTCGCTCAGCAGCAGAGAGTTGGTGCGAGACGAAGTTGCGCGCAATACCAGCGAATGGGCTACCTCCTTGTAGGTCACTACTGAAATATCTTAGTAGTACGTCGAAAACGTAAGTGTTTTGATCTTCCTCAGGCATCCTGTTAAATTTACGTGCTTGAACTATTACGTTTTTAAATTCTTCTGTCGGGAACGATGACTCTCGGATCAACATCATCCCCGGCGGTTGAAGCACTGTGTCCATACGCCAACCACCACCAAAAACTCGTAAGTTGCTTGGTACTTCGACTACATAGAGTACTTTGTAGGGATAGTCCAAAGACACCGCGCGAGCGTTCTTAATTCGTTCTGCAATCCACTCTTGTATTTGGTCGTAAACAAGAGTGAGGGTGTCTAGGTTATGGAGGTGTTTTTTGTTGAACAAAACTTCGAAACCAACGCCTTCTATAGTGCTTTCGCGTTTGTCGAAGTCTGAGGCTATCAACGCGAGTTCGGGAACCGGGGTTTCACTCTTGAATTGAACAGTGGTACGTTTCTGATTCTCAACTTCTATACGCTCGCCTACTGTCGCTACTTGCCATCGTTGAGGCACAATTACTGTTAGGTCGGTAGTAAAAACATCGATCGGTCGAGTTTCAAATTGATCTCGACCCATTGCAGAACCGGAAATTGGATACCAGAAGATGCCTGGCATTAGGGCAACATAATCGCGGCTAAAAATAGAGTTTTTTAATCCAAGTTGTCGGACACTCTTGTGCGGGAGTTTTAGAAAATCTCGGGCCTGATCAAGATATGCAAAACTGTCATCTGGTTTCCCCTTCGCCTGCAACTGCATTTTGCTCGAACCATCCGACAATAGGTCAGAAGGTAGTTTCAGGAGTCCGTTTTCAAAATTGTAATTTGTTGTTTCTTCGCCGTTGATAAAGAGTTTTTGAAGCGTGTAGCCTAGATTTAGAGAAAAGATAATCGAATCGGTACGGTTCGCCGTGGGTTTGGTTATTTCAAGAGTGACATCCAAAGAAATATTGTTTCCGGGCCGTAGCTCAACTGTACCCTCTAAATGGTGAACGTCAGGGAAAGAACCGGGACTTTGTTGCTGGTGTGTTTTAACCCATTCATCCTTACGGCTCTCGATGTTCATTATCGCGGCGAACAAACTGAAATACACTATGGTCGCAATACTTACAGCTGCGACGCTCAGCGTCGAGTTCAATATGCGTCGCGGCTCTGTTCTTTGTACCATGCTCGCTGTAAACAAAATTAACGCAATTGACACAAACAACAGTCCACACCTGTTCACAAGAATTGCCGGCGAAACGAATGTAGGAGCAAGATCTGAAGAAACTATCGTGCTACCTAGAAACTGAGCGAAACTTTCTTGAAATCGCACAGGGATGTAATTATTAATCCAGAAAAATCCAATGAGCACTCCAATAGCAAGTATTGCAGCCAATAAGCGAAACCGCACTAGGACGGATAGGCAAACTACTAGAGCACCATAGAACAGTACATTCGGAATTAAGTTCCACGCCACAAGCGACAGCACCGAAAGTGGTTGTAGACCTAGTCGGAAACGAGATTCAAACAGACCAGAAATTGATTCATAACCTGTTAATAGAGCTAGAAAGACCAAGCAAGGAATGAAAAGGAGTACATAAATTCCGGCGAGACGTCCGATAACAATTTCAATGTTCGACATAGGTTGTGTATCGATAACGTCTGAGATACGATTTTGAACATCACGAGCTCGGATATCGAACGCTAAAAAAATGATCCCAATTGAAAAAATTGCGACAAAACCGTTCATCAAAGTCGAGATCGTGTATCGTGCAGACACACCGGAATCGCTGTAAAAATTTCCCGGTGGTGAAGGCCATTGAAATTCGAGTGCTTCTATGTACCAACCGACACAAAACAGCAATGCAACAACTATAAACACCCAGGTCCGAACTAGGCGACGACAGGACCGCATTTCGGCAACGGCTAGAGTCCAAAGCGTACGTCTGTTTAACATAGGTAAGATGTCTCCCTTAGAGGTCTACTACTCCGAATCTACGGGAGTCCAACGGATGGCATCGGCGTGAACCATAATGTCTTTATGTCCGGCCCAATCGCCGAGGAAAACTTCGATGTCGGTTGAATTGAGTTCGAATTCTCCCACATCATTCCATCCCGCGCGGGCGTTCGCGATGTCGAACTCGTTTTTCCATTCGTTCTGACCGTCTCTTATATCCAGCCTGTAGTATTCTTCAGGTTCATTAGGATTCGCCCTTCGGTTTTTGTATTGATTTTGCACTTCGAACAAAACAATACTCGCAGAAATTCCGTAGGAGACGTTCATGAACGCCGCATCGGTGACATAGAATTCTAATTTCCAGTGACCGGTACGTGGTAAACTAGCTGTAAATCGTGCAGCAGAAGCCTCATTTCCCTGTGCAATGCGTGCGTGAGTTCGTCGGTAATAGCCGTGGCTAGCTGAATGGTATATCCTATCCCACCTACCCGCTTCGGGGAAGTTCCCGACGGGAAGTCCTTGGTCGTATGCGTCTTCTCCTGTCGAGAATCGCAAAACTTGTTTTGAGAACGAGAATTCTTCGACTTCGTTTCCGACCTTTACAATGCTAAATCCCGGATCTAGATCATCAACAACAACACTCTCTCCAGCATCTGTAAGTTGCCATTCAACCCCAGACACAAATGGAAGTGTTGGGCTATCGCTTTCGATATTTTCAGGCAATTGCAGTTGGATTGATGCACGGTTGCGAGCGTAGAATGGATCTACCCAAATTCCAGTCAATGGTGTGTCTGACTGAATCGCGAAGCGCTTGGTAGCGTGTCCGCGAATGAGTATCGGATCCGAGTAGATGAAACTTCCATGCCCCCATTGGTACATTGGAAATTCACCCTTTGACCACACAACTCGGACGACTCCCGGCATTGCTTCGGCATTATGAAGTGTAAAAGTGGTTTGAAGTTCTGACTCACCGAATTCGGGAGCTTCCAATTTTGAAATTTTGGTAGTTCCGGTCAAATACCCAGGCAATTCAGTGTCTTTAAGCCAAGGGACTACCCAATCATTTAGGTCAATTTCGACTGACAAGGCGACTTCGATTAAGTCGTCCAGATTGAAACTCATCTCTCTGTATTCGTTTAGAAGTTGCTCCAAAAACTTACCAATTTTTTCTGCTCCATAGTGAGCAATCATGGACTTCGCCAGAGCGTATCCTTTCGCCAGAAGGACTCGATTGGATAGCACGGGATAAACATTGAAGTCCATATCAACTAACGCATATTCGTCCATAAAGTCCCACGTGGAGGGGAGAGTTCCAATGTCCATTCTTCTTTTCGTCGCCAAGTTACTCTCGTGATATTCCGGCGATTGATTGATCATTAGAGACCTTGGACCTGTTCCATATTCCGTAAGTGAAATGATCGAGCAACTCTCATGTTTAGTGATGAGTTGGTTCGCTAATTGATCCACTACGTACTGCAATACCGAAGCACCGTTTTGGAATGCTGATACTTGATGCGAAACAAAGTTGCGAGCGAAGCCGATAAAGGGGCTACCACCTTGCTGGTCATTACCAAAATATTCCAGCAGCGCATTGAAAATAATCTCGTTTTGGTCATCTTGCGACTCGGACTCTTGGTCGTACGCCGAGTCGACTACGTTCTTAAACCGTGCCGTGGGGAAGGTTGTTTCTCGAACTAGCATCATCCCTGGAGGTTGTAGAACCGATGCCATTCGCCAACCCCCACCATATATCCTTAGGGTACTTGGAACTTCAACTACATAGAACGCTTCGTATGGATAGTTCAACGAAAGAGCACGAGCGTTTTTTATCCGTTCCGCGACAAATTCCTGAATTCTTTCGGAAACAAGCTCAAGCACATCGAAGTTTTCGCGATGTTTTTTACTAAACAAAATTTCGAATTCAACACCTTCTATAGTCATCGCTCTTCGGTCAAAATTCGCGGCGAGCAAAGCGAGTTCAGGTACAGGTGCGCTGCTAATAAACCGAAATGTATTGAATTTCGCGTTTTCGACCACTCTACGTTTACCTACCGTTGCTACGGTCCAATTTCTCGGTACAGAAATCGTGAGGTCTGTCGTAAACAAGTCTCGATGTTGTTGCTCAGGATTGTTGAGATTTGTTAGTGAGCCGGAAATGGGTAACCATATGCTCCCTGGCATCAGTGCAACAAAGTCTGAGTGAAAGATTGAGTTCCTTAGTCCCAGAGTTGGGATACTTGAGTGGGTTAGTTGTTGAAAATTTCGAGCTTGATCCAGATAGGCGAAACGATCGGCCAGTTTGCCCTTCGCTTGTAATCGTAGTTCATGTGAGTTGTCTGGGAAGAGCTTGGAAGACACGATTAAGAGTCCTGCTTCAAAATTAAAGTCAAAACTCTCTTCGCCGTCGACAAAGAGCTTTTGAATTGTGTATCCAGGGTTGAGTGTGAACACTACTGAATCAGCGGTTTTCGCCATCGGCGGGAGTATCGTTAGTTTGACATCCAGCTTGATCTTGTGCCCCGGTTGAATTACGATTTCGCCTTCTATGTGTTGAATGTCTGGACACGCGGACGGAGTCTGTTCCTGATGCGTGGTAACCCATTCTTCCTTACGGCTCTCGTCGCTCCACACGGATGAGACTAGACCGAAAATCATTAGAGTTCCCACAGCAGAAGCAGCAACACCTGTTACCGTGTTCAAGTTACGTCGTGGTTCTGTTCGAGGAAGTAAACTTGCCGCGAAAAACAGCAACGCAACTGACACCAATAGCATCGCAATCCTACTACCGACAATGGTAGCAGTCACAAATACCGGGGCTAGATCTGATGGGAACAAAGCACTTCCAATGTAAAGAGACAAACACTCCTGAAAGAGTATGGGTATTCGGTCGGTCACCCAGAGAGAACCAATGAGTACACCGACTGCGATTATTGCGACTACTAATCGAATACGAACTAGAGTCGATAGACAGGCTACCAAAGCTCCGAAAAATACCAAATTTGGAACAATGTTCCAAGTCAGGTGAGATAAAACTGATAAAGGTTGAATTCCAATCCTATATGGAGACCCCAGTAGCTGGGAAGTCACTTCATAAACTGCTACTACAGCAAGAAAAAGGGTACAGGAAATAAGTAAGAGGAGTAAGATACCAAAAAGTCGACCGATAACGATTTCAATGTTGGTCGCAGGGAGTGCATCAACAACATCGCTCATACGATTTTGAACATCTCGAGCTCGGATATCGAAGGCCAAAAAGATTATCCCAAACGAGAAAATAGCGACAAACATATTCATCATTAGTGCAATTCTGTACCGAGGATTCATTTGCTCGTGGAACCAATCAACGGGCGGGTTCGGCGACGAAGTCATGTCCAACATACCCACATACCACAAAACACAAACGAGAAAAGCAATTGCAATGAACACCCAAGTTCGGGCGAGGCGCCGTATAGAACGCATTTCCGCGATTGCGAGTGTCCACAGTGTGCGTAAGTTCACCGGTTACATCTTCCAGTGAAACTTCGATACATGATGACTACTTTTGAAATCAAGATTTGAAATGGGAGGGGCACCGGGACGTGAGGAAAGCGAAAGAGGAGATTGTGTGCTGACATCCCGGTGCTTTAGAGTATTGAGTCGAATACTTTAGGCAAGTATCGTGCCGAAATGTCGAATCGTCTCTATCACGTACTCGTTTGGGTATCGACGGAGGAATCACTAAATTCCTTGGAATAGACTTCTTCGTATTGTTTGAGACCTAGATACGGTCTTAACAATTTCACCGCTAAGTACGCGGGGCCAGTATCGACCAACGCGACCAATAGTTTGAATACATACCCCGACGCGATCATGACAATCAATTGTACCCACATCCCTTTGTCTGGATCTAACGGTAGCCCGTTCTTCGAGAAAAAATGTGCGATCAATATCACTGCAACAGTATCAATTAGTTGACTGACTAAAGTCGAACCATTGTTTCGTAACCAAAGGTGTTTACCCTTTGTTAGTCTTTTCCAAAAGTGAAATAGATGGACATCGCAAAATTGGGCGCACAAGTAGGCGACCATAGAACCGCCAACGATTAGAAAGGCATATTCCTGAATTTCAAAGAACAGCGGTCTTCGTCCAGCTGCGTCGATAGCAACTTCGGTACTTGCTCCGGGCAAAACTCCACCGAGCCACAGGATAAAGACTACCCAGACATTAACCAAAAACCCGACCCAAACCATATCAGCTGCGCGTTTTCGACCGTACAGCTCGCTAATCAAATCGGTGCACAAAAAGGTAACAGGATAAGGCAGGATGCCAACGGCGATAGTTACAGGGATTTTTAGCCCAAAAACATGAAACGTGAGGTCCAAGAATCGGGTAATGCCGACGATGTTGAGCATCGCAAGCGAGCCTAAGAAGATTCCCGAAAGAACAAGAAAGACGCGTTGTCGTCGTACTTGGTATATTTCTTCTTCTCTCATAAGACTAGCTTTCCTTTTGTCCTAAATTTGCGTGAATCACGCTACCGTTGATGACTGGATTCTGTGTAGCCCAGAAAATTGTTTGAGCTATCTCCTCTGGTTGAATAATGCGGTGAAACGTGGACAACTGTGCAACATCGTTCAGATGCTCTTCAGGAATGCGCGAGCGTAACATTTCTGTATCCGTGAATCCCGGGCAGATGCAACTCACATGGACCGCGGTACCAGTGAGGTCTTGGCACAACGCGCGCGTCATACCGACCAGAGCATGTTTTGAAGCTACGTACGAAAAAACGTTTGCCACTGCTTTTTCTGCCAGCGTCGACCCAACCAACACAATACTAGACCCCGCGGCCATGTGGGGAATGAGAAGTCGATTAAGTGTGTTAGGAGCTAGGACGTTAACCTGCATGACTTCATGTAACGTACCGTCTTCCGTATTAACTGCAGAGTCACTGTGCAGCTTCGCGGCATTGTGTATCAGATGGATTTCCCTGGGCGCGCTGAGATCTAATTGAGCCATCAACGTTCGTTTTAATTTTGTTGCAAGTATCGCTGAGGAGAGATCAATCTTTACACTCGTGACTCGCGAATCCGGACAACGACGACGAGAGAGGTTAATTACTTCATAGTGTTGGTCAAGAAACAGTCGGGCGGTTGCTAAACCAATACCCGAGCTCGCACCTGTTATTATGGCAAGCTTCATGGTGTCCACGTAGCAGTTGCAGATTCGCTCGGACCGGATGAAACTGATAGTTCAAAACGAATGATCGACAACGTTTGAAACTCTTGCGTTGAAGTCAGATTCGCAATAAACCAGTTTGCGAGTTCTTCGACAGTCACATTGCGGACGTCTAACACCTTCACGTCGCGAAGTAAAAATTTCATAGTTTCGTCCGCGAAGTCCACGCAGACGTAGTCTTCCTCGTGTCTAATCGAAACGTAGGGTGAAAGTGCTGGTACCAACGTCGTTTCATCCAACGAGTCACAAACGTCCTCGATCATCTTTTTCAGTTCGTTGTAATCGAAACACAGTCCAGTATCCGCGATCGTACACTGTGCTCGGGCTTGAACCGAATAGTTGTGTCCGTGAAGGTTTTCTCGTTCTGTCGCAGAAAAAATCGTGAAATGTGCGCACGAAAAGTGATGAGCTTCCTTGTGAATTTCGATCCAGACTTGTTTAGCGGGAGATTGCGACATTACGTTTCAAGAGCATCTTTAAACATTAGCTGATGATCGCAAAAGGGAGCACCAGACTGAGAAAGAATCAGGAGTTGTATCAGATTTTTTTGGTTTATTGAAGACATTTCGTTCCAGTCTGACTCAAGCTTCGTTAATCTGAAGAGGTATTATGGCGAATGTACAGGAACTAATCTCCGACGGGAAGTGTCAGTGTTTGATAACACACAAAGATAGAAAATGGATAGACGTATAATGGAATTTGCTGACTGCCAGCACAATCGAACACAATCGTGACTGATCAAGACAATCACACGTATAGCGATGACTCCGAGGAATACGTCGCAGGACCCATTGAACACTTTCGTACGATCTTCATATCGGACACTCATTTAGGTACGAAAGGTTGCCAAGCCGAACGCTTGCTCCAGTTCCTACAGACGCGTAGTTGCGACCAACTATACCTTGTCGGCGACATCATCGACGGTTGGCAGCTCAAGTCCAGCTCGTATTGGCCGCAGACACACACCAATGTCATTGTAGAAATACTAAACCAAATGGCAGCGGGAACAGAAGTGGTTTATGTTACAGGAAACCACGATGAGTTCTTGCGTCGATACTCCACTTTTATGATTGGGAATCTCAAACTAGTTGACGATGTAGTTCATGAAACTGCTGACGGTCGCCGTCTTTTGGTTTTACATGGGGATCAGTTTGATGTCGTGACTCTACACCACAAGTGGGTTGCCAGGTTGGGCGACATCGGTTATTCCATCCTGTTGGTGATCAATCGTTGGTTGAACTGGTGGCGGGAACGGTTTGGGTTTGGATATTGGTCGCTGTCGGAATGGGCAAAGAAAAAAGTCAAGAATGCGGTCAATTCCGTGAGTGATTTTGAATCTGCTGTGGCTCGTGAATGCCGAATCAACAAGCACGACGGAGTCGTTTGTGGACACATTCATCATGCTGAATACCGGCGAATCGAGGACGTGGATTACTACAACTGCGGCGATTGGGTCGAAAGCTGCACCGCATTACTAGAAGATTACGACGGAACTATTACGGTGTTCAAAGATGTCGTAGAAGAAACTCCGACGAAGCCCCGTCGTGTGCGAAGGCGTCGAGCTAGGTTAATAAACGGGTCGCCGCGCCGCCGTGCCCGTAAAGCTAAAGAGAAGCTTTAGGCATTTACTGCTGAACTTTCTCTTTGCTACGGACGCCTGGTATCCACAAACCAACGGCGTCGTAGTTTCGCTAGATTCCTTACGACAAGCACTTGTGCGCAAAGGGGTCGATGTTCAAGTCGTGCATCCAGGATTGTTTCCACGAAAGCCGCTACCAAAATATCCTGAGATAAAGCTAGCGACAACTCCTTGGCACTTCAGTGCACATGCGGACTTGCCCAATGTAGACTTTGTGCACATTCCTACTGAAGGTACGCTAGGGATCACTGCACGCTTGGTTTGTCAACGACGAAATCTAAACTTTTCCACTGCGATGCACACGAAATTTCCAGAGTACGCAAAGATTTTGGTGGGTGTGCCAGAGTCTTTTGGATATCGCTACCTCCGTTGGTTTCATAAGCCCGCAATTTCAACCATCGTACAATCACCTAGCCAACAGGAAGAACTATTACGACACGGTTTCGAAAAACTAGATGTTGTTGGTGGTGGCGTTGATGTCACGAAATTTCAACCCCAGACACGAGTTGAAAGAATGCTTCCGCGGTTGTTGTTTGTTGGACGTGTCAGCAAAGAGAAAAACATTGAAGCATTCCTGAACCTTGACATGTCTGCGACGAAGGTCGTTGTAGGCGATGGTCCAGATTACGAGAGACTAGTGCGTCAATATCCCAATGTGGAGTTTAAAGGTTATCGTTTTGGTTCCGAGTTAGTGTATGAGTATGCCCAAGCAGACTGTTTAGTGTTCACCTCAAAGACAGACACGTTCGGCTTGACTTCTTGTGAAGCCATGGCTTGTGGTACGCCGGTAGCGGCGTATCCAGTGACTGGGCCAATTGACGTAATTCGAGAAGGTGTTAGTGGATTTCTTAATGATGACTTAGACGTTGCCATAAAGCAATGTCTGACTCTTGATCGAGACCGAGTACGACAGGAAGCACTTCGGTTTTCGTGGGAAGCAGTAGCTGATCGATTTCTCTCTGTCCATCAACGAGTAGCTAATTCACCGATTTCGGAGGGGATGTAGTGGATCAAAAGTTGCGCGAACTTCACGCAAGTCTCGGGATTCCCACGACCTATCGCAAAACGACAAAGCTTGCTTGTTTTAGTGCACCAACTGCGCTGGTTTCGATTGATGACGACGTTTTTGGTCGTCCACAACAGCTTGATCAACGGGCTGCGGCTGCTTGGTTTGCAATGCGCGATCATGCAAAGTCCGATGGAATTACGCTGCAAGTAGTTTCAGCCTACCGCTCCGCGGAGTATCAGGCCGAGGTTATTCAAAGATCACTGGATAAGGGAGACCGAATTGAAGAAATTCTTCTGAGGATTGCGGCTCCCGGTTTTAGCGAACATCAGAGTGGTCGCGCCTTAGATCTTACTACTCCAGGCTTTGAAAGTGTTGAGGAAGAATTTGAAACGTCGAAAGCATTTACTTGGTTAACCAAGAACGCACAACAATACGGGTTTGAGTTGTCTTATCCTCGGGACAATCCTTACGGAGTTATCTACGAACCTTGGCATTGGTGTTATCGAGGTGTTCAAAATTTCTGATTGAGGACACCGTAACAAATAAAGGATAGATTGAAAGAAGAAAGAAAAAAGAGTATGGCGGGTAATGCCACAGAAACAGCGTACAACTTTGCCTTAGCTCGCTTGCTTAGACTGGAAGGATTCGATGCAGAAGCCGAGCAACGGCATCGCCTTGTAGCAGGTTCGGTTCAATTGGATGTTTTGGTGGAGTTCGACGATTTCGTTGTAGTCATTGAATCCGAGTTTGGCTCAGTAGCAAAGGCCGATGCTAATAAGCGATTGCGTAATGACCAAACTGTATACATAAACGGGTTACCTTTGCGACTTGTTGTTGCTGTCGGATATCCGATCGGGTTTTCTAATGCTCCAGAAAGCCAGGCAGTACAGAAATTATTTAATACTCAAGAACTATTAGTGGCCTACCGTTATGAAAACGAGGAATGGAGTACTGTTAGTCACTGTGGTGTATCGGACGTAGCAGAAACTCTCCGTAACTATTGGGTACAAAGTGACGCTGGCATTGGTATTGATCAAATCGTACAACGAGCTAACGACGCGATTGGAACCGCAGTGGATATTCTTGAGCGAGTTCCTATTCAACAAACAAACAAGGACCAGCCAGCAACCTTATCATTGGTTTGGTTGAATGCGTTGCTTTTTCAAGAATTGCTTGCAAGGCATTTGGATACATCTACGTTATCCCAACGGTACCAAGCCAAATACATAGTTCGGCCTGACTCGGATGGTGGTACAGCGAAGTTACTCCGACAGTGGCAGGACATTTTGGATATCAATTGGTGGTCAATCTTCAATGTAGCTCGAGAATCTTTGAAGTTAATACCAGCACCAAACAATTGGTCCGCAATACAAGAGTTAATGCAAGCAGCCTCGGATATCGCTGATTCCGGTGCTATTCGACGCCACGATGTCGTTGGAAGAATTTTCCACCGCTTACTAGATACGAGAAAGTTTTTGGCGACAAACTACACCACGATACCAGCTGCTATCGTTTTAGCAGGACTGGCTTTGGATGAATCTTTCTCTGGTTGGAACGAAGACGAACATTCTGATCCTCGGTCCTTCACAAGGTTAAAGGTTGTGGATCCAGCTTGCGGTAGTGGGACGTTGTTGATGGCAGCTGTACAGGAAATTTGTAAACACTTAAGACGACGACAATCTGACTCCAACACAACTCGACGTGTTCTTGAGGAAGTGATTTACGGATACGACGTGGTTCCTTCTGCTATTCACCTAGCTGCGTCAACCTTGTGCATGGCTGAAACTCGACAGTTCATCAAAGAATTGAATTTGTGGTATTTATCCCACGGAATAGTTGATGGGTTGGAGAGATTGGGCAGCTTGGATTTCTTGGCTTCTTCTCCAAGTAAAGGCAATGCATCAACGCTACCCCTGTTGGGCTACGATTTGAGGGATTCAACTCGTCCTATGGGAACAGGTGAACGGTTCGAAAAAGTCACGATGCCGACGAATTGCGATCTGTTTATCGTGAATCCTCCGTACACGAGAGCTGGTGGTCCAGGGGATGAAGCACACTCAGATTGGAATCCAATTTTTGGATCTGTACCCAAAACAGAAGACAAAGATAGGATGCAACGCGCGTTGACTAAGACTCTTGCTAATAGTAGTGCAGGCGTTTATGCGGGCTTGGGTTCGGCATTTGTCGTCCTTGCTGACCAGCACCTTAGAGTGGGTGGTAGAATCGCATTCGTATTACCAAGTACTGTTCTAACCGGGTCCAGATGGACGGCAATCCGCAGGTTATTATTGGAAAGCTATTGTATTGAATGGATTGTCGTTAGTCATGATCCGAGAAAACGAAGCAGTAAACGCGATTTACCTGGGCGTTACTGGACATCGTTTTCAGAGTCTACGAATATGTCGGAAGTACTCATCGTCGCTACCAAAGACCCGCAGAATACGACGATAAACAAGGTTCGTTTTGTGAATTTGCGATACAACCCAGATGATCCTATCAACGCGATGAGTTTGGTACGTCGCCTACTAGCAACGCGCGCAGAAAATGGTGCTTCTCAAGTCTGGGACACGATTGTTTTTGGTGGAACACAAGTAGGTACTATATTTACCAAGAATCAGACATCGTTGTCCAGCATTTCTTGGCCATATTCTGCGTTGTTGCAATCGGATTTGATTACACTGGTCGAATCTCTTGGTAGCAAAGGAGTGTTGGAAGCAATCTCAGTAGTTGAACTAGGGACTAGATTTCATATCGGTCCCTATCACATGCAAATCAAGAACCCTAAACAAGGACTCTTTGACATAGTAGAGTCAGAAGACTTACTAGCGGGCGGTTTCCCCGCATTGTGGCATCATCACGCGGACAAGATTCAAACGATGCGAACGAACGGAAATGCACAACTATTCAAACGCGCCAATAAGAACGCCATGGAACAGGAAAGCATGTTACGTCGACAAGGTAGACTACAACTTGCACTTGAGCTTAGAAGTACATCGCAACGTCTCAGTGCGGTGATGACTACACCGATGTTGGGGGTGAGGTCTTGGGTGACTCTACTTCCCAAAGATTCGACAGCAACTGGCGTCGAAGAGACTGTTTGTTTGTGGTTGAACTCTTCGTTAGGTTTCCTCGTCCGATATCTGCAGAGCAATCGATCGTATCCCGGTAGATCAGCACTGGTGCATGAGTTGCTGAGTTCTTTACCGATTCTGGACACGGTTGGCTTAAGCAAAAGACAACTCACGCAAGCGAAGGGTTTGTACGAAATACTATGTAAGAAACCACTTATGCCATTTAAATCGATGGATCGTGATCCAAATCGAAGAGAACTAGATCATAGATTTCTGGGAGAAATATTGGGCGTCGATACAGACTTAACTGACAGAATAGCCGAGCGCTTGGCTAGAGAACCTATGGTGCATGCACGTCCCTAAGGGTTCGACTTTGCTAATTCGCGCACTAAATATCGGCCAGTTTGGGGACCTAGTTTGAAAGTGGTATCTGAACCTAAAGTTCCATGCGTTTATCGGCCACTCGAATCTGTAGATTCCTAGACTCGTGTTCGCTTTTGGCGCGAACCTTTGTGTCGTTTTGGATGAAGTAGTGACCACTTCGGTCTTAAATTTGCTGAACAAACCGATGAATGATTGGAAACATCTTTTAATTTGTTCATAACAAGTGCATATGGGATTCTGATAATGAACGTAGCGGAGTGTCCGTCAATTCGCAATATCCAAATTAGTTTACTTTTACTGGCGTTTCTCGGTTCCGCGCAGGCTTACTCCGATGAAAACAATCCTGACCCCGCGGAAGACAAAACTTCAACAGGAACGGACACAATCGAAGAAGTAGTCGTCACGGGTACTTACATACCGACTGGCATCCACCCAGCGGCAGTGCCGATCACATCAATTTCGTCTGAGGACTTAACTTCAACAGCCCCTTCAGATTTCAAGGACGTCATTCGTAATCTCAGTTTCAACGTAAGTTCCCTAGGCCTCTCGTCGACCAATTGGGTGGGAGACAATAGCTCTTATGGAAGTGCAAGTATTAACGTTAGAAACCTAGGAAATGGTGCAACCCTAGTTCTATTAAATGGCAAACGAGTAATCCCTTCACAATTCAATCAAAATGGTGGTACCTACGTAGACATTCAAACACTTGTTCCTAACATCGCGTTGGCGCGAGTCGATATTCTTAAGGAAGGTACTTCTGCGATCTACGGGTCCGATGCGGTTGCAGGAGTAGTGAACCTAATCACCAAAGATGATTTTCAAGGACTCGAGATACAGTTCTACGCTTCCTTGGATCACGAGTCTCGTACTCAAAGCGACAAGAACTTAGAAGTGCTCTACGGAACCGGGGACGAACGCAATCAGTTCACGATTTCTGCGAGTATCTTGGATCGTAGTGCCCTTACATACACCGAACGTTATGATCGGTTCGGCAAATCTGGGCTTTCGAGTTTTGGTCAACCGGGACGATACGTCCCATTGGTTGTCGATGACGGACCAACGCGAGTCTCATCAAATTTTTGGTGGCCTAACGGAGGTCCCGACGACACGTCACTGTTTCAAGGGAGTCTTCCGGACTTGGAGTGCGAGCAAGTAGCAGCGGTCGATCGGCATATGGGTACATTGGGATTGCACCCAAATTTCCCTCATATTTGCGTATACGACTACTCCAGTTTTTTCTGGGAATGATATACAATGTTAGCCATAAAGCACTTCACGACACTTTTGACTGACGGGAGTACATATCAGATCGATGTCAAATTTACAGTCGATTCGTTTAACCTCTCGGCATTGTGAATACGACGAGATACTTGTAAATCGACAGCCAAGCAAATGATAGCAGCATTGAGTTTGTGTTCGTTCTTCCTACTATGCAGAGCTTGTTCACAGTACAAAGTATTAGTTGGCAACTATACTAGTTTGCCCCACTTTAGCGTACCGTCAAGTTTGAATGATTTTGGTTTGATCGAACCGTTGGTCATGGTCACTTTGTAGAACAAATCTCGACCTAGAAGAAACTGAATCATTTTCGTTTTCAGTTCGGACTGTTTGAAATCTCGGCGACAAAAGCGTCTAATCTCGGTTGAAAGTACCGCTCTGCGTCGTTCTTCACGTCGCATCGATATCCTGTGCGTTTCGTCTCTTTGAGTTCGTTAATAGTACTCTGAACAACCTCACAGTACCTTTAGGTGCTAGGCGATCCATTCATACCAAACTTCTCCAAAATCAAGCATAGAAGAGAATCTAGAACTTTTAACTACTCAATGTTTAGCCTTAGCGAAAGTCGAATTTCTTCCGCAGATACGCGTACTACTTAGTTCCTAACGTCGTCTATTTGAGCACGTCGGACTAATCGAATTTCGGTGTTTTGAAGTGCGCGTATTCGAGAAACCATACCAATCAGAAAACCTGCTACTTCATTCCCGGTGCGGGAGATTTACCGTCGCTGTAGTTGATGAAGTCGTGCGTGTTAGCGTTCTGATATATCTCTTGCTTCGGGAACAATCAAAGTTGTAATGAGACAGTTGCGAAGCTTAATAGCTCGCCCGTGTTCCCAAGCCTAATCACTAATGATTAGCAGTGGTCTTAGATGTTGAGGATCAGAATCTCTTTCGACTTAGTGCCGTTAGATTTACCGGAGGACCACTCCGGATTTTCAATACGGTAAGAGTTATACATTGATCTAATTCTCCGATCATCGTTGTAACTCAAAATCCAGCTGCCTCGCTCACTCAGAACAGCGTATAAGCGTTCATGATCAAACTCACTCACATCGCCTTTATTCCCGTACAGTTTCTGGCTATTTACATTCGGAGGGTCTAGATATGCTAATTTAGTCGGATGTCGTCTTAGAGTGTCAGCATAGTCACAACAGCGAACGCTCAAATTGCTCGTGCGAAAATCTCGTAAAGCATCAATCGAGCTTTCTGTAAATCTCGGGTGATCGGGGGACATGCTACCCGACAATGTTGTACCAGAAGAAGAACTGCGATTAAGCACAAAAAACACTGCGGCGCGTTCTAATTCGTCCTCGATCTCATAGAACCCTTTTCGCAAACTGTAAAACTTGGTTTTACTTAGAGGATGGTAGACTCGTACTCGTTCCGATAATAGCACTGGATTAGCTTGCGCGTGTTTCCAAAAGTTTATCAGTGCTTCAAACTTGTCTGATCCGTACACTTTTATCCCACTCACGGCAAAAGATAACTCCACACTTCCACCGCCTAGGAATGGCGATACCAAACTCTTAGTGGCAGTAGGTATGTATTCCCTTATCTTACTAACTGCGAACGATTTATCGCCTGGATACCAAAGTGGTGACTTGGTTGACTTTGGAAGCTTTTTAGCTCCGACGAGCTTAGACATTGTTTTCTCAAAATCACCATGAATTGGCGGGATGAAGCTCTTATCGTGTTTTAGGCTCACTAATTAACTCTTTGTATGGCATAGTACGGTCGATTGATCCCACAACGACAATCTCGACTTTGGACATAGTGTCCAACAATCGCATGTTCAATCGCGTTGAAAATTCATCGACGTATCGATTTAAATGCTTTGGTGACATCTGGTGGTAAACGCCATAGTGTCCACGCTTTAACAGTGCCCAAAAACTCTCAATCGAGTTTGTATGTATTTCGCCCTTGACATACTCTTTTGCACTGTGTCGAACCGAACCGTGTTTGCGAGTGGTAGAAAGACCGACATAACCTCTGTGATCGTCTGTATAAACAGTTCCGCCCTTCTCGACAGTTTGATTTACAAAATCGTGTAGTTCTGCATGTCCAGTGTTCGCAATCGGTCTTGCTTGGACTTTACCACAATCTCGGCTACGCGCTCCAATGACCGGAGTTTTACCAACTGGACCACGCCCCATTTTGAGTTTCTTACTCTCATGTTTGTTGTGTTCTTTACCGCCAACGTAGGTTTCGTCTACTTCAACTGGACCGGATAGGATACCCTGTTTTTGTTTCAATGCGGTTCTAATTCTGTGAGAGAGAAACCATGCGGATTTTGGAGTGACACCCAATTCTCGCGCCAACTCCCTACTTGGTATACCCTTTCTGTGTGTAGTTAGTAAATATACTGCATAGAGGAACATTCGCAAGGAGATGTTTGCTTGTGCCATAACGGTATTCGTACGAACGGAGAAGTGCTGACGGCAAGTACGACAACGATAGGGCATAGGTTTCGCGTTTTTACAGCTCGCGACATTATCACTACCACACTTAGGGCACTCGGGAGAGCCCGTCCATCGTAATTGTTCGATGTATCGAACCGCTGATTCCTCATCGGGAATAAAATTTAAAAACTCGAACATGCTAATATCTCTTATCGGTTCGTACTTGCTTTTCTTACTTGGCATAACAACTCGCTCTAAAAATTCTATTTATGGCTAATATTCTACTCAGTAATTGGGTTTATTGCAAGTGGTTTTGTGTAGAATTGTACCTGTTTTGAAGCACTTTTATGGAAAAAGTCAAGCTTTGGAGACTAGCTATGTTGAACGTCCTCGAATGCCACGCGGCAAGAGTAGCGACATTCCTCATCATAGGAGAATTGAGGTACACCGGCACATACAAATTAGAATGTGCCATCAAGGTTTATGTCAGAAAAGACTGACCGATTGTCCATAAATGGGCTTTACGAAAGCAATTCTTTCGATAGTCTTCGAGAAAGAGAAGCAATAGCAATTTGACACGCATTATTCATACGTTGCACTCAAATAAAAGTATTAGCCTCCGATAGTGTCCACTCTCACTTCACAGATCAGCTACTCCTATCGGAAAGGTGTAGTGCATTGGGAAGGTCGGGAAGTGGAAAACGCAACACGGTTTCTGAACTTTATGCGCGAGAATGTAAAAACTCGTGTGGCTGATGAAGACCTTCCGTTCGAGGACGAAATCCGTGGACTTGCGACGACGCAAATGGAGACGCAATTCGTATCCAAGTTATTGAGTTCAGTACCTAGTCCAAGAGGTTGGGAAATCGGCGAGGCAATTGCCGAATGTGCGCTACAGAACGACACAGATTTAAATGTCGTGTGGCCATGGAACACCGTACGTGATCGAAGAACTCCGAGAGCGAGCTTACCTGGCGCAGACTTAGTAGGCTTCAATACCACCACGACGGAATCCATATTACTGTTTGGAGAAGTAAAAACCTCGTCAGACGCGAATACACCACCGCGGGTTATGTACGGAGAGACCGGAATGGTTTGGCAACTCGAAAGTATCGAGTCACGGCTTGACATTCAGCATACGCTGTTAAAGTGGTTATACGTACGTTGTACCGTAACAGGCCACCTAAATTTGTATAGAAAAGCAGTGAGCCGATATCTCGATTCTGAAGGCAAGGAATATTTGCTCGTAGGAGTGTTGATCCGGGACACTGTCCCTAGTCAGCTTGACTTCGACTCTATCGGAGAGATACTGGCAACGCGTTTCTTCAAACCTACACAAATTGAACTTGTAGCTTGGTATCTACCCGTAGAGATCGCTAACTTGTCCAACCTGCTCAAAGACTCAATATGATCACAGATTCTTGGATCGTAAGTTCTCTCGGTCTTGAGAAAATTGAGGAAGCTTGTAGCGAAGCTAACCGTCGCCGCCTTCAAAGTATTCTTGCTTCCGAACGTACCTCGCAAATAGACGAAGCAAAATTGCGATTCATCGTCAATGGACTTGAACTCGCCGTGTTCGATCTTCTTGACGACAGTGAACCGGAACAACTAGTCGAAGTAGCATCAAATGCATTCCTTGTTGCGCGTGTGCTAAGATTACCCGACACTCCAATAGAGAGAGCAGAAGCTCTAGTGAGACTGGGATGTCTTGGAGTTTTGGGTGATCGGAGTTCGGATGTTCATAGAGTCCTGCGCGATCAGAAAGTTCCGTCTTTGCCTTTGAACTCAAAAGATTGGGGAGTTCGAGTTTGGGCAACCATATTGGATGTCTGGATACGTCTCTTTAGACAACAAGGTTGGGACGACTTCCATGCCATTCAAGAGAGAATTCTGAATCTCCGAACTGCGCAAAAAAGTTGCGAACCAGAATTTTTACAAGTTGCAGAACAGAACGAAGACGCGCAACCGGCTTGGGAACTCGTCAGTTCTTATCATCTTGCCAGGGCGGCAGAAATCTTAGCGACGTATCAATGCCAAGGATCCGTTGACGAACACTACGATATTCGAGAACAACTAGAAACACAATTTGACCGTGCAATAAACGCCACATCGCGAGGGTTGCTAGTTGCGCGAGAAATGTTGGTACGATTACTAGCGCGAACCGCCAAACCATTGGTTGAAAATTGTATCTGGACGGTCACACGGGCGGTTAACTCTCGGGTAACGAAATTTGTGGAATCAATGCTTTCGCCACATCGTAAGCAACCAATTTTCAGCATGCTACCACCACAGCGACGCACTCTACGGGAAGAAGGACTTCTTGGCTCAAGCCATCGGAGCGTCGTAGTTAGTCTCCCGACGTCAGGTGGCAAAACTCTCATCGCTGAATTTCGAATTCTGCAAGCACTCAATCAATTTGACCATGAGTGCGGTTGGGTCGCGTACTTAGTACCAACCCGTGCTTTGGTGAACCAGATTACATTACGACTTCGTCGCGACTTCGCGGAAATTGCATGTAATGTCGAAAAGGTTAGCCCGGCACTCGAAATAGACAGCTTGGAATCCGATATGCTTCTTGAAGAGAATCGCGAAGCACAGTTTCGGGTTCTTGTTACCACACCCGAAAAATTCGATCTTATGCTTCGGGGAGGATGGGAACAAAAGATTGGTAGACCTCTCACCTTGGTCGTCGTCGATGAAGCACACGGAATAGGGACTCCTGTACGTGGTTTGAGGTTAGAACTTTTGCTCGCGACTGTTAATCGCGAATGTCGATATGCACAGTTTTTGCTGCTTACCCCGTTCATACCCAATGCGGATGAGATTGCTCGTTGGCTCGCACCCGATAGCAACAAAAGCATTGAACTTGGTATGGATTGGGTACCAAACGACCGAGCTATTGCTACAGCCCGACCAGTCAAAGGAGAAGCGAAAGGAGACTTTCGTGTGGAACTCTTCACACAGCATACTAGTCGCAAAACGATTGTGATACCGGAGTCATTGAAGATCGGTTCTAAACGCCCCTTAGACTTGACTTGGTCTCAGGTAAGTCAGTCAACCGGAAAGCTGGCTGCTGCGACTGCGCAAATCCTGCGGGACCGTGGCACCGTCATCGTGCTCGTCAGCAGACCTAATATCAGTTGGGGGGTTGCCAACACATTTAAAGTCAAAGAGAACAGTATTGTTGATCACGAGGACGATCTCAGTCACATTCAAAAATTTCTCGAAGAAGAAATGGGACAAGATTTTCCGCTGATTTCATTACTTGAACACGGTATCGGAGTACATCATTCAGGATTGTCGGATGATACCCGAACAATTATTGAGTGGTTAACTGAAAACAACATGTTAAACGTTTTAGTAGCCACAACAACCATTGCTCAGGGTGTCAACTATCCAGTTTCTGGTGTAGTGTTCGCTAGCCATCAATATCCGTACGGTAAAGACATGCCACCAGAGGACTTTTGGAACATTGCAGGTCGAGCAGGTCGGATAAATCAGGGAGACCTCGGAATCGTCGCACTAGCAGGTAACGACACGGCGAAAGTGAAAAAGATAGAAGAATTTGTGAGTCAATCTGTTAATGCGTTGAATTCCACACTGATTGAGATGGTCAAATTGGTGCAGCAGAAAAACGAAAAACTTGACCTTGCGGAATTAGCCTGGAAATCTGAATGGTCAGCTTTTGTACAGTATCTTGCTCACACTTATCGACAGATTGGTGACCACGACCAATTTGCCACCCAAGTGGAACAAGTTTTGCGCGGTACGTTAGGATTTCGTGAGTTACGCAAAAGCCATCAAGGGTGGGCCGAGGCTCTAGTAAGAGGAGTCTACGATTACGCAGAACATATCAAAGGTGCTCCACTGCAACTCGTCGATGCCACAGGATTCTCGTGGGAATCAGTCCGTAATACACTACGTCGTTTGAGTGAGGCTCGTCTATCCGGCGATATTTGGACTCCCGAAATATTTGGATCGGAACGTGAAAAACTACGAAGAATGTTCGGCGTGCTGCTAAACGTGCCAGAACTTCGTGAACAATTAAAAGAAGTTACCGGTGGCTCTGAGAATGATGGAAACACACTGTCTCAGATTGTGTGCGATTGGGTACAAGGTCGAACTCTACCAGAGATGGCGGCTAAGTATTTCGCGAAATCTTCCAACGATAATGTGAATGCGATGACTAAATGTTGCTCGAAAGTGTTCGGTAGATTGACTCAAACAGCTTCTTGGGGTATCGCTGCGCTTCAAACTTTGACTATGGGAGACAAATGGGAGTCGTTAAGTAGTGCCGAGCAACGAATGCTTCGCAATCTACCTGCTCGCATATACTATGGCGTGAATTCTGACGAAGCTGTAGCTCTTCGCGTTCTTGGAATCCCGAGAAATGCTGCAAACCCTCTAGCATCAGAACTACGCATAGATGCAAATCAACCCTTGCATTTGCTACGAGCTCAAGTTCGCAATGCGGGTGAAGATGCATGGAAGAGTGCATTGGGTGAAGTCAGAGGTAGGAGTTATCATCGAGTGTGGTCGATCATTGAAGGTGATGCCTGATCACAACTCAACAGTGTTTTTGCCGAAACAATAAATCAGTGCTACACCATTTCAACTCATGCCTTCATTTCTTAGCAAACTTTACAATTTTCATAAAACTGTAAAGTACCCTATCCAACAATATGGAATTCGGCGCAAAGAAAACTACGTTAAACTGACAACTTAATTACTTTAATGCAGATCAGAGTGGATACTAGGAGTCAATAGACAGAGCGTGAAACTACTAGATCCAAATACGGCATTACACAGGCTAGAGGCTGCATTCAGAAAAGAAGAGGAGAAATATAAAACAATCAACAAAGACCTATTGCACGACCTTCACCCGGACACACATCTAGCAAATTACTGGGGATTTGTGATAACCGCTTATTTCTTGCTAGAACTAGCGATGAAAATTCTTTGTAAAAACACAAGCCATGAGAAGTACCAAATCGTAAAGGGATCACACAACCAACATAGCGAGAATTAACGTCTGCGGAATTCAAGAAAGTTCTCGTAGGGACGATGCTAGCATCTCGGAACGAGGATCGTGCTCGTTAAATATGGGAACAAATATCACAGTGTTTACTACAAATAGTCAAGAGCGAGCACAAAAGAACGTTCAATTTGGTTAATTGTACAGTATCTATTAGTTCTTGATGTTACTAATTTTATTGCTATTTTTAAGTCGTCCTAGTCGATTAATTCTGTTATACCTGAACTAACGAAAGGACGTACGAGTGACAGACAAAGCAGAATCTTCAAATAAAAATGATCAGTCATCCGAACGACGGGTTACTATCCCTCATTTTCCAAAATCTAAAGATGTAAGATTGCTCCTACGTTTTTGGGAAGCAAAGAACCTAGAGGAAGTAACAGGACTTCGTAAATCAATCCAGTCCCTGCGGGGCACTCCGCAAAAGCCAGTAGATTGGTCGAATCCTCAGACATGGATAAGCGAACGACTAAAGGGGAAAGATCGCGAACTAGCTAGCGACATGTGGAATATGTCAAATCACACGGTTAATCCAAGACATACCGACGGAGCGTGGACACTTTGCAGAAGGTTTAAGCTCCTAAAAGAAAAAAGAGGCGTGCTTAAATTGACCGATGCTGGTCAAGACTTTCTGCAAAACGAGTTTGGAGAGTCAGAAGTCGAAATTGATTCGATGGAGGGAATCTTTGAGTTACTCAGATTGATCGAAGATTACGAACCGTGTCAGCCAAAACATCTACTGCCAGATTGGTCAACATACTTGATGCAGCATTCTAACAATAAGACCGAATCTGTGTTCAAGGACACATTGAATAGACGACTAGTAAATCTAATATATCGGGGCTTAGTTTGTAAGTCGGAAAAAAACTTGTACCAACTGTCCAATTCGGGCCGGTCGTATTTACATCAGACCAGCCCATCTAGCTCCCCGAACGAACAAGATGAAATAGTCATGCTCGCTAGAAAGCAAATCACTGTTATCAAGAATCAACTACGAGAACGACTTTCAAAAATCAATCCTGCAGATTTCGAAGAGTTAATTGGACATCTTTTGCGAAAAATGCAATATCAAGATGTCACAACTACTTCTAGTTCAGGTGACGCAGGAGTAGACGTTGTTGCAAGTATCGAAATGGGCATAACGTCCGTGAAAGAAGTTGTACAAGTAAAGCGACACAGCCGCACGATTCAGAGAATAGTATTGGACGCACTAAGAGGCTCGTTACGTCGTTTTGATGCTGTGAGAGGCTCAATCATCACAACATCCAAGTTCTCGAGAGGTACTATCGAAGCTGCCACGGCTTCCGGAGAACCTCCAATTACGTTAATTGACGGTGAGACATTGATCGAGCTCCTTATCGAGCATGAATTGGGTGTCCAAAAGCAGAAAGTAGAAGTATTATGTGTGGATTCGGATTTTTTTTCGACCCTCTCCGAAAACTAAATTTCGACGCAGCCCAGAACTGGAATAGCATAAGCAGCAAGACCCTATTCGACAAAGGAATCTCAACCTAGACGAGTACGTGCACCTCATTTTCCTGAATGCTACAAGCTTAGTGGGCGGTATACGTTTATAAACTTGAATACGAAGCAAGCACAGCAGATTCTTTGGAAGGCAGTTTATGAACTGGACGCTACTGGATCTTCTGGTTTCGAGGGCTTTCTAGCGAATGTGCAATCTGAACTAACGGGACAAACATTTCATGTAGTCAAGTCTGGATCACAAGGAGGCAGTGACGTCCGCTCTGATCCGAGTAACTTCGTAAAAATTGCTTTGGAATCTAAGCAATATAACCTTAAAACAAAACTTTCTGTGGGGACACTGCTTCATAAGTTAACTGAAGCGTCCAGAACCCATCCACCGCCTGACTTTTGGATCTTAGCTTCAACCCGCGAAATTGACGGTGGTGATCGTGAAAAACTAAAGGATCATGGAGGTTCGCTAGGTATCGATGTTGCGGTATGGGACTGGAAAAACAGGAGAGATGTACTGTGCGATCTCGCAGTGGTTTGCGTTTCGGCTGCCAATACGTGCAGATCAAATCTGCGTTGGTCAACAAAACTGAACCAAGCTTTTCAATTAATTGAAAAGCATCCAGACTTTAATGCCCACTCATCATATTGGAGGCAGCGTTTACTGCAACCGGACGTAGGTTACACAAACTGCAGAAAACAGTGTAGTGTCTGGCTCAAAGGTGCGCAAGAGTCTTTGGCTAACGCCCGGTCCCGTCTCGGCGGACACCACAACTTGAGCTCAAGTAAATACGGAGTGGTTCGCCGTAATGAAATCAACCAGCAGCTGCAAGAGTGGTTCCCGGACAGGAATGCGGGTGCTGCTGCTTTAATCGGCTACGAGGGGATGGGGAAGTCGTGGGCGGTTTTGGATTGGTGCAATGAGTTGATGCAGTCGACCCAAACGGACTACCCCCTGATAGTCTATTTGAAAGCGAAATCAGACATTAGCTCGGATATCAAACTGGATATAGCTCAAAAAATTTCAACACAGGTGGGAAATGGAACCAAGGAATTCTGGCGTAGACGTCTAGATCTGTGGGAAAGGAGTGGTCGAGACAGTGTTAGACTGCTAATTGCTGTAGATGGATTAAACCAGAATTTCCTGTTCCCTGATTGGGCTGGATGGGTTCAGCCATTATTGGAAGACTCAGTGAGAGGTATGTACAGCGTACTCTTTACCAGTTGGCAGTCTTTCTGGCGCGATGAACTCAGGAGTTTAGCAAACCTTACACCGAATACCAAAGAGATCGTAGCTGAAAATTTCAACGATGACGAACTCGACAGACTACTAGCTAGTTCGCATGTGCGCAAAGAAGAGTTGGCCGATGAAGTGTTGAAATTGATGCGCGTCCCGAGACTGTCGACCCTTGTATTAAAACACCGCGAAATTCTTGCCGAGAGTGGAGATGTAACTCCGGAACGTGTCATCTACGAAGACTGGAAAGACAGAATTGACCGAAACGGACAACTCATTGGTCTTGACGATGATCGAATGAAATCGTTTGTAAAAGAGCTCGGTCAACAACTCCAGAAAAATTTCGATCGAGCAATTAGTCGCAAAAACATCGTTGAGATACTTGGAAGGGACAGCGGAAAACTTAGCAATGAACTAACCAACGCCGTCGCTCATTTAACGTCAGGAGGATGGTTCACCGCAACCTGCGATCCGGACATTTTCAAGTTGAACGGGGATCGGGTGCACTACGTACTCGGTGCATCTTTAACGTTCGAACTAAAAGCAAGGCATGGATCGCAAGCTGTCCGAGAAGTAATCGCGGACTTTTTAGACCCTATAAGAGCCAATAGCTTAGGAGCGCAAATCTTGCGAGCGGCGACGACTATAGCACTCGTTGAAGAGCACACGGCAGATGACCTAAAGCAGGCACTTATTGAAAGATGGTTGGACGAACAAAACTTTTCTACAGATGACTTTAACGCTCTTTGGCGATTGGCAGGACTCGATCCAACACTTATTCTCGGAAACGCCGAACGAATCTGGCTAGGCGCTCTTTCTGACAATTTCAAGGATGAAGTACTAATCAAGACTTTAGCGAACGCGGCTGTTTTCCACAATTTCAACAGTGAGCTCAAGTCTCGACTAGTTGAGTGGCTAGGTACGGTTTGGTGTGAGTACTCACCAAATTCCAGACCACAGGATGAGATTAGCGACGACGAAGACTCGTTAGAACACAAGGAACTCTATCTTATTCATTCGTGCATGACTGATTGGTCAGCTTCCACTTCTGCAAGTGAATTCCCGACAGTCCGTCTACAAGAGGATGGGGATTGGAGCTTTCTAAGTCACCGTGCTTTAGCTGTGATTTCCTACCTCAATAAAGTACCTTTCACCAAAGTGTTCGAAGCGTGGGCACTAAGTCGTGCGTTGATGAAGAATGCATCACACATAAACGACCTCACTTGGGTCATACAAATGAACCAACACGATCCGGACAAAACAAACCAAGCTCTTGGCCATGTTATCGATCGATTGGACGGGCAACAGCACATGATAACAAAAGAAGCGGCATCACTGCTGAGAGAAGCGTTGAGTCACACCAAACGGGGCGCTCCACTTCGTCATGTCGAAATTTTGACTTGTAGTAACAAGGTAAAGCAAAAAGCTCTTGTCACCGAAGAACTTGAAGGCGAAGAACTATTTAACGAAGTCAAGAAATTTCTCAGTCCGGTCGGTTGGAAATACAACAACGCCACAACGGGAGCTGCTTTGATTGATAAACTCATCGTTGAATCAGGTCTACCTGCTACCGGTAAGGAACTTGATCTAATATCGAATCATTTTCGGGAGATCGTAACTCTCATTACACCTAAATCCAGACGACTGCTGAGCGAAGCTTGCATACACGCTCAAGTACAGGGTCTCGCGAGAGATGAAACCAGACCACTTGGCGCAGCCAAACTTGGATTTATGGCACTAATACTGCAATTATTTGAAGCTACTACCGAGAAACAATACTATCTATTGCTTGAATCTGATGTCGAAATTGCCGACGACGAGTGGTGTAAAGTCTGTCATATACCCGAGGCTAATGAATTAGATGAATTGAACACCTCAAAGGCTTCGAGAGCAAGACTAAATCAATGGCTGCGCTGGGTAGGTAAACGTCTGCCGAAGTCAACAATTCAGTCTCTCAAATTTCTTCCTTCGCTGGTGTTAGACGAAGATGTCGGCGTTCGCGTTCATGCAGTCAACTTGGCATCATATGGTTGTCATGTAGAAGCACTTAAACGATTTGCCACATCAGAATACGCAGCACCGGTATTCAGGGACGACAATTCAAGCTTTCATGAGGAACATGCCCGAAATAATGCCCTACTCTCGCTCGAGTCGGTTCATCCTGAAATCGTCCGAACCAAGTCTTTAGCCGACCAATCCTCAGTTCTTCGAGTCAAACTAGGTGATCACTCATGCGCTGCCATGGATGCCTTCGGTAAGTACTTAATACAGGAACTTAAGGCGGCGGAATCGTCTCCAAGTTGGAGTACTCGTCGCTACTGGTTTAGTTACCGTGAGTGTATTGAATTACTTTTTCAGCATAAAGAAAAGCAGTTCATCGACGAGGTAGGAAACTTGGCAAAGAGAGCGGCTGCGCAGGTCGAACACGCGTTTATGACTGATTTTCCAATCATGGACACTATGCGTGCGCTTAAAAATCATGCACCAAAATTAGCAATCGCCATATTCAAAGAGTTGAAAAGAGCAGACAGGCTCAGTATGTTCTCTACGGATTCAATAGATCGATTCCCGTTCGAGCTACCTCAATCCGAGGATAGCGACGCCATGTGTGAGAAGCTTTTAAGTTCGGCGACGAAAGATCAGCAATTGCTTGATATTGCGTATGTCTGCTGTAAGAGTCAACGAATTGATTGGTTACTGAGTCACATCTCATCGCTAGAAGCGAGCACGAGACCGACAAACGTCGCACGAGCACTCACATTACTTGGTTTTTGCGATGCAAGCTCTCAATCAGATGCACTGTGGAAAGTTATCGATGAGCGACCTCCTAAAGACAAGTGGCTTAGTAGAGTTTACAGAGAGAGTCGCAAGGACTATGCTCGCAACGTCAAGGTAAAAGAAGCACTTAAAGTTTTTTGGCGAGACAATTCGGAAGCAGTCGCTTGGGATGCTTGGCAATTTGTCAAAGACAACTGTGATATAAGAGTCAATCTTTGTTTCAAAGAGATGCTCTCGACCGGGGAAAAATTGGCGACCGTTTCAAGAGAACTTTCGTTGGACTTAGGTGAGAGAAGCCTGAAGCAAACGATGAAGAACGATTGGGAGACGCGTAAGCGGAAATTGTTTCACACAGACTTACCCATTTCATACATGGCTCCGTGGCATTCGCAAGACGACCGAGACGATACCTGACATTCAACTAGCTCTTTCATTCAATGTCGACAAGACGTCTCCATCGAAATATCCTACCTACTAAGAAACGACTTGAAGAACAACTACGCGCAATCATAAGGGGATGTTTGGTAATGGTTCAAAAGCTACGCAAACTCTCTATTTAGGACATTTCCAATACATTTGATAGCAAATCAAACGCACCCAGCTGCCAACGATCAAAGTGCGTAAACTATGTTTTGGTTTGATGTTTGAGAACTTGAAGTCAGTTAGACTGCCTTTCAAGCTACTCGCCAGGCTAGCACAGATGTTGGGGAGAGAGTGGACGCAGCGCGTATTAACATAGCGAGGAATTGACCAACTATCTCTTTTGGTTTTAGCATCCGCTGTGAAGAATCCACGAGTTTTTCTGAATTCATGTGTAACCGAGTTGTATAGAGTTGGTCATATAGTTACCTCAAGGAGGGATGTCATTGAACAGTAGGATCAATACTGTACTTTCTTGGAATGAGATACGTGCTCGTGCAGCATCGTTTTCAAGAGAATGGAAGGACGCATTCTACGAGAAGGGGGAGTCTCAAAGCTTCTACAATGACTTTTTTGAAGTCTTCGGGGTCCGGCGTCGTACCGTCGCTCGGTACGAGGAACTAGTCGAGAAGCTAGATAACTCTTCTGGCTATATCGATCTGTTCTGGCCCGGGCAATTGATTGTCGAGCAAAAGAGTACTGGTCGAGATCTCAAAAAAGCATACCAACAAGCAAGTGAGTACTTCGATGCTCTTCCCGAAAGAGATCGACCACGACACATTCTTGTATGCGATTTTCAGACGTTTGAACTTCACGATCTTGAAGAGCGGAGAACCTTCGATTTTTCGCTATCGGACTTGTCAAACAACGTTGAAGCATTTGGATTCATAATCGGTGTTCAACGTCGAAAATTTCGCGACCAAGACCCTGCGAACATCAAAGCTGCTGAACTGGTTGGACGGCTTCATGACGCATTGGACCAGTTTGGATACAAAGGACACGATCTCGAGTACCTACTGGTACGAATTGCATTCTGCCTTTTTGCCGACGACACTGGTATATTCAGTCCTCGGGACATCTTTCTTGATTTAATTGAGAGAAGAACTAGTGAGGACGGGGCGGATCTAGGACAGTGGCTCAACCATCTGTTCCAAGTTCTAAACACTAAATTAGACGATCGGTTAAAGAATCTGGACGAAGATCTGGCACAGTTTCCTTACATTAACGGGGACCTATTTGCACAAACGCTTCTTGTACCTGCCTTCGATTCGTCAATGCGCGGGGCGTTGTTGGATGCCTGTCGTTTTGATTGGTCGAATATTTCACCAGCGATATTCGGTGCGCTCTTTCAGTCGGTCATGGATCCCGAGCAACGACGAGCACAAGGTGCACATTACACGACCGAGAAGAACATTCTTAAAGTAATCGAACCGTTATTTTTGGATGATCTGCGCGAGGAATTTTCACGACTAAGAGCGCGCAAGGACAATAGACGGACCAACGACTTGAAAAGCTTTCAAAAGAAGCTAGGTGGATTACGCTTCTTCGACCCCGCTTGTGGATGTGGAAACTTTCTTGTCATTGCGTACCGCGAACTTCGGCTACTCGAAATGGAAGTAATTAGGGAGTTAATAGGTACGGAGGAGAATTATCTTTTTGATGTTTCCTCACTCTCGTTGGTTGATGTGGATCAGTTCTTTGGAATTGAAATCAATGAATTCCCTGTTCGAATCGCCGAGACTGCTCTTTGGATGATGGACCACATAATGAACAATAGACTAAGTTTAGAGTTTGGTCATACCTACGCCCGCATCCCTTTAGAGTCCTCTCCTAGTATTGTCCATAGTGATGCCTTAGAAACTAAGTGGTCAGACGTGTTATCACCTGAGAAGTGCTCGTTTGTTTTCGGTAATCCTCCATTCGGTGGAGCAAAATTCCAGTCCAAGGAACAAAGGGCTCAGGTTCAACGAATTGCTGAACTTGGTGGTAGTGGGGGTTCGTTAGACTTTGTAAGCGCTTGGTTTATAAGAGCAGCCCAATATGTCCAATCCAGCGGCGCGCGAATTGGCTTCGTTGCTACGAATTCAATCACCCAAGGTGAACAAGTTGCTCAACTCTGGCCGATACTGTTCAATCGGTATGGGTTGGCGTTGACCTTTGCACACCGTACGTTTGCTTGGGGTTCAGATGCTCGAGGTAAAGCCCACGTCCACGTCGTGATCATTGGACTCGGCAAACAACAAGATATTAGGGCCATGACACGCTTATTTAGTTATCCGAACATAAATGGAGAACCCGAGGAGAGCCTACAGAAGTCACTCTCTCCTTACCTTATAGATACCAGTGGTTTAATCGACCCGCATGTGACTGTTCGAGAGGAAAGTAAAACCATCAATCATTTTCGGACAATAGTTGTAGGTTCCAAACCGATCGACGGTGGACACTACATATTCGATGAACAATCACGCGATGAATTTTTGCAGACCGAACCCGAAGCCGAACAGTTTTTACAGCCATTCATTGGGGCGCGTGAATATCTACAAGGTAGAACTCGGTGGATTCTTGCATTGCATAATGCTCCATTGGATGTCTTAGCTCGCCTCCCACTTGTACGTGAACGAATTAAAGCAGTAAAGGTTTACCGGCAGAATAGCAAGAGCAGACCAACACAGGAGTTAGCCCATACACCAACTCTTTATCACATAAACGTTGTCCCATCAAAACCTTTTCTCGCAATACCAGAGACTAGCTCCGAAAGAAGAGAATATGTTCCAATTGGTTGGTTGGAACCACCAACTATTCCAAGTAATGCCATTCGCGTGCTAGAAAGTGCAACTTTGACCGAATTCGCACTCCTTACCTCCACTATGCACATGGTCTGGCTTCGCCACATAGGTGGTCGATTGAAAAGCGACTACCGCTATTCTATTGGTCTCGTTTACAACACGTTTCCGACACCAATTGGTTTCAAGGAAAACTCGTTGAACATTTCCAAACTAGAGACATTGGCTCAGGCAGTCCTGGACGCTCGTGCGTCTCATGTCGATGCAACGCTTGCAGATCTCTATGATCCTGACCTAATGCCACCTAACTTGCGAAGAGCACATCAAGCACTCGACCGCGCAGTCGACCGCTTTTATCGGACAAAATTGTTCAATTCCGAACGTGAACGCGTTGAATATCTATTCACGCTCTACGAAAAATTACAAACTCCGCTAGCTTCAAAAACAAAAAAGAAACGAAGAATAAAGAGCTAGTAGCCCTCGGGTCAGTACATCACCGGAAACATGGTAGTTGATCTGAACGCTTTTCAAATCAGATTCGGTTTCATACGGGCTTGATTGTTTGATAATAGTCTATGTATCGTCAATACTAACAAGAAACTGTAAGTTGGAGAAAACAGCTCTGTGTAAGAGTTAACTGACCGTATTCGACACACTCTATCAAAAAATTCAGCACTGATCTAGTTTAACTTCACTCTCTAATGTACAACATTGAATGTTGTAGATCGTAATTACTATCAATAATACCCTCGATACTCGTACAGATACCTAGGGTTTTATCCGAACCAGACTAAGCGTCTCTACTAAAGTCGGTAGTGCTCACGATACGAGTTCCGAGCGATTTATTGATCATCCGTGATCGTACCCTCCCATTCTCTCTTCCGATAGAAGTCGCACAAACCGTCGCAGATCGACTTCCCTATGTCCTCTAAATGTCTTTTCAACATTACACTTAGGCGTGGGTAGTGATTAAATGGGTTGTACATGGTTTCAACTCCTATTGTATACTTTGTTAATCTTTACGCCGCTACCAAATCGCGTACACTATTTCGTGGTAGAACTATCAGCCACTAGTGCTGGAAGTTTTCTCAATCGTTGTACTTGAGCAGGAATATGACGAATTTTTCAGTGTTCCCTCAGTTTGACTTTTGAGGGCTAGTGGTAGATAATTGAAGCGTGTATAACATTCTACGGGAAAAATTATGTAGATTAAAGAACGACCCCAAGAACCTTATTTAGTCGGATCTAACGGCGAGAAGCGACCCTTGTGTCCCTCAGCTCAAGCTAATCGAGTAGCAAGGACACTAGTCGGTTTGTCGGAAGAAGAGTACGTAAAAAAGAAGACCGAGAAAGTCAAAGAAAAACCTTCCGAGTAGGTATGGTTCCCACCAGTCGGGCGAGAATCAATCGTCCTCACTCTCAATATTTGCGCCTTTCAAATAAGTTTTAACCCCACGATTCAACTCTTTTGAAATCTGTTTTGCGGCGGCCGGAGATAGCAATAAAACCAAATTTTTAAAATTTCTGTTGTTAAATATCCCCAACTTCAACGTAATTACCGCGTTGGTGCCCTTCGGTACTTCCACACAAAAACTTTCTGCTCTTGCAGAAGTAGTCTGCATATCATCATGTTGGAATGTTAAATTTGTATCGTCTTCTGAAATACCAGGTACGTTTTTCATGTTCAACTCTTATCAATATTTAGGGTGGCGAGAGCTTTCAAAATTTCCAGCATCACTCGCGTCCGTTAGGGTTAGGTGGAGAAAGAATAAAGAGACCTAGCCCTACCACAACAAATCTTACCTCACCTGAACTTACAGCACCACGTAGCTCAGCGTTGTAACGAAAACATCGGGTAACCTACCAGAAACCACTTCAGTTACCTTCCTCGGCATCTACCGAAATCCAATAGTTTTGGGCTAATTTTCAAGAGGTTCCCTGCTCGAGGAATCCAATCAACATTTTATTGAAAGCGCCACCGTGCGACTCAATCGCTCGGTGTTTCTTTGTCAATCAGAAAGTCCGCGACGTCAGAATCGAGGACAGCATTCAATACGACGAATTTTGGTCGTTTGTGTATGCGAAGCACAAAGCGACAGAGGCGGGTAAGGTCGAGCGGTTGCCTGAGGTCGCGGGAAGTGTTTGGACTTTCGTAGTGTTAGACACGACTTCCAAGTTGTTATTGTCCTGGGTAGTTCGTAAGTACAGAAATTCCGTCTCGGCTATCGCACTGTTTAAGGACTTGCGAAACCGTATTGAAGAAACTTCAATGCACCGACATACGATATGCACCGATAAACTTGAAGCGTACCAGATAGCAAGGATCGAGTATTCTGGAACACAGTAGACTTGATTCAAAAGCGGAATGGCGACGACAGTAAGAATTTGACCGCTCATGTTGAGCGACACAATCTAACTATTCGCATGTCGAATCGGCGATATTCTCGGCGAACTAATGCGTACAGTAAGGACGTGGAGTTTCACATCGCGCACATGCACCTATTCACGGTATGGTACAACTTCTGCCGGTTGCAAGACACTTTGCAAATCACACCAGCGATGGATGGAAGCAGGGCTAACCGATACGTTTCACGATATGCACTTCATCGTGGATTTGATTGACAAGGATTATCGGTGCAAGAAACCTGGACCAGCGGTAGGTACTAAGTACAAGAAGCGACACACAAAAGCCTAGCAACTAGTCACAAGGCTTTGGGAATATAATAACTGTACCTTAGACAGGCTGTATTGAGCTAACTGGCTCGTTTAACCATGTACATATATACATTATTAATAAATTACAGAGGCACAGATTAAAAGAGAATGACCGACGATACACACACAAGAATTGGACAGCTTATTGTAGAGCGTGAACAACTTGAAGCGTCTCAGAGCACATTAGACTTAAAGCTCTATAAATGGGCAGAAGCATTAGATAACATCAAGAAGAAACATTACGCTGGAACTTTCAGGAGTTCCGCAGACATCAACAGAGACGTTGACATGGAATACTATCTTAGCAAAGAGCAAGTTGGAAAATGCCATGATGAACTGGCAAAGATCAGACAAAGAATCGGACAGATTAAAGTCGAACTACACGAGTTAGGCGTGAAAAAGTGAAACTGAGGGAACACTTAAGAACGAAGCATCGGATAGTCTTTGTAGAATTCGCGCTGCGTAACATCACGAGGCAGAAAGGTACTGAAAACAAAGAAAACATTGCCGATTTAATCTTTGAAAGACTAGAACTAGAAGCGTCCCAAAGAGCGTTGGAAAACATACTCAGTGTGTGTGCAGGTGCACTAGGAACAATCCAAAAGAAATATTTCAGTGGCTCTTACCGCAGTTCCGAAGTAGTTAGGCGAGACGTTGATATGAACAACTAACTCAATAGAGAGGAAATTAAAGAAAGCCTCGATAAATTGGGAAAGCAAAGAGTAAGAATTGGACAGATTAACACCGAGTTACAAAGATTAGGTGTGAAATTGTGAAACTGAGGCAACACTAATTTTTCTGTTGCTTCGGTATCGCGATTCTGGTTTCGGACCTCGTAACCACGTCTTCGTGTCTCGACCTATTAAGTCGACTATCAGCGTTTCGTCGTGCAGAGTCGATGAAATTCCTGAAGCAATCGCTGAACGTATTGCAAGCTCTGATGCCACTTGCAGAATTTTCGCCGAACTCGACTGTTCTTAGAATCAACCATTGATTAAATTCCGCTGTGAATTATCTCAAGGATGGTTCCTTAAAGCGTGCTCAGACCCTACGTTTATTCTTTTGGATCGGAGCTGACCTCTGGTATCTTATGGCATACTATGCCGTACGTTCTACCTGCCGGGGTTTGAACTCATTCTTTTGGCTAACATTGTATATCATTCCCTTTTTTCTCTATGGTCCGAGCTGAAACACAATATCAGTTTCGAGTGACAGGAGAACGCGAACTAGGTCCAGAGCAAATACTCTACGGGTCGTTGGCGCGATTCAGGTCTGAATCTTCTGGCGGCAATTCATACTACCCAGATGTTCGTTACGTAATCATCCCCGAACACAACCTGGGACTTCAGCTTGATGCTGCCCGTCGTGGTTTTGAACCAGTGCCATATCAAGCCTTGCAACGTGTCGTGGGGGGGTACCTCCGACTCAGTATTTGACAGTCGACCCGTGAATACTCATGACCTATATCTACGAAGAGGGCTAGACTTACACACAGGATTGCGCACACTGTGGACTGTGTTCAATCGAGCCTGGAACATTGATGTGAGCGTTTCGGCTTCCAAACGAAAGATTACGACGCACCTTCCCACAGACTCGATAACGGACCGGATGAACTTAGCGTTTGAAGGATATGGCGGGCCAGAATGTGATCCTTCATATGACGTGCCGGGTTCCGGAAACTCTGGTTCTGGTAGTTGTTTTTACTACAACAGTTTTCAAACCAACGTGTACGATCCTGCTACAGGAGAACGTTGGAATTTGTCGCAAGATGAGTGGGGACCTAATCCTAGCTTAACCGTAGTAGAAGCGGCGCGAATGTATCAAAATCCTCCAGAGCTACTGCAATGGCTACACGGGACTTATCAATCTAGCCGATCAGTGAGACAACGAGTTGCAGAGTTCATCGCACATACTGACATTGCCGATATCAACGGCTTGCCCGTTGGATTTGCCGTGGGCTGGCAAGTTCGAAAAGACTCGGCGAAGACTGATTACGATGATATCGCAAACGAGTTTGGATTCGCCTTTTTGAGTGGTGATAGCGATTGGACGAACTCAACTCAAAGCTGGTCCCTGTTCACCGAACTTTACTTGCCCGTTAGTCGGCGTTTAGAACTGAACGCTGCTTTACGTAGAGAAGAAATTCAAGATCCGGACGCGGTGTCTCTAGATCCAAAATTGTCCACGATCGCGAAGTTCAATGAAAATCTTTCGATTCGTATGAGCTTGGGTACTTCGTTTAGGGTTGGCTCGCTACTACAAACGGGAGGTAGCCGAACGATTTTTCGAAACTCCAGCGATCCGTTTTCGAATGCAGCATCGCTGGCGTATAGAGCATCTCAAGCTAAAGGAAACCCAAACCTGGTACCGGAGACTGCCGAATTCATCAGTTTTGGATACGCATTGACCCCGCAAAGCGTAGAAGGTTTAGAGCTCAGTATGGATTGGTACCATTACGACTATAACGAGTTAGTTATACGAGAGGGACACCAAACACTCATCGACTTGGACAACGCGCTGAGATGTCCTAATGGCGTGAATGGAGACAGTGAAGTAGGACCTCTTTGCGGTGTTTGGGATCACGACAACGATGGTGTGGAAACCGTCTTTAGTATCGGAAACGGAATACCGGACAAAGTGATCAGGCGGGAAGACGGCTATCTTGTACGAACTGAACCGAGTTATTTAAACGCGAACCGGTTGATCACAAGTGGTGTGGATGCAACGGCTAGGTACTCTTTTCAGCTTGGGAACATCGGAACTTTTGAAGCCACCACTTCGATCAGTCGCTTTCTAACATACGAATTGACTCTTAAATCCGGTTTGGTTGTCGATGGATTGGGTCGTCGAAACGCGACCAACGCAATCGCGAGACCCATGCCGAAGTTTCGAACTCAATTCACTTTAAACTGGTCCTCAGTAAATTCTGCTGCAATGCTAAGTATTAGCACCATCGGGAGTTATCGCGACGAGTCGCCGCAAAATGCGTTTCTGGGTGCTTACTTAGGTTACGCCAGCGATATCGAGCAAATGTCAACCATAGATGTGCAATATCGATGGTGCACCAAGAAATGGTTTGGTGGTAGGTTGCCGACGCGGTTTCTAATCGGTGTTAAGAATCTCTTAAATCGCGAACCCCCTCTAGTGATTGTGGATGGTGCCTATGACTATTACTTACACGATCCGCGAGGGCGTATCTACTACACGCGCGTACAATTAATGGGTCCATCGCACTCTGCTACTTGTCGATAGTCTCCTGACAGTCAGGTTCTAACGCGAGAAAACGGAATATTCATAAGTTATTCTTTGAGCGTAGGGACTACTCGCGGTTCTTGGTAATCCAAGCGACCAGGAGCTTAATCTCGGTGTCGTCTAGGAGTGTATTAAATGCCGGCATTTCACCGTTTCGTCCAACGGCGATGGTGTACTTGATTGATGCGCGATCACTGCCGTAAAGATGAATATCGTTGGTCAGGTCAGGTCCGCCAAGGAGGGGATTGCCCGTACCGTCTGCCTGATGACAGGTAGCACACACCGCATCGTACAGAGGTTTGATTGGGAGATCTTCTACAGACTCGCCGCGGTTCATGTCGAGCACTAAGTCAGTCATCAGGCTCAGTTCGTCCTCGCTGAACGAGTTGGCCCAGCCAGCCATGTTTGCTGTTCTACCCTCTCGAATCGTCTTGTCAATGTCGCCAATAGTACCGCCCCAGATCCACTCTGAGTCAGTTAAACTTGGAAATCGATTGGCTTGGCCTTGAGCATCCATACCGTGACAAGCGGCGCAATGCTCACCGAATAGACGCTCGGCTATTTTCATGAGATCTTCATCTGCTTGAAGTTTGGTATAGTTCATAGCAAGCACCTCTGCGCGCTTTGGACCGAAGGTCATCTCATACGCCATCATTCGATTTGCTAGTCTATGGTCTGTGGACCAATTTAAAGCTCCTTGGAAGACTCCAAGACCAGGGTAAAGCATGAGGTAGACGACCGATGCGATCAACAGACTCAACAACAACCAAAACCACCATATCGGTGCTGGACGGCCACCTTCTCTGAGGTTCTGATCCCAGACGGTGTCAGATTGAGCCCCTTCCTCATCAGCTTTCGCGCGCTTATCTGGTGAAAAATATGCGCTGTAAGTAACCCACCCAAGCCCAAATAGACTTGTCAGGGTAAGAATCGCGATCCACCAGGACCAAAATTCAAACGGCATGCTCGTCCTCGCGAACCTCGTCCTTTAGTGGTATTTCCGCGCTTCGCTTGATGGTATCGTCGGATGACTTCCAAAATACCCAGACGACTACTACTACCATGAAAAGCATTACGAGCATGTCTCCTGTGAAGATGAAGAGAGTCATCGTCAGTGCCCGCCTTCACTGGGATCTACTGATGTGTCGATTTTCAGCGACTGCAAATATGCTACGATTGCATCGAGTTCAGTCATGCCTGCTACTTCTGTAGCTGCTCGCTCAATTTCTTCGTTGGTATAGGGATGTCCAAGTCTTTGAAGTGCTTTCATGCGCAAATGGACATCCTTGCCTGCGTTAGCTCTCCTGCGTTCCAACCAAGGGTAAGCAGGCATAATCGATTTAGGTACGACAGCACGTGGGTTAATTAGGTGAATGCGTTGCCATTCATCTGTATATTTTTCTCCAACTCTGCTCAAGTCAGGACCTGTTCTTTTAGAACCCCATAGGAACGGACGGTCGTACACAGATTCGCCAGCATGCGCGGGAGCTTCGTACCGGATCACTTCTGCGAGCAAGGGACGTACCTGTTGCGAATGACAAGTGCTACATCCTTCGCGTATGTAAATATCGCGACCTAGGAGTTCGGCTGCTGTGTAGGGACGTGTTTCTGCTGTGGGTTCGACAGTTTCTTGAAAAATACTTGGAAGTATTTGCACAAGTCCGCCTATCGCAGAGACAAGTAAGATTCCGAAAATGAGGAGCCCAGCGTTTTCTTCTAGCTTACGATGTATGTCAATCGCGTTCATGTGGCGACCGGTTGTTCGGGAGCAATACTGGGCGCGGGGATTTGCACGGTGGCGGTCTTTCGGCCGGCAATCGTACGGAAGAAGTTATAAATCATGATCACGGCGCCACTCAAGAATACGAGCCCGGCGATAACCCGCAAAATGTAGTATGGTTGCATACTTGCCATGATCTCTCGGAACCCGTAGCTGAGCTCACCAAGGTCTCCCAACGCTAACCAGAGCAGTCCTTGAGAAATACCTGCGCCCCACATTGCTAGTATGTATAGCATGGTCCCAGCAATCGCTAGCCAAAAGTGAATGTCTGCCAGACGCTTACTGTAAAGCTGAGTGTTAAAGAGACGGGGTACTAGAAAATAGAAAGTACCAAACGTAATTAACGCATTCCATCCGAGAGCACCAGAATGCACGTGCCCGACTGTCCAATCAGTAAAGTGGCTTACAGCATTCACACTCTTTATCGCCATCATCGGTCCTTCAAAGGTCGCGAGTCCATAAAACGCGAGCGCGAGAACGATGAATTTCAAGGAATGATCCGTTTTAAGTTTCTGAGGCGCTCCTGATACGGTCATGACCGCGTTCACCATCGTCGCCCAACTCGGGGCGAGAAGGATGATGCTCATCACCATTCCCAAAGTTTGAACCCAGTCTGGGATCGCGTTGTAATGCAAATGATGCGGTCCCGCCCAGATGTAGGAGTAGGTAAATGCCCAGAAGGCGATGATGGACAAGCGATAACTCCAAATCGGCCGATCGGCTTGTTTTGGCAAAAAGTAGTAAAGCATACCCAAGAAACCACCAGTGAGTAAGAACCCTACTGCGTTGTGGCCGTACCACCATTGAACTACTGCGTCTTGTGCACCGGCAAAGAGTGAATAGGACTTTGAAATCGTAACAGGGATCGCGAGACTGTTGACGATGTGCAACATTGCGATTACGATGATGAGCGCACCATAAAACCAGTTTGAGACGTAGATGGGTTTGACCTTTCGTTTCGCAATGGTGCCGAAGAAGACTACACCAAAACAAACCCAGATTACGGCGATCAAAATGTCGATTGGCCATTCAAGCTCTGCATATTCTTTTCCAGCATTCCATCCCGCGAGCAGCGAAATTCCACCGAGTAGGACGGTGAATTGCCAAGCGATGATGCAAAACCACGCTAATCTAGGGCTAAATAGTTCTACATGACAGGTTCGTTGGACACTATAAAACGCAGTCCCCATCAAAGCAGTCACACCAAATCCAAAGATTACTGCGTTCGTGTGGAGGGTACGTAGGCGACCATAAGACAACCATTCTTGACCGAAGTCTATAGTTGGAATCACCAATTCCAATGCGACATAGACTCCAGCCGCCATTCCGAGAATGGACCAGATGAGGGAAAAGATTACGGAATAGGAGACTAGCCGATCGCTATATGTCCCAGAGCTAAGAATCTTCATTTGGGACTTATCCAGCTGAATAGACAACTGATGACAATTTCAACGCTTCCTTGAGGCTGCTATTAGTCAACGCTAGGTCAAGATAATAGTCTGACATCCCCTCCACGTTTTCGGAAAATTCCAGGACGCTGACCCCCAGCTGCCCTATTACGTTGATTCCTTCTCGGCGAATATTCTTCGCGGCGTTCAAGTCTCTATTCAGAATCGTACCGCAACTGAAACATTCCCAAGTACGGTCTGAAAGAGTTAAATCTTTATTAACCGAACAGCATTCAAAACAGGTTTTACTGGACGGATACCACTGATCGATTTCTAAGAAATGTTTTCCACGCCACGCGCACTTATATTCCACGAGTCGAGAATATTTACCTAGCCCTAAATCTTGTACGTGCTTTGCCAGTCTCCTGTTTTTCGTCATGCCTTTCACATTCAGCTTTTCTAAGATGACTGCTTGGTTTTCGTCAACCATCTTGGTACTGGTCTTATGTAAAAAGTCATGGCGACAATTTGCAACTTTTTCGTGTATCGAAGCCACTTTCAGTCGCTGTTTCACACGGCGTTTCGATCCGATTTGTTTTCTTGATAAGGACTTCTGCGCTGTTTGCAACCGCGCGTGATATTTCATAAAGTGTCGCGGGTTCGCAGTCCTGTTGCCGTTCGAATCGACTGCGAAGTCCTTGATTCCAACGTCAACACCAATGACTTTGTTTTTTGGGATCGTTTTGTTTAGTTTTGGTTGTTCAGCTCCGTCATCGACCAATATTGACACGAAATACTTATTTGTTGGAGTTTTCTTGAGCGTCACGGTCTTGATTTTCCCGAGACAGTACCGATCTAACATGATTTTCACCAGACCTAATTTCGGAATATGAACCTTCCTACCCTTGAATTTCACGCCTTGTGGGTAATAACATGCTTGGTTGAGGTCACGTTTCGACTTAAACACCGGGGCTCTACTCTGGCCGTTTTTATGGCGGGTGTAACCATCCATCAAATTTTTGATCGCCTGATTTAATGACTGTGCGTACGCACCGGTCAACCAGCGGTATTCATCCGTCATCTTTAGTCGCGCTAAATCGGTCGTCATCTCCACAAAAGACATACGACGCTCTTTAATTGCGCGCAGATCTCGATTTGCAGCGAGGTAATAGTTATACGCCCACCGAACAGCACCTAACTCACTCTCTAACACTTCCTGCTGAGATTTAGTTGGATATATTCGATATTTAAACGCTTTCATTTGTACGGATAGCTAAACACAAAACAAAACAGTTGAGAAGTCAATGGCTTTTAAAATCAATCAACTTGAACTTCAAAAATGGTCTAATCAGCTGGATAAGT
>VXUA01000037.1 GCA_009837185.1 Gammaproteobacteria bacterium | reverse complement strand
TGGACTCCTCAACATTTTCTAATTGTAGGTGTCCATCAAACTGAGGCAGCTTCAGATTTCGATTTTCCTCTAAGTGCTTCAATTCGGTGTTGAAATATGTGATGGGAGTTAACATGTTAGACTTGAAGTCATGGAAAACACGACAAAGCTACTTAGCTCAGAATATTCTGGAAATATCAGGTGATTAAAACACGTCTTTTTCCAATAACAATTAGACTTGGTACCCAGTATTGCAATTGTGAGTTGTTTGGAAGTCTAAAGGATTCTCTTGAACTGTGCCAGCGATGAGTCGAAGTCCTTCTCGTAAAACTTCGAAAATTTTGTGGGGGTTTAGCGGATATCAGTGTGCTCATCCTGACTGCACCGTTAAACTCATCGAGCGTGCTACCGAGTCGTCACCGGATGCTATTATTGGTGAGGAATGTCATATCCATTCGAGGAGTCCTGATGGTCCAAGGGGAGATGGAGGTCTTTCATTAGAAGAGCTTAACGCTCCGAGTAACCTCATATTGCTCTGTCCGACACATCATCGATTGGTAGATGGTCACCCCAAGACCTACACTGTTGAGGTGCTCAGAAAATGGAAACAAAACCATGAAGCTAAGATCGCTGAGCGAGTCTCTCCAGATTCAAACGGTACTACGACGGAAGTGTTGGCACATCCTTCTTTCCCCACACATCTTGTTGATCAGACGATCGAGGAGGAAGTATGGAAACTCCGTAAAGCACGTTTCTTCGTAGAGTTTAACGTAGCCAATGAGTCCCTAGTACTTGGTAGGAAAATCGCTGTAGGAGACCTCTCCGGCGGGACAGATGTGGTACGCTGTCGCGGCTTAGCATGGTGCTCTCGTTTTCTGTCCCGGTCCGATGAATTTGGTAAGGCTGAGGAATACAGAGAACTTGCGAGTCAATTAGGAACTTGCCCTGAAGTCGATATTGCCCAAGCCTTCTTGCTTTCCCAAAAGGGCAACAAGACTGCTGGATTGAAGATCTTAGCTGAAATCGATTCTGCGGCGTCCCGTTCTGCTGCTCTGATGATTGTTTCGCACCATGAGACCGTTGAAACCACAGTCGAGTGGATTAGCACTGCTGGATTTGGAGTTGCTCACCTAAGTTCCGAGGGCAAATACATTCTATTGACGCACCAACTTGAGCTCGGTCATTGGAATGTCGCCGTGGAAATTGTCGATTCGCTTTCGAGCCAGGATCTAGAGGACATTCCGGTCCTGCATTATTGGTCAGCACTAACACTTCTTACGGCTGTAGTTCCACCAGATCTTCGTCGAGTTGTACTCGCTCAGGTACCTATTTTTGCGTATGACTTTCCACTCGCCTCGGATGAAGTTGGATTCAACGTTCGTCGAAGAGCATACAACCATTTTAGACGCGCCATGGCAACGGCTTCCGAGTTAGGATGTCAGCAAGCGGCGACTTTGAACGAAGAGTATGCCCTATGGCTTACACTTCGAGATCCAAACCGGTCTGCACAAGGAAAAAGAAGACTAAAGCAGAAGCTATGTACAGAGAAGTTAGATCTTCACTTCATACATTTAGGTGTTCAATTTGGAATCAAACTTGACATTTCGCAGGTTGAGAACGAGATTGACCGACAGGTAGCACTTCGTGGTGGAATCACTCGCGAAGCTGCTGTTGCTCGTTTCGCCCTCGCCTTCACAAAAGAGTCTCCGGAGGAAGTTGCGAACTATGTCGCGCAACACTTCGAGGAGCTAGGGGAATTTCTTGATGAGAAACAAATGCGAATTCTTCAAATTAGAATGCTTTCGCGCGCTAGGCTGACAGATAGAGCGACGAAGATATTGGATTCTCTTGTTGAAGACGGGTTACCTCAAACTGAAGAATTACGACTCCGTGGAGTAATCGAAGAATCTAAAGACGATGACTTGATTGCTTTACGTAAGAAGCAGTTCGAGCGAAGTCAATTGCTAGATGATCTAGTTGCTCTGGTCGTCGAACTTGAAACACATCAAAAGTGGGAAGAGTTATTCAAATACGCAAATCTCTTGTTTGAGGAAACAAGGTCAACTCAAGATGCTGAACGATTTGCAACCGCTCTCGCCAACGCACGCAAAACCGAACAACTCATCCATTTTCTTGACCATCACTCCGACTTCGTAGTACATTCCAATCAACTTAAGTTTCTCTATGCTTGGGCTTTGTATCACGAAGGCAAGCTCGTCGAGGCGCGGACTGCATTGGAGAGGTTAAGCGATGCCCACGACGACTTAAATCACAGGATTCTCTGGGTAAACCTCGCAATCTCGGTGGGTGATTGGAATTCGTTGAATACCTTTATTGCAAACGAGTATGAACGACAAAATGAAAGAAGCGCAAAAGAGTTAATTGATACAGCGCAGTTAGCTGTTCGATTGGATTCTCCATACGCAAAAGACATCGTGTTATCTGCCGTTGAAAAAAGCGAGAACGATGCCAATGTTTTAGTGAATGCCTATTTTCTAGCCACAAGCGCGGGTTGGGAAGACGAAGACAATGTATCTCAATGGCTTATAAAAGCGATTGAACTCTCTGGTGAAGAAGGGCCGCTTCAACCGTTGTCTATTAAAGAAGTTCTAAACCGCAAACCGAGTTGGGATCGATGGGAATCGGAAACTTTAGGACTGTTGACAAAAGGAGAGATTCCACTATTCGTTGCAGCTCGCTCACTTCGTAAGTCCTTGATCGATATGTCTCTTTTCCCGGCACTTGCAAATCAAACTCAAGATGATGTTAGACGAAGGATCTTGATACCATCATTCAGTGGTAACTGTCGGCCTGTAAAGTTTCATCCCACGGAAGTGACCGCTGGTTTTGACGTTACCGCATTGCTGACACTAAGTTTTTTGAATCTTTTGGATCAAACATTTGGAGCCTTCAAGAACATCTTCGTACCACACTCAACATTTGCCTGGTTATTCGATGAGAAACTACGAGCTAAATTTCATCAACCGAGTAGGATCAGAGATTCTCATCAAATACGAAACTTCATTACTAATAAACTACTCGGAGAATACGTACCGAACGTTATACCTGATCGTAATTTAGCATCACAGATTGGAGACGAATTGGCATCAATGGTTGCTGAGGCGGAGAGAGCATCCGAAGACGAAAAGACACAGTATTTGGTCGTTCGAACAGCACCGGTTTATCGGTCATCATCGATCGAGGTAGAGGAGGTAGATCTTTCGGAATACGCTCAAGTATTGAGTAGTTGCAGTCAAGTTGTAGAAAAGCTTAAACAAAGAGGAATACTAACAGCTGAAGAAGTGAAGGGGGCTCGCACTTATCTACAACTTCATGAAAGGCCATGGCCGAATCAACCGGAGATAGAGGATTCTGCCGTGCTCTTCCTTGATGATTCCGCTGTCTCATATTTTCTACATCTTGGTATTTTGGGGAAGATTAGTGCAGCCGGTCTAAGACCGATTATTACGTCTAGAGTCATCGCCGAAGCTAATGCATTAATAGACTACGAAAGTATTTCGAACGAAGTCAATGTGTATATAGAACGTATTCGCTCATCGTTGTGTTCGCGCATTGAATTTGGATCAATAAAAGTGGGCCGAAAACAACTTTCTGACGAACCTGAGGAACCGTTGTTATCGGAACATCCGACGACTGACGTATTTAGTCTTGCTCACTCTTGCGATCTTATATTTTCAGATGATCGATTTCTAAATCAGCGTAACCGGATTGAAGCTGAAGAGTCTTCTGTGACGATTGCTTCGACTCTAGACCTCCTTGATACCCTAGTTGAAGTAGGTGAAATATCGATGGAAGAACGACTGGAACACCGGACACGATTACGGCGCGCTGGCTATATCTTTATACCCGTCTCGGCGGAAGAATTGACTCTGTGTTTGAACGCGTCTGAGGTACGAGACGGCCGTGTGTTAGAAAATGCGGAGTTAAAGTCTTTGCGAGAGAGCATTGTTAGCGTACGAATGAGTAATTGGCTTCAATTTTCAATTGAAGCACATTGGTTGGAATCTGTCTTTCAAGCAATCTTACGAGTGCTTAAAAGTCTTTGGGTGAACAGCCTGGATCTTTCCGACGTAATTGCACGATCAAATTGGCTTGTTGACCAAATCGACATGCGTGGATGGGCGCACACTCTTGGGACGGAAAACGGTGACAACATGGTGAGGACTGGACGAGGCTTGCATATATTGACTCTGCTCGCCCCTCCCGAAAACGTAACACAGGAAATGAAGGAAGCCTATTGGAAGTGGATTGAGAATCGAATCTTAGTTCCAACCCGCGAACAATTTCCAGATTTGTTCGAAAGTATGATCGAATACCAAAAAAATCAGATTGCCGATGTAACTGAGAATATATTGATAGAAGATTCACCCGAATGAGTAGTGTACCGATTGACCGAGCCATACTAGCACTCGCCGCCCTGGAGTATGTTCCGCCACTGATTCGTAATCATCTATTAGATGACCCAGAGTTCACACGAGAGTATGAATTGAAGACAGAGGCATTGCTCACGTTCGACGATGCCGGAGTCTCGATGCAAAGGACTGAGATTTTTGACGCTGTACGGAAGGTTCTTGCTGGGGAGAATAAAGTCAAAGTTACTGACGAAGATGGTCGAACTTGGAAACTCCAAAACGAAGCCGACAAACGACAACAACCGAAACTTGTCCTGTTACGCGAGGAGCAACAAATTGAGCTTCCTGACTTTACAGTACTCTCTCCGAAGGCTACGTTGCGTTTGCGTTCGTTAGACCAAGCTGCATACAACACGAACTTGCCTCCTAGTGCGAGAGACAATTGGCGGGCGATACTTGAAAAACGAGCTCTCAATGATGACGAGATTGATCCATTTCATAAAGACATGCGTGACACACCGATCTATTTGATGAGATCAATGCGGAGCGGGATACTAAGTGGAAAGAGTACAGTATCATCTCTTGTTCCTTCAACTCGCTCGTATTTTGAGAGGCTTGTTGGTGTATATGACGGTAGTAAGAACGTCGCGGACTATGCCGCGAGTACGGGAAAGCTATTTCTTAAGCAATTGTCCGCGTGGAAGCCATATGAGGGTTTCTTATTCAGTTTGCTTCTGTCGTCTCACTTCGCGCTTACGGCCGAAATCAGTGTTGAAAATTTAGAGAACGTGGACCTTGTCCGCGCCTTGGAATGGATTGCAAACAAGGGTGATCTACTTTCTAAGCTGGGTGCAATTGAGATAGGTTTACGTGTTTTGCCCAACAATCCCAAAATCGAGACCGTGCTAGTTCGTCTCACTGAACAGATCCGTGACGACGACACTGATAACCCGTCAAGTGGATTTAAGCTTCTCGCGTCTTTATTCGTACTCGCGGATGGAGAAATCGCTAGATCTAGGGTTTTGTGCACCGAACCGCCGTTCTATCGCAGACTAGCGTCGCTTGCGCACGCAGCACTAATGTACCGACAATTCTTAAACTCCGATATCAGGCTCGACAAGATTTGCGAGTGGGCTTATGAGAGCCGTATCGAGCAATATTTCATACAGTCTTGTGTAGACATGCGGTTAGAGCCAAGGTGGAGTCCTCACCTTTCAACATCGGCTCAATTGAAAAAAGAATTCCTAGGCCGAATTTTGATCGCAGCCAGTAGCCATTCGGAGAAGGTCGAAGATGGTCCTCTTTCCAAACTGATTTTGAGTACGGAACCTGAAAGCATTTTGTCATTGACTGACTTCCCTACCTCTTATTTTCCAGGGCCACTGGAAGGAGCTGAAATTCCCGCTCGCAAGTTGCCTGCGATTTTTTCGGAAACGATCAATGAACAACTCAGCAGCAATGAATTAGCCCCATCTTCGTTTAATGCGCTTGTAGCTTCCGCTATGACAGTTGGCATCGACTCAGACAAGGTGGAACTAGCAATTAACGCTCTCAGATTGGGCGATCACACGCTATCCCTCATACAACATCGGTCCGATCTTGTTTCGACCCTGAGCAATCTCGCGGCGATTGCTGCGATTACAAGGAGCCATTCTCTTGCGAATGAGTTGCGTATTACATGTCGGAAACACAGGCAGGATTCCCAATATAACCTTTCCGTCGGCGAGGAATTGCTTGTTTGTGTGGTGGCGGCTGCAAGCCATTCCGATTTAGATTTTTGGAGAGAATTTATTGGCGACTGGATTACTGAGCTTGCCATGGGGGACCTTGGACAAGAGGAGGCCAAGAAATTTCAATCTCTTCTAAAATGTCTGTGTCATTCGCAACCTAAGCTCTGGGTTTCATGTGGAAGAGCAGAAGCTGCCTTGACAGCTTTTGTTAACCGTTGAGCTTATTTGAAACTCATTACCTATTCGACACTTCTTCTGTTCATAAATCGATCGAAATGATCGGCGTTTCGAGGAAATGCGATGAAACAAGGGTGAGTTATATAAGTACCTACTGTACCGTCACAATTTGGGTACATCAATGGGAAAAGAACATCAGGGAACGATTCCATGAACAACTACACCAGACTAACGAAGAGAGTCATGTGAACTGCTCGAAATTTTCAAAGAAACCGTCCAGAGTCTGGTCGTAGGTATGTCGTCTCTCACATCGTCATTCGGATTGGACTTGAAGAATGTCTATTGCAAGTTGAGAAGTTAACATATCGAGAAGCCCATTTGCGTCGAGCTGATTATGTTCAAATTTAGAGACAGCTTGTGCTCTCCATTCCAAATTTCCAGGTTCATAAAAGTCCGTTCGCAACGCACGGACAATCGAAATAGCGTTCAAAGCCCATTCTTTGAATTCGTTCAGTTCCCACAAGGATACGTTTGTTAAATGAACCTGAGCTCCTGCAGTAGTCTTTCGAGCTGGAGTAACCAAAACGGCCTGAACTTTAGTATCTTCGTCTAACTCAACATATTCGTGAACCCAATTTGGATGAGAAAATACTTGTCTTGCTTTCGAAACGCTGATCAAAGTATCTGAGTTTGCACCCGTGTGATCTTCAAACACAATACAGACTTTACCTGCTAGCCACCATGGATCCGGTGCTCCTTCGGTTTCTACATTCCCAGCTTCAAAACCTATGAGTTTACCCAGCATTGCATGTGAATTTTCAAATTGACTAGTATTCGCTGAGTTCAGACCTTGGTTGATCTTGCGAACGAAGTTTGAAAATTGGGTATCAGAAGAGGTACCGAATTCTTCTAAAAGTGTCTCTAAACGTTCCACTTGTGCCAAAACGTTAGCATTTCGTTCTAACAAGATAGCGTCGTCTATCGATTGATGTTGAGGTTGAGCAGACAGTTTAACAAGCCACGGTATACCCGTCGCTGCTCTTTTGGCTTCTACATACCCTTGTTTTGCACGAATTGCTAAATTGGATAGACCGTTTTTTGTTGCCATGGTAGCGGCACTTCCCGCGAAGTAGTGCCAAAGTGCTCGATATCCACGAAGTTGGGGGTCTTCGAGACCGTTCAAGACTTTCTCAGCACAATCAAGAGCCGATTCATAGTCCTCTTGCCAGAGTCGCTCTTGGAATTTGACCTCATCTTTCACAACATTTCTTAATTGATCTAAAAGAGGAAAGACTTCTTGGGAAACGGTCGCGCGGTAATTAACGATTTGACCGTTTGCGTATTCCCATGCTTCACCATTCTCAAGAAAAGCTTGAAAATTCTCGTACATTTCATCGATCGACATTTCAACGGACTGTTTCATGCCGAAGGAAATTTCTGCCTGTAGTTCCGGATGAAGAAATTTTTGGCGGTGAATGTCAGCCAAGTAGTCTGTCAACTCTACACCTGACACGACGACCGCTGAATAATCTTCAAGTGAACGAGTACAACGACCAATTGCTTGCAAAACACGAACTTGCACTCGTTCATTGAAGAGAATGTTCGCTCCCATGCGATTGGCCAGAAAGTATTCCTGCAGATTTGTTGCTTTAGGTAGTCCTTGTATAAACAAGAGCCGGCACTCATCACCAGGGAAGTCAATTCCATCATATCGGTTGGCGACGACGGCAACAGCATTAGATTCATCGACAAACTGTTGTTTAGATTCCTCGATGTCTTCAACTTCGAAGGTGGTAAACTCAAGCTTATCTTGAATTTCTATAAGAATTTCAGCACATAACTTGTCATTCGGGACTAAAACGAGACTTCGGCCCGCTAGAAGCATTAGTCTGTTTCGGAACTCTTCGAAATTTTCGTCAGCGAGTGAAATTCCCGGGAACATAAAGAAGCGGCGACCTACGCCTTGTCGGTCCCAACTATTTGGTACCCTTAGCCGATCGATTTTGCGACGACCCATAAGGCGTTCTAAATCTCCTCCGTTTCCCAATGTCGCGGACATGTAGATTCGATGACTTGGTTTTGCAAACGGTTCGTGAGTCCAGGTTGGCGGTAAGAATGGACGAAGCAAAATCTCCTTTGCAGATAGATATACATGACAGACGTGAAGATGATCACGAATCATTGACCATGAATACTGTAATGTAGTTTGTGCAACGGCACTGTCCATTGTTTCAGAAATTTCGTTCGCATGATCTACCAAAAAAGGAGTTGGTACCTTCTCGACCCACCTGTGGTCCAAATCTCTACTAATACAACGTCCCTTAAGACGTGCGAAATCACGAGACATTAAATACGAACGAAAGATTTCACATAGAGCTTCGTGCAGAACAGCGTGTTTCCCTACTCGTGGAACTCGAACTGACCAAAACTCTGCTACATAGCTCTCTGCGGTGTGAACATCATCCAATATCAGAACATCTGCGTTGTTGAAATAGGAATTGACGTTGAACAGACTACTGTAGGTGGTTACTGCTATTCGATCAGCACGTTGGTACCCAACTTTTGCTGCGGAGTCGTAGTCTAGAATTTTGCCCGTGAAGTTGTAAACCGATAGTCCATACTTACTTTGGGCTTGTTCCTCAGTTTGGTGGACGAGTTGGCGGGTAGGACAGAGATACACTACTTTCTCTTTGTTTTTTCGTCGACGCCATTCACCAATCAGCAGCCCTACAAGTGTCTTTCCGCTACCAGTTGGTAGTTGCAAAGCTACATCGGAAGAATCTACCAAATTTGAAGAAACATACGAATGCATGATTTCTTTTTGGTGGGGCATTACGTCTGGGACTCTTCGACGCGGCAATTGACGGAACAGCTCCTCTGGACTATGGGGAGCTGAAGAGTTCGGTTGGAGTTCTTTAAATGCCATAAGTTTTAGACTCAGAATTTACACAGGTTGATGTAGATATGAGGTGTTATATGGAAACTGACTCGACGTGTCGAACGTGTTGTAGTTAAGTGATGCGCTAAACGGCAAAGGAAATTTGGAACACCATCGATACCAAGAATTTCAAATCAGTCTTGATTTTTCTAAATACATCACTACATATGTCGCAACTGCACGAACTTAACAATTCATTAAATACCAAATTTCTTGGTCTGCCATATTTACGACCTAATATTTTGAATAGGTGTATCTGATCGCGCTTAACAATTCAAAGGAGATGAGCTATATGAAAAAAGATTCCACGGATGATTTGATCGATCAGAATAAGCGACTAGAACGAGAATTAGCACTTGTTCTTCATGAATGGGACAAGATGGCAAAGCAATTGCGTTCGTTGTTGGGTCACGGCGAAAACTTTTTCGATCCGCTTCATGAAGGTGGGTGGAACTATCTGTCCCTAGATCGTTTTCCGGTACCGAAGGAAATCCTTGAACTATTTTCCAAATTTCAAAGGTTGTTCGACGAGAGGCGAAAAGTTTTGAATGAGTTAGGGAGACGAGGCGTCAGCCCTAAGCCTCACCCGGCTTGGGACGCTCTAATCAAAAAGTTTGAACAGTGACTTTTCAAGAGTAATTAAGCGTCGTTTTGGAGTGGTTCGAATTAATAATGGTTCAGCAGACTCAGAAGCGCTGCACTGTTCGCTTCGGAGAAGTGAAGAATCTATATAGAGCAAGAGCGAGTTTCTCTGCTTCATCATCCCACTACATCCGATTATTACTCATCAACTGAGCCGCACAACACTTTGTAAATGAGTTTAACACAAGGAATTTAACACTATGAAACTCACTCATGCCAGAATAAGAAACTTTCGGTGTATTCTTGACACAAAGAAATTTTCCATAAACAAGTTATGTTGCTTGGTTGGGAAAAACGAGGCTGGTAAGACAGCAGCTCTTACCGCACTGCAATCAATTCTTCCATTCGGAAAACCACAAACGAACTTCGACAAGACTGAGGACTATCCCCGACGATATCTTTCACAATATTCTACCCGACATCCGGACGGAAGAGCTCCGGTTGTAGATACTTGGTGGAAACTAGATGGCGATGCGTACAAATTACTCTGCGAGGAATTTGGCGAGGAAGCAATCAAGTCGAAGAAAGTCAAAATTTCTAGGACTTACGATAATCCAGAGACTATTTGGAGACTAAAACTCGACTCGTCTCTCGCCCTTAAGTACGTATTTTCTAAGTACAAACTGAATGCTTCAGAGAATCAAATTCTCGCAAAATGCACGACCGTGGAAGAGACTTTGAATGTAATTCGGCGAAAAGAAGTGGTCAAACCAAAGTTAGAGGCGATTGCCAGCTATCTCGAAACTTGTAGCAATAGTTCTCTTCACGACAAAGCGGTGGAAATTCTTAATCCATTGGTTCCAGAGTTCTTTTATACGTCTCATTATGATCGTATGAATGGACAGATCTCCGTGCATCAAGTTCAACGAGATCAGTCCGAAAACAACGTCAATTCAGGAGACAAGATTTTCTAGAATTTCTCGAGTTAGCTGGTACATCATTACAGGACTTACAAGACGCATCCAAGTTTGAGGATTTGATCGCAATGTGTGAGGGCGCTTCCGCAGAGATCACCGACAAAATATTTGAATATTGGTCCCAGAATGACAATCTTGAAGTCGAAGTCAATCTCAGTGAAGGCTTACCAGACGATCCTGCACCTTTTAATGCTGGCACCGTTGCTCGATCTAGAGTCTATAACCGATTGCACAAAGCAAGTGTTCCGTTTTCGGAACGTAGTGCGGGGTTCGTATGGTTTTTTTCGTTCCTCGTGCAGTTTGCCACGATGAAACGAAAGACTAAAAACGTTATTATCTTGTTAGATGAACCGGGTTTAACGCTCCATGGAAAAGCACAGGCAGACTTACTTCGATACGTAGAAAATGAACTGTTGCCACATCATCAAGTTGTATATTCAACTCATTCTCCTTTCATGGTTCCACCTAACAGGTTGACCGATTGTCGTGTTGTAGAGGATGTAATCAAGCGCAGAGATCAAACACGACAGATTTCGATCGGAACAAAAATCAAAGAAGATGTACTCACTACGGACAAAGACACATTGTTTCCATTACAGGGTGCTCTGGGTTATTCGGTCGCTCAATCCCTATTCGTTGGCGAAAACACATTACTCGTTGAGGGACCATCGGATATTTTGTATTTACAAGCATTGTCCAACGAGATTGAAAAACGTGGAGGAACACCTCTAGATCCCAAATGGGTACTTTGTCCTGCTGGTAGTATCGACAATCTTTACCCATTCGTATCGTTGTTTTCTGGCAACATGTTGAATGTTGCTGTTTTGTCGGACCAGGGCAGAGGTGATAAACGAAAAATAGAAAGAATTCGACAGTCTGAAATTCTCGCTGCCGAAAACGTTCACACAATTGCGGACTTATTGAACAAGGACGAAGCAGACATTGAAGATTTATTCCCTCCACGGCTGTACTGCAGACTAGTCAATGAAGCATATGGTTTGGGAGGCGATTTGTTGGTAACCCCTCAAAAACTTGAGGTATGTGGGGCTCAAACCGTAAGACAAGTAAAGCAAATGGAGGCCTATTTTCGTACCTTACCTGACGAAATCGAATTTTATAACCACTATCGTCCCGCGTATTGGTTGCACTCCAACCATCAATTTCTGTCGTCGGAAGATTCGTCGATTACTGAGTTGCTCGATAGAGCAAACGCGATATTTGAAGTTTACAATAAGATATTGGCCAGGGGAACTCGAACCGACAGTTGATGTTTCGTAGATGTTGACTACAAAGCCATTTTCTTATGGATTCTCAGTGGTGGCATCGACTTCAGAATCTCGCGCGTCTTAATTCCAACTGTGATCGATTTCTTCAGAAGCTTCAAGGGGTAAGTTGGATCATTCATAGTCTCGAGTTTACGATACCGCTATCTTTGTGCGTACTAACTCGTTGTCGGTCCATGACCCATTCGATCAGACTTTTTCCATTTACTTTGAATTCATAGGCTTCTTCTGGGATCCCAGAGACTCTGAGATACGAGTTGTACTGAATAGTTGATTTGTCTTCTCTCTCAAAAAACTTCATTTTCTCAACTCGATATCGGGTCTGGTCTGATAAATCAACAAGTAAGGAGTCGTCGATCCAAGTTTCTGTAATTGAATGTTCTTCAACCTCGTCATACCGAATATGCAGTTTAGCTAACTGTTCGCCAGCTTCGGCAAAAAGGACAAAATCGTCTAGATTGGCTACTATTGGAATTCGCGGTAGCTCCTTTTGCAGATCAGCGGAAAAACGTTCAAGATATTCAGTAGATTGAAGTACTCCGTAAACGTAATAAAAGACCTGTTCCGACGTTGGCGAAAACTCACCGTATATCGATGAAAACACTGTTGGACTAAGGTTTATTTGCGGTGATCCATCATTGGTCTCGAATACGTTGTCCCATATAGATTTATGTGATTTAGGAACAAAAAACTCGGGGCTCAGTCGACAACCTGCTGACAACAAGTTGTAGTCTGAAGCTCTGTCTGTTATCCAATTACTCGGTTCTTTCGCACCGATTCCCGTTGTACAAATTGAACGGACATTTATACAGGGACTAGTAAAAATTTGGTTTAGACGATAAACCTCATTATTCAAACCAGCGTCAAAGTAACACCATATCTTTGTTAACGGTCTGTACTCGAACAGAAACAACCGATCGGGTTTGAAATTTAAACCCTGACCAGACGATAGAATCTTCAAAATGTCGCGCCCCCAAGCAATTTTTTTTCGATCCATCTGAACGAAATCTTTAGGTGCTCTCCCACCGCTGAACTCTTTCCATCTCTGAGTCTCTTCATTGAAAAAATCTAACGTTCGACGGACATTTTCTTGAAGTCTTCGCTTGCTAAAGTTGTAGACCCACGCATCTCTCGCTGAACCGAGGCCCAGACTGCTGTTTCTAAAAATACTATGACCATCTATCTTCTTTGTGGCTACTAAAGGAATAAATTTCTTAAATATTTCACTACGTTGTTCGATCCAATCATAGTTCGAATTCGGTTGAATCGTTCTGGTTGGGGTATTTGCAATACTCTGGAACTCTCTGAGACTTTCAAATTTTTGCTCCCGTTTCAGATAGTCCCCGATATCGTGATACTGGATATTGCCAGGTGCATGGACGTACGCGTCTTTCACTAGAAACGTGATTGTGATAGCGGAGCGACTGGCTTGACCAAAAATTTTATCTCCTTCTTTTCGCCACTGTTCTCCACTTAAGCGAGCATTTCCTCGAAGATTCACGACATATATGTTTGTAAATTCTTTCTCGAAGCATGCCCTAATTCCTGCCGCAGCGTTTCCGTCTAACCATTTTGCGCTCGTAACGAATCCTATTACCCCTTGTGTTCCAAGCCGATCAGAAGCCCAACGAAAAGCTCGAACATAGCTATCGTACAAGCTATTAGTCAGAGTTGCACTCGATGCTTCTACATATGTACTAGCAATTCTTGCGTCCAATGTAGCGTAGCGTACGTTTTGAGCATTGTCGCTCTGCGATTTTTGTCCCATAGAATAGGGGGGATTACCAAATACTACGGTTAGAGGTAATTCTTGTTGAAATTCAATTCTCTCGTGATTGAATGGAAAGATACCGTTTAGTTGATTCTCTTGCTCGGAACTTTGAAAGGTGTCTTGAAACACAATCCTCTCGTACGGCTCATATTCCCCGTTCTCTTCGCCTCGAACATCATGGTAGACCGCTTCAATATTGATACCTGCTACGTAATAAGCAAGCAGCACAATCTCATTCGCGTGAATTTCCATTTCATATTTCCTTCGCAAATCTTCTGGGCGAATGATTCCTGACTGAAGCAAACGAGTAATGAAAGTACCAGTCCCAACAAAAGGATCAATGATGTGCACATCCTCGTCGCTCATACTCGTTTGGAAGTGTTTGTTTAAGAGGTGTTCGATCGAATGAATAACGTAGTCAACGATTTCTACAGGAGTAAATGCGATTCCCAGCATTTCTGTCGTACGTGGAAAGGCTTTTCGGAAAAACTTGTCATAAAGCTCGCGTACTAATTGTTGTTTTGCGCCAGCGGTTTTCGTTCCTTTGATTCGCCACTTAACTTCATCGTAGAAATTCTGAAGGGACTCAGTTTCTTTGTCGAGATTACGTTTATCCAGATTATTTAGTACTCTTTCCATTGCGATGGAGACTGAATTCTGTTTGATAAACTCGTGCCCTTCAAAGAGTGCGTTAAACACTGGTCGTGTAATGATGTGTTGTGCTAACAGCTCTATCGCTTGTTCTTGGGTAACTGAAGGATTTAGGTCATCTTGTAGCTCTGCGAGAAAGTCATGGAAAACAGCTTGACTGTGTACATCAGTTTCTAACGCTGTACGAATCCTCGTGATCTGAGTTTGGGCAATTTTTCCCACGTCGTGCGCCCAGTCTTCCCAGTACGACATGCGCCCGATTTTACGAACGATTTGTGCAAAAACCGCGGACGAAAATTCCTGCACCATGGCATCCTGTAAGTCAAAAGGCAGCTCATCTTCGTCATCGCCATTCTTTTTTCCATGTCCAGTTCCGGTTTCATCTCCACTTCCGGTCTGCTGGCGTAGCATACAGCTTGCTGTCTCTGGCAAACCAATAAAGATTCGTCCTGAATCTTCCCCCTCTAGTTGTAACCGGTTAATTTCGGCTTCTAATCTCTCATCGTGAGAACGCAACGCATTCAATATCTGCCAGACGGTGTCGTAAGTTTTGTTATCCTTTAAAGACTCCACCGGATTTTTACCAGCAGGTATAGCCACTGGTAGTACGACATACCCGTATTTCTTACCAGGTGCGCGTCGCATTACTCGACCTACGGCTTGTACGACATCAATTTGACTCTTGCGTGGATGGAAAAATACGATCGCATCTAGAGAAGGAACATCAACTCCTTCTCCTAAACATCGAACGTTGCTTAATATTCGTAGCTCATTCATATTTGGTTCGTCCCCGAGCCACGATAATCGATTGTTTCTCTCATGTGCACCGGCGGTACCATCTATGTGCTTGGTGGAACAGTCAAAATTCAGCTTACCATTCTGAGAGTTCGAATCGTTGTGTACGAGTTCTTGCACAATGCGGTTAAATTCTCTGCTAATAATTTCAGAATTCTTAATAGTGTTGCAGAACGCTAGTGCTCTTCTAGATGGCTCGGCATCGCCTTTAAACTCTTCCGCACGATCCGGACCGTGATCTTTCATCAAGGCTTTGTAGCAGCCAACGACCTTTGTTGCGTCGTCGAGTTTAATGTCGCTGTCGTCGGACTCCAAGAGGTTCTGGAGAGTATTGCTAATCGTTTGTTCGTCGAGAGCAAGTACGATCACGCGATAATCTGATAGTAATTCGTTCTCGACCGCCCAAGCGAAACTCTTGTAAAAAAGAACATTCCCGAACTGTTCAGGGTTGTCCATTGAGCATAGAGTGATCGCACCCTCTGCGGCCTTTGATTTCGAGGACGTGGTATATATTCGCGGAGTAGCGGTCATATAGAGTCGTTTGCGACTTCGAACGTACTCAGCATCATGGACTCGAACGAACATAGACGCTTCTTCTTCCTTCCCTTTGTCGATTTGACCTGTCGTTCGATGAGCTTCATCGCATACTATGAGATCGAAGTTAGGTAACCCATGCTCATGTTGTGCAGTATGGACTACTTCAATTGAGTGGTAAGTACCGAACACAACCGTTATTGCGGAGGGCGCATCAGAACTAGCTTTGTTCGCGAGATTTGCAGCATCAGTAGTAGGCGGAATCTTGAGTTCAGAAGGGGTTAACTGGATCACATCATCTGAACTACGTCCGCGTCGTCCTACCTCTGAATCAGAGCACACCGAATAGCTTCTAAGCTGTACTGTAGCATCAGCATGCCACTCACGAATCATCTGGGACATTAGAGCCAAAGATGGCACCAGTACCAAGACCCTTTTACCAACACCGAACAGTTTTTCAGCAACCAACAAGCCTGTATAAGTCTTACCGGTACCACATGCCATGATGATCTGTCCGCGATCAGCCGAGTCAAATCCATCACGTACTTTTTCGACCGCTTCGAGTTGATGTGCTCTTGGTTCTTTTGGCTTGCGCTGACGTTTCTCTCCACGGTCGATAAAGGAGTCCCAATCCACCGTGCTCTCAACAAGATCTTTTACTCGAATATGAGTGATTTGTTTTCTATCGACAACCTCTTGGAAGTGAGGGCTTGGCTCAACTTCGGTAGTATCAATGAAGATTAGCGTCTTAAATCCTTGACTATCTGCAGTGGTATAAAACGAATCAATGTCTTTCTTCTGTAACTTGTAGCTCTTCTGTCTACATTTAGCTTGAATGGCTGCAAAGCCGTTTCCTTGACCGTCTCTCACCCTGGCCACTAAGTCGATACCAACGTCCTTTATCGACTCTTCTTCTCGGTGCTTTCTGACCCAGTCTTTCCACGACGTCGCTTGAGTGTACATCTGCTGCATTTGCGAGTCGTGATTGAAATACACTTGTGCGATCTCTTCAAAGCGGTCTCCCACATCTTTTTCAGAACGCTTTGCGTTCCGAATTTCGTTGAGTAATGCATCAAAACTTGTGGTCATCGATGAGCCTTAAATCGCTTGTGTTTAATTTTGAAAAGAACGTAACGCTCGAATTTAGGAAGGGGAGCTAGTTGGTCGAAAATTATAGGTTGAGTTTGTAGTCTTAAAACGAACGGTTCCAGAGCTGGGGTACAAACTTTAGATTGATCGGATAAACGGAGTTCAGCGCGCAGAGTTTGGCAAGCTCGCAATACTTAGTGTATTGGCTGAAATTCCTCGACCGCGTTCAACACGTAGCTTATGTCCCCAAAACGATTAAGGTTTTTTAACTCTGTCGCGGAGTTCTCGCCGTAAAGCTGAATTTGTGTCATTTTTTTGGACACTGACTATTAAAAAGTCGTAAAGAATTCTCTTTGAGGTCAGCTAGTGCAAGGAGAGGGCGATTCTGACGGTCGATCATCCTCATCTTCGACGTGAACATCGTCAAACGTCTCGTAGGGAATGCAAGCACTTGTGTCCAGTTCCTTCACAGCATTCGTAATAATATCGGATGGAATAGCCGCGTAATGAGGGTGGTCCGTGCTGACCTCTCTGTTAGTCTCTAAGGTTTCTTCAAGGCGGGTTGTGGTCATACCTACTACGTATCCATCGTCAGAGACAATTGGACCCCCACTATCCCCAGGTCGAGACACCGCAGAATACAAAAACAATTCTGAGTTGTCGTATGTTATTTTCGGAGAGAATGTGACTTCACCGCGCTCAATGGTTGGTTGGACCGCGCTAAGTTCTTTGGTATTGGGCACTCGTCCGTGTCCAAAACGATAAATAGTCTGCGATACTTCCGGACGGAAGAACACTAAACCTTTGGTAGGGCGCAGTTCTTCGACAACGGACAGAACAGCAACATCGATCGATGGGTGTTTAACTGTTCGGTTTATGGTTACATGAGCTCCTTGGAAGTGCTGTTTTTCATTAACGCGCATATCTTCCACGACGTGTTTGCACGTAAGCACATGGTGAGGGTCAAACACAATGCCACTACCCGCTCTAGAATCTCCGTCAGAATTTATTCCTACAATTTGTACAACTGCTGGTGATATCATTTCATAAATGTATCTTCCGCCTAAGACTCTCGATAACCACAATGCACCTTTCTTCCTCTGTTTTGAAGGTTGAGCCAAGCAAAAATATCTCTTTGGTAGCATCATATCCTGCTGAAGCGAATAGTATGAAACCAGAAGATTCTGTGTTTCCATTCGCGCGAGAAGATGCCGAATCTGATGTACTCGCCGGTCCACGTTCTCGACTTTTCCTTCGGATTTCAAGTATTCGACAAATTCCCTGCTCTCTACAGGCTGTAGTTCTTCGCTAAGGTCACGTTCGTGATTGCGTTCTGCGATCTGTGATGGATGAAAGTACATAGCTGCTGCTTTCATCGCTATGTACGCTTCTATCCAGACACCTAATGGCTCCAAAAGAAAGTATGAATCAGACTGGTTTTCCATGTTACCTGTTTAGCTATGTGTAGTTTTTTCAAAATGGGTGTAGATTGATTGTGAGAAGTTATGGACACTATTGCTCACTGTATTTCACCATCGTTTGATCGGTTTGACGTGTGCCCAACCTTTGCCCTGTAATCGATGGAATTTAGAAGTGAGTTAAAGTCTGTGACCGCACCCGTACTATTAGTTTCAAGATGAGTGAATAGGCCGACGTCGTCAGGCATGAAGAAATTTATTGATAAATTTGGGATAAATATCACATCTTACTACACGATCATGATTGAAGGGCGAACACTCTGGGCTTACTTGATGCACTAGATCAATTTTTCGAATTAATAGGACATAGAAAGTCGCACTGTCAATCGTTGTCGTCAGGCAGTCCACGATCAACGAGTGGTTCTCCATGGTCTAGTCGTCGCATTGCAATTCGTGCTGAGCCTCGACGGTTCTCACGTGCTTCATCTTGCTGTAACCTATGCATCTCACGTTTTGCGAACGCAACCACTTGTTCATTTGTGTCTTCAAGCCAAGATCGCAGCATCTCAGCCCTTTTTTGATATGTTTGAGCTAACCCATACTCACCCTTCACCATACCCGTACTACGGATTACGTCTGCTACAATATTTTCAATTTTTTCGTTGACGAATTCGGATGCAACAATTTCCCGAAGTATCGGTAGTAATTCTGCCCGTCCTTTGAATCTTCTCAGCGACATGGCAACGAACTCCAAATCAATGTAGTCTCCGTCTTCTACCAACTGTGTCAGTACACTTGGCAAAGGTTCTTCGAAATTTGGATATATCCCACTCAAAAAATACGAGAGGTTCCAAATACTGATGTCATCCTCGCTGTCCCACCACTCTCGCATAGCTGAAACAACATCGTCAGCGTGAGGTTGAAACACCTTGTTTAATTCATGGAATTTGAATGGGATTGGGTTATAGTCAATCGACGAAAGTTTCTTGGTACGCTTGATCCGCTGACCAAACCAGTTCAAAACAAGTTGCCGATGCTTTGAAGCAAGGACGACCAGGACTCGTTCAATCTCATAGTCTATACGAGGGATGTCAGCCAACTTCTCGAGTAATACTATCACTTGACTCTTGCTGAGATCTTCAATCAATGAATCCTTATAAAGCATGGGCCAAGTCTCATTGATCCATCGTTCGAGGTACTCGATCTTGAGGACACTAAGACAAGGAAAGAATACTTGCTCTATCCAGAACTCGCAGTTGTCTTTGTAGTGTGCGATTGATGCATGCAGCAAGCGCAAACAAGCCTCCTGATTCTCCGCATCTAAGGCGTGCTCTACTGTTTTGCTCACTGTTGAGATCTGTAAAGAATTGGAGCTTGAGATCACATACGCGATTTCTCGTATATACAGTCCCGCATCCAGCCAATCATTCAGTAATGCCTCCACATCTTGTTGCAAATTCGTCTTGAGTAGAAGACTTGCGATCGGCCAGATTGTCCAAGTCTGCATGGTTTCCCGATCGCGTAATAGATCTAATAACAGATTTGGTTGATGATTAGCAAGAAGTGCCAGAAAGTGAGTGAATCGTGGCAGAGTCCCCAAGTTGTCAGAGTTTGACTCTGCCACGACGGCAATCCTCGGCTTCCATTGAGACCAATCATCCAAAGTTATGCTCGCCGCGAGTTTTTCTTGTTCCTCCAGTAGAATCGCTTGATCACGCTCGTAGTCGAAAGAGTTTTCGTTCCACATGTCGGGAAACACCGCTTGGAACCCAACCATAGTCTTGAACGCAACAAATTCTCCATCTGAGTTGAGCGAGTCTCGAAGCAGAATTGTGTTTTCAATATAGAGTGAGTGAGCTTCTACGACATTCGGTGAAGATTCTAACTGCTCGGACAGTGGTTTTTTCCATCTCCATGTCGACAGTAATCGAGATTCTAGATCTAGACGAGAATTGAGACTAGCCTTAGGTGCGATGCGTGTCAAGTGATCGATGACACATGCCAGATCTGAGTAAGTCATCGCGTACACTTCGAGACTGGTGTCTCCTCTTCGAGGTATTTTTGCAACTGAGAATAGACATTCAAGTGCATCCGAAAACGACCGGTCACTATCAATCACACACTCCGCGAAGTCAATCACCTTGTTGATAACCGTTTTGCGGGCGTTTTCGAGGCTATCACTGTAACGAATCGCGCCTTGACTCAAAATCACCGAGTCAGAAGTTGAAGTCATACTTTCCACATCCGGCTCCAATATCTTGTTTGCGATCGTGAGGGCCAGAGGCGCAAACGAGACTAAGTCTTTCTCTTTTCGAAGTTCTTCGGCTAATAACACTTGCACGACGGGTCCGTGGAGTTGCCAAACTTGCGTGTTGTGTTGTGCTAAGTCTTCCGCTACTTTGATGAGTTGATTTTTAGATACATCACTCAAGGTCTCCATATATAGGTCTCGGATTAGAGCATATGTCGCAGCAGGTTCGATGTAAAGACACTGGGTTACAATCTTCGCGATTTGAGCGGTGACTTGATGTGGTTCAATGCCACCGAATCTACTAAACGCTCCGTCAAATCGCTCGGTTTCCGACCTCTCAGCTAGTAACCACGCCTTCCTAAGCTTTTCTCGAATATCTGGATACACTGTTTCTATATCGTCATAGAATGGAAGCACAATTTCCTCGAGACGTTTCAGAGCTGTTAGTCGATCTTTGTTGTTTGTAGTGTTGACTACTGCTTCTAAAAGCCCGGCGTCAATTAACGCTTTGCCTTCAGCAAGCCGCTGAACATTGGATGCGATTCTCTGAAATACATACCCCGCGGGAATTAGGTACTGATGCATTGCTTCGCTCAGTTCCTTTTCGAACTGCTTCCGTTCTTCAGAACCAAAACCGGGAGTATCCGCCGGCTTGTAGATAGTGTCATGTGCCATTTCTGCCCACGCATGATTTAGAATTGTTTGGACTTGAACTTCACAAAACAGCCCTTCGAATTCACTGCACTCGCACAACTCTACCAGATCCGACCTAAGTTGCACTACATAGTTGTAAGACTGGAAGAGTTCGGCAGAAGATTCATTTCCGGGTGCTGGGTAGTGGACCTTAGAACGTTCCCAGTCAATGTCAAAAAGAGTGTCCAAAATGCCAGAACCGACGAACCGATTCACATCAATGTTTGTGTAAAAAATTATTCTGCAACCAGCCAAATCCTTGCGGTAGTCCTCAATGTTCTCCGTATCGGTTTCGTCAATCTGACTCAATCGACGTGTAAGCGACTCGACAGTTTTCGCACGATCCTGTATCTGCAGTAGCCGATAGCACGGTAGGCTGTCGATTGCCCGTTGTAGCAACTGCTTTACGGTTGAGGCGAACCTTTCATAAAGAATCAGGCCGGATTGCTTATATTCGTCTAAATTCATAACTACTTTATCTGTATTCGATACTCCATAGAGTACTGTTTTCTTGCCAAAACATTGACTTCTCCTCATTTTCTAGTTTTCGGTGTCCATCAAACTGCGGCAACGGTCAGATACACTAAAGTTCTCACCGCTGACATATGTGAACCTCCTTTGATCGACTGGATTACGAATTTTGCAAATTTAGCTTGTTATTGTCGGAGGTACCGTCAGATAGCTCTGTATAGATGACTCTTCAATCCTCTTCTATGGAACACAAGGAAAAACTTCGTTTAAGCAATTACTAGATCGGGTCTTGGTACTAGATCGCATCCGATGGAATGGACTACATGATCGTATATGGGCGATTTCGCTCTATTCGCACTTCTTTTGAAGTCCGTGTTCGAGTGTTGGCCTTAAACGTACCTTCACGCAACATCACCAAAACTACGTGCGCGATTTTGCGTGCTGTCGGCTTGATCGATTGGTTTTTTTCATGTGTGCTCGCCGAAAGGGACGTTTCGCGACTAGCTCAGGTTAGAACTGCAGTACGCGAACGCTCATAGCCGAACGCTCCAACGAAGCAATTCCCCTTTTAGAGTCGGTACAGAAAACGTTACCAGCATTACCCTAAAATGTCTCGCCCGAAAGTCGTTCAGGAGATGCAATACATGGAGCTAGAAGTTAGTTCGGTTCTAAAAGGTTTGGAGGAAGCTCATAAAACATACGAGAAATGGTCTGGCGGAGAGACCCTACATGGAGCGGAATATATAGCAACATATTGCGTTGCTCGCGCCGTTCTACGACTAGAAAGCGTGGGATATGTTACGGTCGAAAGTAACGTGAGGCACTCAATCAAAGACGCGGGAGGAACTCTTCAGGGGAATAAGGCTACCTACATAAAAAAAGGAGAACGATTTGACATAGCCGTATGGGACAGGTTGAAAAATTCAAAGATTAAAGGATTGATTGAAATTAAGACTTCCGTATGGGGTTTTGCTTATTTACAAAAAGACATCGACAAGCTATGTAAAGCGCTTAAACGCATCAGTACTAAATGTTTCGGACATATAGCCTTTTTCACAGCCTTACCCAGTGGTACATTCAAATCGGCAGAAGACAGACTGTCTCAACGAATGGAAAGGTTACATTTGCGATCGGACGACTATAGTCGTAAGAGATATGGTTTTTCGGTAAAACGTCACAACAGTTCAGTTCGCGTGGAGCCATATACAGATGAAAGTGGGATGCAACGCGAGTGGGCCTGGACTGTAGAAGTCTTTGAATTTATTAAAAATTGATCGAAGATCTTCCATGGACCATCCGTGGTTGAGTTTGTATGCCCTCGCTGTATTTAGATTTTCGGAGTGATCGACGGATCCTCGCATATTCAAACAAGAGCATACGTTTATTGTCTTCTATTCCGTTGCGTGCATGCCACGTTGCGCTCGAAAATTAAGGATTAGGAACCAAGAATCGGCATGCCGAGTGTGGTTATCAAATTAGGGGACCGTCTAGGTTTGTCTCAACACACTCGATCGATCCTGCTCGTATGTAAAAGCGAAGTTTCAAAAACAGACTAGCCATGAGGTGTGCGTGGTAGAAGGAACAAGATCCCTCCCAATCTAAAATTTAAGACAACCTATTGCAGTTCGTAAATGTGCCAAGGAGAAGCGATTGAACGAACGAGATTTGACGTTTAACACAATAGATGTCGAGACTGCCAATAATGATCGAGCTTCCATATGTCAAATTGGAATAGTCCATGTTGTTGATAGCGTAATTCAGGACACTTGGAAGACTTACATAAACCCAGAAGACTGGTTCGATCCTTGGATAGTCGACATTCACGGAATTACTGAAGATATGGTTGCTACTAGTCCAACTATGCCAGAGATTAGGGATGAACTTCGTAGGAGATTGCGTGGTACCACCTGTTGTAAGTCACACATCCTTCGATCGCGTCGCCTTTGAACGAGCGATGTTGAGGTATGACTTAGAGCAACTTCAGGTGACCTGGATGGATAGTGCTAAGGTCGCACGGCGTTGGTGGACACAGTATGCCAAAAGAGGGTATGGATTGAAGAACATTGCTAGCGACTTAGGAATTGATTTCAATCACCACGACGCACTGGAAGACGCACGCGCAACCGCGATGCTCATGCTGAGAGTCCTCGAGGAATCGGAGCTGGGAATACAGGATTGGTTAGAGAAATCTGCGTCCCCTATAAGTGGACCTCGACAAACAATCGCGTACGAGAATCTGTCCGGAAACGTAGATGGTGATCTGTATGGAGAAACTCTGGTATTTACTGGCGCTCTCGCGATGGCACGACATGAAGCAGCTCAAAAGGCAAGTGATGCAGGATGTAACGTTGTTGGTACTGTTAGTACGAAGGTTTCTATATTAGTTGTAGGGACTCAGAACAAGCACAAGTTGAAAGGAACGACAAAGAGTACCAAACACAGAAAGGTTGAAGAGTTGATCGCTAGTGGGCACGAGGTCCGAATCATCTCCGAAAGCGATTTTCTTGATTTGATTGAGATTTAAGACCGCCACATCTAAGAAACAAAATTGGCATCAAAATTCACAGCGCGTCCCGGTGGTCTGACTAGTGCAACTCCGAGGGTAGGGCAAGTTAGTTGAGGAACAACTCGAACTCTCATCTCTTCACTGATTTAGAGTGTTCCAAACTCGTCGGGCATTTCAGCGAGAAGTAGTTCACAACTTGAAGCAATTGAAGTCTGGAAGTTGCTCAAGGACTTAAGACAAAATTAAATGTCTTGGAGTTGTCGTACTCTATACTCAAATGCTTCGTTTTTCGGTTGATGTGCGCTATTGCTCGGTAGGATTACGCTCTTTCCCTCGAGTTCTTGGAAGAGCTCGAAGTCCTTGAATCGAGAATCCTTGAGAGCATCAGAAATTTTCCACACTCCTGTTGTACACGGTGCAATCAAGTTTGCATCCATCGCCCGGTGGTACGTGGGCATCAAAGCTATGCCGTTTTGCACACTATCGTCGTTAGATTCACTCCAAGGGATAAGGTGCGCCGCTTCAACGAGCGACACGCTCGGCAAGATGATCCTCCAACCTGTTGCTGCACAGCGATAGTCATAAGCGTCTAATACGACGCGTCGAAAACTGGCACTTCTAGCGGCTCTGTCAGAAGGTATATGTGTGTCTATTGAGGAGTCATTGTTTCGTAACGCCAATTCGTAATGGATAGAGGCCACGGATTGCTGAATGACTCGTCGAATCTCTTCTGACCGGTGGGGGAAAAACTTTTCGACGATGGCTTCTCGTAATGCGTGTCTAGCGTGCGCGTCCAGGCATGCATTGAAAAAGGACTCATCTAACCGAACAAATCTTATGTTGTTTCGTATCCATTGATTTGTTATTCCGCCTTTCGAGATCTTTTCTCTTACTTCTTGCTCACAACCAGAAAGCGGTTCGAGATGCCAAAAATGATCAGATGCTAAGTGCACAAAGGGTAAACAAGCGCGCTTATGGTCGCTCGGACATGCTACAGCTTCAAAGTAAGAGTTGAACGTCTCTAGTAGTCTTGGAGTTGCGTCAAATTCTATTTGATTTTTTTGAAGCATCTCCGCTTCAAATATGTCGATCACCGCCAACAACAGACAAGGTTTATGCGGTCTCGCCCTTTCTCCGTCGCGTGCTGGTCGTACACGCGAAACAAACGCTAGGGCTCGATCAGTATCGGATGAGCGGGACATATTGCGAATCTCATTCTTGGTGGTTTACTTTTAAACGCACGGAACAAACGGTTTAAGGCTGTTGGAGTGTTTATGCACCATAACCCAAAATTATCAGTCTTTCAAACTTAGGCAACTTCAGCATGACCAAAGGCTACGAAAACTCTCTATTTAGAATATTCCAACTATTTACCGTGGCAAGACAACTCCTGCTGTGTAAACAGCAGTTTCATTATGTATAGCACCAACTACGGTAGGAAAAGGAACTAATGAAGTCTGAAAGATTGAATGTGCTCTTCATGGCTGACTCTGGTGCGGAGCACATGGACAAATTGTTTGACCGGATAAGGATTAGTGGAAATTCTAAATGAGTGAACGAACATGGGGTGAAAACGTCTACAGAGTAGGGAATATAGAAAAATTTGATGTCCTCTCCCCAGATGAGTCAAGCAACATTGAAACTCAGAAGAAACATATAGAGCCTTGGTTAGCCGCAGTATTTCAGAGTGAGCACCTTGGACTATTGCTGGGAAGTGGTTTCACAACAGCAGTTTCACAATGTGCTAACTTGAGCACTTTAAATATGATGTCCAACTATGACGGCTTTCCCTTAGCGACAGAACTCAAGGAAGCTGCTCAAACATCAGCGAAGTTAATGGGTCGAGGTGAGCCGAATATTGAGGATCAGATTCGATGTGCTATGGCACTAGCACAAGGTTTGGAGATTATGTTAGACGCACGATCTCAACAAGTGTCTCGTGCACTCGACGAGTTGATTAACGATTTCCTTCGTCGGCTATTGAAGACAGAAAGGGACTTGCGATTGAAGTTAGAAGAATGCTCCGTGCCCATTGACGAGGGATCGGGGCACCAAGATGAACAGGATACACGAGGCGGATACAAAGAGATACTCGATCCTCTTAGCATGCTTGTGTCTTTTTTGTTAAGCTTTTCAAGCCGATCGGCGACTCGAGAACGCTTACAAATATTTACTACTAACTACGACCGATTGATAGAGTATGGCGCGGATTTGGCTGGATTGCATTTGCTCGATCGATTCGTGGGACATCTCGAACCGTTGTTTCGATCGTCAAGACTGGACATTGACATGCACTATAGCCCTCCTGGAATACGAGGTGAACCTCGCTATCTTGAGGGAGTAGCTCGACTAACAAAGCTTCACGGATCATTGGATTGGGTATACCACAACGGGCATGTCCGAAGAGTTGGTTTACCATTTGGCGCACACCATGATCATCCTTTGCTTAATGAGTCGTCGGACCAAACAGTGATGATTTACCCTAATTCATTCAAAGATAGAGAGACTGCTGAATATCCATACGTCGAACTGTTCCGGGACTATGCGGCTGCAATTTGCCGTCCTAATTCAGCACTTGTCACTTATGGATATGGTTTCGGAGATGAGCATGTCAATCGGAACATAGCGGACATGCTTACGATACCGTCCACACACCTAGTCATTATTTCTTATAGTAATGAAGCAAATCGAATTAAAAGTTTTTGTCGTCGAGTAGGCACTAAGGAACAGATTTCGTTGCTTATAGGACCGCATTTTGGAGCAATGCCGACGTTGGTCGAGCACTATCTTCCCAAACCTGCGATGGATCGCATAATCGCAAAGCGGAATGAAATATTTAATGTTCAAAATTTAGAATGGGACTCTTCCAAGGATGCGGAACCCACCATATGACTCAACCAATCACGAAGATTTGGTCTTCTGCAATAGGTACCGTGGAGAGTGTTGCCCCTGACGAGATTAGTGTCTTACTCGATATAGATTCTCCACGAAGTACGTCTCTCAACACAGGTATTCCTACTCCCTTCCCGCGAATTAATAGTTTTGTATTGTTACCAAACGAGTCCGGTGCTGTCGTTGGAATAGTTGTATGGCTTGGAATCGAAAATTCGCAATATCCAAAGCGACGTGGTTTTAAAGATTTTGGTCTAATAGACCTTCCGTTTCCATTGCGGAAAATGGTGATTTCTCCAATAGGTACTCTCTATTTGAAAGCGGAACAATGGATTCTTGAGCATGGCGTAAAGAGTTTCCCTTCGGTTGGTGATCAGGTGATGATTCCTTCTCGAGAACAAACGATTGCCGTCGTAAGTGGTCAAGGTGAAGACAGTCGTGTACAAATCGGCACATGTCCAATCGCCCATAACACGCCTGTGTCGGTGGATCCTGATAAGATGTTTGGTCGCCACGTCGCCGTTTTGGGAAATACTGGTAGTGGAAAGTCCTGCACGTTAGCAGCGCTAGTACGATCAGCAGTAGAGTCGGCTCAAGGTGTCCTGAGAACATCGAAGATCTCTGAAGAAGAAGAGAAAGTTCGAAAGGTTGAGGAGAGTCCAAATACTCGCTTTATAGTTCTTGATCCAAATGGGGAATATTCGAAATGTTTTCAAGACTTAGGCGATGGTTGCAGAGTGTTCCAAGTACCACCAAAAACTAACAACGACGCTACAGACTTCGTTTTGCCATCTTGGATGTGGAATAGTTCGGAGTGGGCAGCTATTGCTCAAGCCGCGCCACGCGCCCAAAGACCGCTTTTGCAGGAAGCACTACGCAATCTAAGGTCGGGTATGCAGTCGGCTTTAAGCTTAGAAAATCGACTACTTTCGCGTTGTAAATCACTTCAAGCATACCTACAGCGTTATGCTGGTAGAGGTGCTTGTGGTTTTCCTGAGAATAACAATTGCGGACAGCAACTCAGTCGCTTTCTAGAGGATATTACTTTGTACTCTCAAAGCCTAACTGACGATGTTAAGTCGAGAGTCGAACGTTTGTCGTCGCTCGTTGTACATACTCTAAACAGTAGAAAGTGGACAGGTAGAGAAGGCTTTAACGATTTTGGCGATAGAGATTTAATTCAGATCAACGAGAGTGTAGATGAAGTTTTAGACCTACTACAACCTAATGTCGCTGTTCTCATAAATGAAGACTCTCCCCTTCCATTTAATCCAGAACTATTGGCTGAAAATTTGGAGTCAATAGCGATGCAAGAGGGAGGCTCGGCGACCCAATTCATTTCTACTTTAACAATGCGAATCAGAGGGCTACTATCCGATACAAGAATGAACGGAGTCATCAACCCAACACTCTCGATAACACTAGATGAATGGCTTGACCAGTATATCGGTTCCAACGATGCGAGCAACGGCCCAGTGGCGGTCATAGACTTGTCTCTTGTTCCCTATGAAATACTCCACCTAGTGATCGCGTTTTTTCACGCCTAATACTTGAGTCTTTACAGCGTTATTTGAAACTCAACAAACAGAGCCTGCCAACGGTTCTCATACTTGAAGAAGCGCACACTTTTGTGGCCAAGAAAACGTCTCAGGTTGAAGAAATTCCAACTCCTACTGATATGTGCCGAGGAATATTCGAACGCATTGCAAGAGAAGGTCGAAAGTTCGGGTTAGGGCTCGTACTTTCGTCCCAGCGTCCATCCGAACTTTCTGAAACCGTGCTGTCTCAGTGCAATTCCTTCCTTCTACACAGAATCACTAATGATCGAGATCAACAACTAATTTCTCGACTCGTCCCGGAAAGTGCCCGCGGACTTCTACGTGAATTACCAAGTTTGCCTACACGAAACTGCGTACTGCTTGGAATAACGTCAAGAGTACCAGTACTTGTGGAGGTCAAAAGTTTGGACGAAAACCAGAGACCGATTTCGGATGACCCCGATTTTTGGTCGGTTTGGACGAAAAAACAATCGCGAGAGATTGATTGGAGTAAAGTTGTAAAAGAGTGGGTTCGTGCTTCTTAGCTGGTAACGTACTTTCTCGCTTGTCTGACCAACATATACCCACATCTCACTATTGTTAGTACCACTGGGTCATTCTGACTTTAACACTTACGGAAAGAGCTTCGGTTCGATCATCCTCAAGTACATGTTGGTATAGTACAAGTCAGGATCTTGTTTCTTTGGACGCATCCAGATTTCGAATTTTGGATCTTCTGGTTGTTTCGAATCGAACAGTACAAATCCGATGCCAAATACCTGACAAAGGGAGTCGAGTCTCGACTTATCAGCAGGCTTTGCGTTCAAGGGTACAACTAAATACGATTTATGGCTGAAAATACAGTATGCACAAACTTGACCGAACGCTTTGATGAGATCGTAGGTACTCGTCTTGATTTCCGCGGACACAATCTCGATAGGTGCTTTTACGATATCACCTTGTCTTGGTTCCCGTATTCCGATTACGTCTGGGGTTCCCCACTTGTCTTTGAATAGTTTTCCGCCCAGGGGGATTGCTTTGGTGACATCTTCAACGTCGTTCTCCAACCAAGCTGCAAATGGAGTGTAGAATTGATTTTCTCGGATGCCTGAAGTTGCTTGTACAGCTGTAGACTGTCGCTCTGGGTCGGTTGAGACAATTCGATACAGACCAGGACTCGGTTTTTCAACATTGTCCACGCGCGTGTGAAGATCCCTTAGGATTCCTACGATATAGTTTCTGTTGAATGAACTATCCGTTTCCCGGATTTGACGTAGTAAATCAGAGAATCGTATCCCGTCTGTATTGTCTTCAATGATGCGAACAGCTTCTTTGCGGATGCGCGCTCCGATTGTTGTACTAGCCATACTATGCTCCTTCAAAGTCATCAGAGTGTAAGTTTGAAAATTTCGTTGGCGTGTGGTTTGTTGGTCGGGAACCGTATTTTAAGTTTGAGGGGCAAAATGATGTCGGTCCTGTACCGTGTGCCACAACGAGTGGCCGACAGTGAGGGATCAGATTTTATCTTTCTATAGTAAACTGAATCCCTCGCTCTGCCTAGAAATTGTTCCGTGCAGCCACTTGGGTAAACTTGTAGACTGAGAGGGAACAATGAAAGTATCTTGGAAACACTACACTGGACATTTGGCTCACTTGCAGCCGTGGTTGCGTCGAAGAGTACGAGTCTTTACCAAAAAGTGGTGTTGGGTAAAGATCGGAATAACCAATAATCCAAAAATACGGGCGGACCAACACGAAAGAGTTGACCCCGATTGGGAATTAATGGTCGTTTTATGGGAAACCAATTCTGTACGAATGATCAGACTAGCTGAGAGGGTTACTATTGAAAATTTAGCGTAACACATATAAATTATGATGGGTGGGGGTGGGGGACGTCAGGCTC
>VXUA01000022.1 GCA_009837185.1 Gammaproteobacteria bacterium | reverse complement strand
CGCGCCATGATCAAAATGTGTTTAAGAACCTGTCCCCCAATACGTGCTCAGACCCGACCCCTTAAACGACCTGCTTGGTCATAAATAGTTAGATCCGGTTGACCATCTTCAATACTCTGTTCGGCATCCACACGACTAGGTTCAAACTGCAATCGCTCAGATCTAATTAAGTCAATTAAAGACCGTACGAGCTTGGGGCTCTTATTCAGAATGTAAGTTAGTGCTTGAGTTGCCGCGGGCTCGTTTTGTTGTGGACCGCCTCGAACGACGTGTGCTAGAACACTCATGTAATCTCACCTAGAGGTTGTCAATAGAGAAAATAAAAACCAAGATTGGCGTTACCAACTGAGAATGCTCTGATTGGGTGCAGCGAGCAATTTAGGAATAGATTTGAAAAACGGAGAACGATTGTTGATTCCTTTGAAGTTGGAAAGATGCCCCATCAATTCAGACATGGTTAGCACTCAGAATTTTGCATAGTACCCCAGCGCGCGAATCACGGAAATTTTCAATATCTCGGCTATTAGGATCCTGCAATCTCTTCATTAGACTTAAGTGCAATTTCTTAAGTACTTGGAAGCGACGTGTAGTAGCTGTTTTGGGACACACAGGAGACTCATGGCTAGCGTGCTCTTTGTTTTCGACACTTAAAATCTCTCACATACGAGTATCTAACACAAGTTGGCCCAAATTCTGATCAGAGGTTGGGCTGTTCTCATCTCCTTATTCACCTTTTAATTTGCAAGAAATAAAAATGACCGCTGTAAAACAACTACAAGAACACTTTCAAACACTTCACCAAATTGGGCACGCGGCCCAATATTTGTCGTGGGACGAAGCCGTGATTATGCCGGCTGAAGGCGGTGAAGCACGAGCGAAGAGCCTCGCCACCTTGCGCAAGATTTCACACGAAATGGCCACAGCACCCAAAATTGGAGAACTACTAGAGTCTGCTAAACAGGAGGCCACATCTGCTTGGGACCAAGCAAATCTGCGAGTGATACAACGTCGTTGGACTCGAGCAACTGCCCTACCAGTTGACTTAGTTGTCGCATCCTCTTTAGCTTCGTCTCGCTGCGAGCAATCCTGGCGTCGTAATCGTAAGGCTAACAACTGGGAGGAAGTAAAACCGTTACTGAAAGAAGTCTTAAACCTCACCAAGCAAAAAGCAGAGATTCTTGGTGAAAAACTTGCTATCGCACCGTACGACGCACTACTCGATGGTTATGAAGCAGAACTGAAACGAGCATACATCGATCCAATCTTTAGTGAATTGAGTGAATTCCTACCAGATTTCGTGAAGGAAGTGATCGCGAATCAGCGACCGCATATCTCTTTAAAGGGAGAATATCCTGCTGATCGACAAATGGAGCTAGCTAAGAAGTTGATGCCACCCCTTGGGTTCAATTTCGGGCGCGGTCGAGTAGACACAAGCGATCACCCGTTTACTTGCGGCGATCTCTGGGACACAAGGATAACTACACGGTTCGGGGATAACGATTTCTTAGAGTCAATGTATGCCGTACTCCATGAAACTGGACACGCCCTTTACCAACAAGGACTACCAGAAGATCGATACGATCAGCCTGTCGGTGGATCGTTAGGAATGATGATTCACGAGAGTCAGTCTCTGTTTATGGAGCAACAAGTGTGTCGTAGCAAAGGCTATTTGTCCTACGTATTGCCTATTCTTACCGAAGCGCTACAAGTGAATGCGAACGATGAAAAATGGTCGGTAACTAACTTTATTCGAAATGTACACCATGTGGAAAAAGGCTATATTCGAGTTGAAGCTGATGAGTGTACCTATCCGCTACACGTCATATTGCGATACCAACTAGAGAACGAACTATTTGATGAATCACTCTCGATCGACGATCTGCCCGATGCTTGGAATGAATTCATGGATCGATTTTTTGGCTTAGACACTCGCGGCGACTTTGCTAATGGAGTGATGCAAGATGTACACTGGTATGCTGGACTTTTTGGCTACTTTCCTTGTTATACTCTCGGCGCGTTGACAGCAGCACAACTCTACCAAGCTTACACCACAACGAATCTCGATGCCGAAGCACAATTTGCAGCTGGCAATTTCGAAACGGTGCTGTCTTGGTTGAGAGACAATGTTCACAGTAAAGCGCAACTGACCTCTGGCTTCGACCGCATCGTCGAAATAACTGGGAAACCGCTGACTACGGAGGCGTTTGTCGCACACGTTACTGGACGGTATCAATCTTAGTCTGATTTGAGGTAGGCTTCGCGACACTAAACGACTAGTCCCGAGACTTGCACGTTCACTACAAAGGATTTGGCTCTCGGACTGAGATTTTTGTGCGTATAACATGAGTGATTCATTGGCGTCCAAAATTTCGAGGACCCGAAATTTTTCGATTATTGCCCACATTGATCATGGAAAGTCGACTCTAGCCGATCGATTTATTCAACACTGTGAAGCCCTTCCTGAAAGGGAAATGGCTGATCAAGTCTTAGATTCGATGGAACTGGAGCGCGAACGTGGCATCACGATTAAATCTCAAAGCGTCGCGCTGAGATATCGAGCTCAAGATGGATTCCTTTACTATCTCAATTTCATCGATACGCCCGGCCACGTGGATTTTAGTTACGAAGTTTCACGTTCTCTCGCGGCGTGTGAAGGAGCTCTGTTAATTGTTGACGCGACTCAAGGTGTGGAAGCTCAGTCCGTGGCAAACTGCTATACTGCGATCGAGATGGGTGTAGAAATTTTGCCAGTACTCAACAAGATGGATTTGCCTCAAGCCGACGCAGACCGGACAATAACTGAAATCGAGTCGTTGATCGGTTTACTGACAGACGACGTGGCAAAAGTCAGCGCAAAAATGGGTACGGGGATCGAAGAGTTGCTCGAAGCGATTGTCACGAAGATTCCGCCGCCCAAAATAGACGGACTTGAGACTTTTCGCGCGTTGATTATCGACTCTTGGTTCGACAGGTACGTTGGAGTGGTCTCGTTGGTTCGAGTCTGGGGCGGTAGTGTACAACGTCGCGATCGTATCGTTTCGCATAGTGTCGGAAAAGAACACGTTGTCGAAGAACTCGGAGTGTTCACCCCCCGTCGCGAAAAACGTGAGGAGTTGCATGCGGGTGATGTTGGATACGTAAGTGCTGGAATCAAAGACATCAACGGTGCGCCCGTCGGGGACAGTTTGATGCATGCTCGCAATCCGACTGAACCGTTACCAGGTTTTGAGCGTGCAAAACCTCAGGTTTACGCAGGCCTTTACCCAAGCGATGCAGACGATTATGTTGCCCTAGGAGATGCTTTGGAGAAACTTGGTTTAAATGACGCTGCGCTGCACTTTGAAGTCGAGAACTCCGATGCGCTCGGTTTTGGATATCGTTGTGGTTTTTTGGGCATGCTTCACATGGAGATCGTGCAGGAAAGATTGGAACGAGAGTATCAACTTGATTTAGTAGTAACTGCCCCATCCGTCGTGTATGAAGTTCTACTGCGAAGTCAAGAGACTGTTTTAATCCATAATCCATCGCATCTCGACGAACTGAAAGACCTCGCGGAGATACGTGAACCCATAGCGACTGTAAATATCTTAGTACCACAATCGTACATCGGGAACGTGATTGAGCTTTGTGTGGAACGCCGCGGATCCCAAAAGAGTATGCAGGTCACTCACACTCAGGTCTCACTCGTCTACGATATTCCGATGAGTGAAGTGGTGGTCGACTTTTTCGATCGACTCAAGTCCGCAAGCCGAGGGTTCGCAAGTTTGGACTACAGCTTTTCTCGTTTTGAACCAGCACCCTTGGTTCGGCTCGACATTCTGATCAATGAGGAACGAGTCGATAGTCTTGCCGTTATAGTGCACAAAGAAGCCGCGATGTCCCGCGGCCGTGCAGTAACGTCTAAATTAAAGGAAGTAATTCCACGGCAAATGTTCGATGTTGCGATTCAAGCGGCGATTGGTCGAAAAGTTCTTGCTCGTACTACTGTCAAAGCCCTACGCAAGAATGTCACGGCAAAATGCTACGGCGGCGACGTAACGCGAAAACGCAAGTTGTTGGAGAAACAGAAAGCAGGAAAGAAACGCATGAAACAGATTGGTCGAGTCGAAGTGCCACAGCAAGCATTTATGGCTGCATTGACAATCGATCGTGCAAAGTAAATCTCCCCAGAGAGCATAGAGAAGATGACTAAATTTTGTAAGGTTTCCATTATCAATCACGTACTCACGGTGACGATAAATCGGCCCGAACGATTGAATGCACTACATCCACCCGCACACCAGGAGTTGTCCGATATTTTCGACGAATTCGCCAACAATGACGAGTTGTGGATTGCAGTAATCACAGGGGAGGGGCGTGCGTTTTGTGCCGGCAATGACTTGCGCGAACAGGCCAAATTCGACGCGATTGTGTTTCCCGAAAAGGGCTTCGGCGGAATAACAGCTAGGTTTGATCTCAACAAACCGCTTATTGCTGCGGTGAACGGACCCGCGATGGGTGGCGGTTTCGAAATCGCACTGGCATGTGATTTGATTGTGGCTTCCGAGAAAGCCATTTTTGCGTTACCAGAACCTAGACTTGGACTAGCGGCGCTTGCAGGCGGATTGCAACGGCTACCTCGTCAGATCGGAACCAAACGAGCTCTAGGGATGATTCTCACGGGACGGACCGTAACTGCTCAAGAAGGTGCAGAGATGGGCTTTGTAAACGAAGTCGTATCGCATGAAGATCTGATGACGGTCGTCGATGAATGGATCGCCCAGATTTTGGAATGCGCCCCTTTGTCGGTTCGAGCAAGTAAGGATGTCGTCTACAAGAGTCTATCTATGAACTCGTTAGAGGAGTCTATGGTTGCTCATTATGAGTCCGTTGTACAGCTGATGAAGAGTGAAGACTTTAAGGAGGGGCCTCGTGCTTTTGCTGCGAAACGAACTCCTCGATGGTCTGGGCGCTAGTCTATTGTGGCACATTACGACGACCTTTGCTGGGATCTTCCCTATCGCTCTCGTCGCGATCCGGTCATAGCAAAAAATATCGTTGCGACATCGCAACCATTAGCAACCCAAACCGGAATAGAAGTACTTCGACGGGGAGGAAACGCGATCGATGCTGCGCTTGCTGCAGCAATAACACTCACGGTAGTTGAACCAAGTTCTAACGGTGTCGGAAGTGACGCATTTGCATTAGTGTGGGATGGAACCGAACTCACAGGGCTCAATGCCTCGGGTCGTTCCCCTCGTCGATGGCATCAAGAGCACTTCCAAAAATACGCGACAATGCCGATGACTGGATGGGATTCGATAACTGTGCCAGGAGCGGTCAGTGCTTGGGTCGCACTATCGGAACGATTTGGCGAATTACCCTTTCGCGATCTTTTTCGGTCTGCTATAGAGTACGCAAGAAACGGATTTCACGTCGCTCGACGGACGGCCTATCATTGGGCTCGAGCTGCCGTCCACTTAAAACAGTTTGATGGGTTCTGTGAGCACTTCTTGCTGAATGGTCGAGCACCAGAGGTAGGGGAGTTGTTCAAGAGGCCTGAACTCGCCGAAACACTTTCCCTGATCGCGGAAACAAAGGGCGAAGCCTTCTATCGAGGTGTCCTTTGCGATCGAATCGTACGACAATCAGATTCTGAAGGCGGCCTACTGACACGTACAGACTTGGAAGAACATACGGCCACATGGTGCAATTCCCTTAATCAATCCTTCGGTAACGTCACCGCACACGAAATTCCGCCGAATGGTCAGGGACTAGCTGCGTTAATCACGCTGGGGATATTGGAACGATTGCCCACTCGCGAGCTTGAACCACTCTCGCCTGCATGGACGCATCGTCAATTAGAGGCGATGAAGATCGCCATTCGAACGTCTTTTAAATATTTCGCTGATCCAGATTACATGAAAGCGTCTCCTTCACAACTGCTTGAAGATTCGGTACTAGATCATCTGGCTGCGCAAATTACTGAGGGTCAAGCAGTCGCGACACCCAGTGTACCGAATATCGGTGGTGATACAGTTTACCTTACAACTGCTGACGCAAAAGGAAAAATGGTGTCGTTCATTCAATCAAATTTCCACGGATTTGGTTCTGGTGTAGTTATCCGCGGGACGGGGATTGCGATGCAAAATCGCGGAGCGGGTTTCACTTTAGAGTCAAACCACGTCAACGAAGTAGGACCAGCTAAGCGACCTTTTCATACGATTATTCCTGGATTTGTGACACGAGAGGGGATCCCCGAACTAGCGTTTGGAGTCATGGGTGGACATATGCAGCATCAAGGGCATGTGCAGATGATTTCGAGAATTTTTGATCACAACGAGAATCCGCAAGCTGCATCGGATGCACCACGGTGGTACGTCTCACCAAACTTTGAAGTCTTTCTTGAACAGGGGTTTCCAAATTTAACGGTGGAATCACTACGCAAACTTGGTCACCAAGTAAAGCTCAGCCAAGACATCGACCTCTTTGGTGGCGCACAACTGATCTTGCGTCTTGATGACGGCTATGTTGGCGCGTCAGATCACCGCAAAGAAGGCTTGGCAGCAGGTTTTTAGTTAATCTTTGGAGTCTGGTTTGTCTTCCACAAGCGACAACGATGCTGAATTTATGCAATACCTCAGCCCGGTAGGTTGCGGTCCATCTTCAAAAACATGTCCGAGATGACCTTTACAATGGGCACAGTGCACTTCGGTTCGGGTCGCGAACAACGACCGGTCGACTTGAGTTCTTATTGCATCGTCATTGATGGGCGCAAAAAAACTTGGCCAACCCGTACCGGAATCGTATTTTGTCGCAGAGGAAAACAAGGGGATTCCACATCCCTTACACAGATACGTACCTGCATGCTTGGTATTCCAATATTCACCAGAGAATGCACGTTCGGTATGTTGTTCTCGCAAGACTTTGAACTCAAGATCCGAAAGCTTTTCTGCGGGTGGTACTTCTTTTTTAGGAGTTTTAGCCATATATATTGGTCATGTGGGGATGACGAATTGTCACAATTGAAACGTAGACTGTCAAAAATATTGTAAGAAGAAACCGAATTACCTATGCAGAACCCAGACAAGCACGGTGATGAACTATCACCTCGAAAGAGACGAACGCGAGCAAGAATAGAAAAAGCGGAGAAACTTCGTGAAGTTCGATACGAGATTCGCGGAAGAATCTTACAGAAAGCGCGGCGTCTCGAGCAGGAGGGGCATCGTGTTCTTAAACTCAATATCGGTAACACCGCCCCCTTTGGATTTGAAGCACCAGAATCCATATTGCGCGCAGTGATCCACGAGTTGCCGCGCTCTCAAGGGTACGAAGACGCAAAGGGTATTTTCACCGCACGCAACGCGGTCGTGCATGAGTGCCAGAGAATTGGCATTCCAAACGTCGACGTCGATGACGTGTATCTCGGTAATGGCGTGAGCGAGTTGATCGTGATGGCGACGCAAGCGTTGCTCAATCCGGGGGACGAAATACTAGTCCCTGCACCTGACTATCCTCTTTGGACCGCGGCGGTCTTACTGGCGGGTGGCGTTCCCGTGCACTATCGATGTGACGAGGAAGCTGACTGGTATCCTGACTTACAAGATATTCAAGCCAAAACCACATCCCGTACCAAAGCAATGGTGGTGATTAACCCAAACAATCCCACCGGTGCGGTTTACGAACGCAGTTTGTTGACATCGCTCGCCGATTGGGCGCGACAACACAATCTTGTCGTATTTGCCGACGAAATCTACTCTAAGGTTTTATATGACGATGCCGAGTATATCCCGATGGCATCGATTGACGAGGAAGTTCTAACGTTGACGTTTGACGGTTTGTCAAAGGCTTATCACGTACCTGGCTTTCGAGTGGGTTGGATGGTTGTTAGCGGTGCTTTAGTGAGAGCTCGAAGTTTCATTGATGGGTTGGATACCCTAGCCTCAATGCGGTTGTGCCCGAACGTGCCGGTGCAACATGCAGTTCCAGCAGCTCTAGGAGGTTATCAAGCTATTTTTGACGAAACGTGCCCCGGCGGATTACTTTATGAACAACGCAATGCAGCTCATGATTCCCTTACTTCCATCCCTGAAATTTCGTGTTTTAAACCGAAGGGTTCGATCTTTCTGTTTCCTCGTATTGATACTAAGAAATACAAGATTTATGACGATGAGAAATTTGTCTACGATTTACTGATGGACAAGAAAATTCTTGTGGTTCAAGGCAGTGGATTCAATTATCCTGAACCAGATCATTTTCGCATTGTGTTTTTATCGAAACGAGCAGAACTGTTTTCGGCGAGTGAGAATATCGGGGCTTTTCTCGCAACCTATAGTCAAAATCAGAAATAGCTAGAACTAACTTTCTGCGAGCGCAACAATATATTCCCCTATCGCTAACGAGGAAGTGAGCCCCGGCGAGTCAACGCCGATTGCTTCGAAGTACCCTGGAATCCCCGTTTCCTGCGGCCCGCGAATCCGAAAGTCTGCAAACCCTTGACCCGCTGATACTAGCTTGGTTCTGATACCTGTGTATCCTGGTCGTAAAGCGTCTTCAACTAGGTTTGGATAGTATCGCTTTATGGCTTGTATAAACAGGTTTTTGCGAGATTCGTCAAAGTCGTAATTGATTTCGTCTATCCACCGAACATCGGGTCCAAATTTCACGGCCCCATGCAAATCCACCGTTATGTGGATACCTATTGTTTCTCGTGTGGCAACCGGATAAATTAAGTGTCGAAATAAGGGTCGATCTTTGTTGTGGTACGTGTAATCAAAGTATTGACCTTTAGCAAAGAATTGATTGTGCTCAATTCCAAGATCTCGGGCTAGCGAGGACGCGGACAACCCCGCACAATTGATTACCAATTTTGGTTTTAATTTAAAGTCTGCTACCTCAACACAGATTTCCTTCGAGCTTCTAAGCCGAATCACCAGTGTGTTGAGAACGACGCTACCGCCCCGAGCTTCTAAATCAGTTTGCAACCGGGTCAGTAGGGTAGGTGTATCCACTATTCCAGTGCTAGGTGAGAGCAAACCGGCTACACATCTGATTTCAGGTTCCAAATACTGTACTGTTTGTTTCTTCAACCAATGTAGGTCAAAAACTCCGTTGGCTAAAGCTTGATCTCGGTGTTTATTTAACTGTGGGAGTTCATTTTCTTCTGTCGCAACAACAAGCTTTCCACAACGTTTGTATTCGACGTCGTATTCCTTACAAAAGGTATACAAGAGTTGTTTTCCGCGAACACAAAGTTGCGCTTTGAGTGAATTTTTCGGATAGTAAATCCCTGCGTGAATCACCCCCGAGTTTCTACTTGATGTTTCACTTCCGATGGTCGTACTACGCTCGAGTACGATAGCCTCGCGCCCGACCTGTGCAAACGCACGCCCAACAGCGAGACCGATAACACCAGCGCCAATAATGACTACATCAGCAGTTTCTACCATTCGACACAGTCATTCATTGCTCTTTCAATCGATATTGGCTTCTGCGTTTACGGTGATTCTCGATAATCGGTTGGTGTAAGTCAGTGATGTTATTTGGAGACTCCTGGCTCGGCTATCTTGAGTGGTTATTCGGACAATCAATGATCGAACAAAAATTTGGATACAGTTTTGGGCACTCTAGCTCCAACTATAAAGAAGTCATATTCGCGACAATCGCTCTTCTCCAATGTCTCAAATAAGTACGAATCGTCCGATGTATTGTTCGAGTTTATTGAGCTCAGTTTGACAAGTACGTTCATGACGCATCTTGCACACCCTTTCGTATAACATATTTGTGTTCTTTGTTAGCAACTTCCACTAGTTCCAACGTGTGCTTCATGAAGCGACAAAAATTTCTAAAATCTCTATCTGTACTAGGATCAGTGGCTAACACGAGTAAACGCTCACCGTTTTGCATGGTGCGGACTTTGTTCCTGACGATCATGAGTGGTTCTGGACATACAAGCCCTCTTGTATCGATGAAGTGTTCGTACTCAGGAGGAGACATGCTTAGGGAATTTGCTAGTATTAGTATTCTGAATTCTTTGAGGTCTTGATACGTTCAAGTGTATGCTGATCGTGTTGTTGATTATGCTTGTTTGAATCCGGAGACATTAGATTCAGCACTACTTGTTGAAATACAGTTTTAGATTATTGGTTCATCGACATTGAAGGAATTACCAGCATTGAAAATTGGATTGAGTACTTTCGTAATGTTTTGCTCAATCTCTCTCTTGGGTGACTCGAATCTAGATTCAGTGCCTTCGTTGGGCTCGGCTCCCGTAAAAGGTGCTGATGGAGAGTTGCTCCTTGAACCTAGTGAGTTGCGCGGTCGCATTGAAGCGGGCGAAGCAGAGGAGGTATTAACGCTCGCCACCGAAGTCATTGCAGAAATCGAAGAGAACCGTACAAGGTATGACGAAGCATTGGTAAAACCACTCATCGTGTTCGGTGACGCAAGCCGCGAGTTGGGAGAATACATCGACGCGATTAATGCCTATGAACGTGCTAAACAAATCTCGAGATTATCAAATGGACTAAATTCGATTGAGCAAGTCGAAGCGGTACACAGAGAAGCGGAAACCTATTTGGAACTTGGACACATTGGGGACGCAAACGATAGCTATGAGTACATCTTCTCGATTTACAACCGGCAATTCGAACCGTTTTCTGTGGACTTGTTACCAACAATTTTCATGCTTGCTGATTGGTACGTGTTAATTTATAACGTCTTTGCGGCTCGTGGTTTGTATGAGTATGCGACCGAAATTGTGGATCACCATTTAGAACGGACAAGTCCCGAGAACATTCGAGCACTACAAGGACTTGCGGACACCTATCGATTGGAACGTTTTCGACCCTTGAGCGCACTGGGTCAAATCCAAGCGCGCATACCTGTCTTGTATTGGGCTGATGAGACACCATTTCGATATCATGCGAAACTCAACGACTTTGAAACCGGTGAGGAAGTCTTAATAGAGCTCGTGAAAATCGAACTCGAACGCCCCGATAGCACACCAGAGTCCATTGCTCGAGCAAAACTACAGCTCGCAGATTGGTTTACACTGTTTGAAAAGAACGAACAAGCGGTGGTAATTTATCAAGACATTCTAGCAACTTTTGAGAATGCCGAATCAGAGTTTTTGAATAGTGAATTCGGGGACGCGGTACCGCTATTTCTTCCGTTGTCGACAAGTCCAGATCCCCAACCGCTACGTCTGGAGTCTCCTCCGATTACTGCGGAAGTAGGTTTTACGGTTGATGTCGACGAAACCGGCCGTGTTATTCAAGTACAATTAGACTCTGCGCGACCGCAAAGTGTGCTCGTCAAGGAATTTGAGGAGTCTTTGAAGAACGCAATCTACCGTCCGAGATTTGAAGACGGTGAGCCTAAGCCGCGTGGGAATGTTAAGGTGCACCACACTTACATCTTTTTTCCGAAAACTGATTAGGACGAACACGAAACGCGATTGGACGCAAAAAATAAAATGTATAACAGTACGCAGAGCATGGAACTTAGTGGAGAACGCAACGGTCTACTATGAAGTACCACCAAGAGCGAGGAGGTCAGAACATGGACAAACAAATTGATGCGCTAATGGAGTTTGGTCGTCTAAAGTTCATGAGTTCTGTTTTCCGCCGGATTTTGGGATTCGTGATCGGGGCTAAGGTAATCGTCTTAGTAGTCACTATTTTTGGGCTTAGTGGATGTATGTCGAGTATGCCATCCACATTTCCGGATGTCCAGTTACCGTCTCCACAGTCCTCTGCTGGTATGCCCAGTCCGTCTTCTTCGTCTTCGTCGGGTCCACCGACAGGCAGCCCGATGCCACAACCAAACAGTGGCTCGCAATCCTCGCTGCCTACACCATCTTTGCCAACCCCAGGTTCGCCGAGTTCTGGAAATCCCTCATTACCGAGACCGCCGTCCCCAACACCGTCTCCAGATTCCTCGAACGGTAATCCGTCAACTCCATCAATGCCGTCCCCCGAAAGTCAGGGAAGTCCGAATCCCGGTGAATCCAATGATGGGACGACTACACCAGATTCGAGTTCGGGCAACGAAGGACAACAAGATGGCCAAGAGGGAACCATGGGCGATAACATGGATTTACCTCCTGGTGATGTTCAACTTCCTGCGGGCGACCCCAATGGCCAAGCAGATGGCGACCAAGCGAATAATGATGGCGGAATGATGAATCCGGAAAACGAAGACAACGGCGATGGAACGATGATCCCGGAAGACGAAGACAACGGTGGCGGTGGCTGGGAAACCAGTAACCAATTGGAACCACAAGCTGGCGATTCGGAAGAAAGTGGTAATGGCGACGTAGAGGAAGATGAAAGTGCTACTGTAAGCAGTTCGGGCGAAGATGCAATGCAAGAAGTTCTCGGGGATCTTGACGGCGAGATTATGGACGAACGAAACGCGGCGAACACTCGCGCTAATGATGAAGTCGCGGAAGCAGGTTCTTTTGAAACTGAGACTGGCGAGACGGAATCGGGAGTTCAGGATGGAGATACTGAAGGTGCCGACACTGCTGTGGACGACGAGCAACAAGCCGGGACTGGTGCAGGGGAGCAAGACGAACCTTCACTTCCGGAGACTCAACAAGGTGTTGCCGACACGCCTGATTCAAAGGATAAGAATGTGGTAGCACGCCAATTAAAGGAAGCAGCCTTAGCCGAAGAAGACCCGGAGTTGAAAGAGAAGCTTTGGGAAGAGTATGAAGACTACGTGGATGGTCTGAAATGAAATCACTGTGCATAGCCTTTCTCACACTCGTGTTGCTGAGCATGGTTGGGTGCTCGACAACCATTGTGCGGCGCGTTGACTTGACACCGCCGAAGCAATCTAGTCGAACGATCCCAGAAGAGCAATTATTAGACGTCGGTGTGGTAGTATTTGATTCCAACGTTCCGGAGCTCTACGACGATATTATTGAAGCAAACATCACACCCGAAGTTCGACGCGCTGAGGCAAATTGGATCGTCAATTATGCCAAAGAGTATCTCCAAGCAACGGGTAATTGGGGTGCAGTACGCGCGATTCCTACGCCGAGTTTAGCAGTCGATGTTCTTATTACCGGAGGCATTCTACATTCCGATGGCGAGAGTCAGGTTTTGCAGATTAAAGCTACAGATTCTCGTGGCGTCGTTTGGTTCGATGACATTTTTGAAGCACGCGCAAGTAAATATTCTTACGAGGCAGGCGTACCACGTAATATTGATCCTTTTCAAACCAACTATCGGGAATTGTCGGACAAGTTGCTCAAATACCAAGAGTCCTTAACCCCCGAAGAGTTACTTGAGATTCGAAGTACCACTCTGGTACGCTACGGCAAAGATGTAGTTCCAGAGGCGTTTGGCGACTACGTCCTTCGAGAGAAAAATGGTCGCTACAGATTGAACAGGTTGCCTACCCCGGATGATCCTACTATGTCCAACGTTCGGCAATTACTTGAACGGGAACTAGTCATTATTGACACTTTGGACGAGAGTTTTGATAGGTTTGCTACGAACATGGACGAACCTTACTGGTTCTGGCGGGAACAGTCTTATCCAATTGCAATTGCGTTCCGTGAGGAGCGACAGCGGTCCAAAACTCGAATAGCGTCTGGAATTTTTCTCGCGATCATCGGTGCATATTTTCAACGACAAACTGGTGGGTTAAGTGAGATTGGGGGATACGCCTCGGTAATCGGCGGCGGGACCGAAATACTTGGTGGCGTAAAAGACCGTGCTGAAGCGAAACTTCAGCAAGAACGTTTACACGAAATTGGGACTAGCGCGGCACAACAGATAAGCCCCATGACTATTGAGCTAGAAAATGCGACTATTACGTTACAAGGCTCTTTTGAAGAGCAATATGAAAAAGCCGTTAAATTTATTCGCGAGACTTACCGCAAAGAGCTAGGAATCATCTCAGACCCCGATAGTTCTACGGATGAATCAACTGGAGAAGGAACCACTGACGAATTCATCCAGGACCCCGAATGAAGAACACCAACCGGTGGTTCTGCAACCGGTTCAACCCAAACTCGCGGGTAGCACTCCTACCAAGCGCTTTCGCTTTGTAAAACCAAACCGCAGCCAGCTTAATATGCTTGCTGTGCTTACTCTACTTGGCATCGCTATAGCCTTTTGGTTTTTAGCGCCACGAGATTGGATTACACCAAACAACGATGGCTTGACGACCGCGAACAATGGAAGTGTTCGTGACGGGAGTAATCAAACAACTGGCGAACCGATAACTCCTTTTAAAGATGCGCAACAAGAGCGCGCGCGCGAAGCTGCAGAGACCGTCTTCGATGAGTTTGTCCAGTATCAAGACGAGATAGAGAGAAATCAATATGGGACAGAGGAGCATTCAGAGAGGGAGAGCGCAATCCACGAACGCGCGAACAAAGCCGATTTACTGTTTGCGGACCGACGGTTTGATGAAGCCATCAGTGAGTATGAACAAGCATTACAAGAAATAAAGCAACTGCTTGTCGACATAAACACTGAATTTGACCATTGGGTTGAACAAGGTACAGAAGCTCTGCAGGATCGAGATTTCGAAACTTCATTAGACGCGTGGTCGCGCGCTCAGGCGATTAAACCACTGGATCAAGACGTGCAAACGAAATTAGCGCGGGTGCAACTATTACCAAAAGTTAACGAACTCATCCGTGAAAGTGATCGGGCAAAGATGAGGGAAGACTGGGTTCAAGCTCTTGAACATTTAAACGAAGTCTCAAAGCTCGATCCCTTAACGCTAGGCATAGCAGATCGGCGCGCAGAAATATTAGAACGTATTACATCACAGGATCTCAACGATGCACTCACTGCTGGTCATGAACAATTAACGGGAAACAACTTCGACACAGCGGAACAAATATTCGAAGAGATTCTCGTCGATTATCCCGATAACACGGCGGCCCAAACCGGTTTACAACAAGTTCGACGAGCACGACTGGCACAGAAAATAGAAGCCTTACGAGTTGAGGGATTAGAGAAAGAAAACGAGCTAGACATGCGCGGCGCGCTGAAAATTTACGATGAAGCTTTAGCTCTCGATAACTCTTTGCAATTTGCTACTGAGGGTCGAGAAAGAGTGTTTGAAATTATTTCAGTTGTGAACGATATGAACAACACTCTGCTGGATCCACACGCCTTATCTGCGGACGAAGCTTACGACGAAGCGAAAGAAATCTTAGAAACCGCGCAAAATCATCGCGGTCATAGTGAAGAATATGACAAGTTGTTGGAGAGCTTCGCTGATTTAGTGAGCTATGCGGGGACGCAACTACCAGTTGTATTGATCTCCGACGAGAAGACCGACGTAACTCTTACGACCAGACATCGTATTGGGTCGTTCCAACGGCATGAGTTGACTTTACGGCCCGGCCGATACACTCTTCACGGAAGCCGGGACGGGTGGGTCGACATACGTAAAGAATTCATCGTGCAACAAGACATGGACCCGGTGTCGATTGTTTGCGAAGAACAAATTTAACGGCGTATAGAAGATGACTGATGGCGGTGTTCAGAACACGTTACTCCAACCTGATGTCTTTGAACCTACTCGAGCAAGACCCCCACGACGCACTCGAATCATTTCTTGGGTTCAAGTTATCGCGGCGATTCTCACGCTCTTTGTGTTTTTTGCACTGTGGTTTGTACTAACGGCGAAGTCGGTAAAGCTTGAACCCAACGTAGTTGACGCTGAAATCGAAATCCTCGACGGATTACGGTTGAAAACAGGAGAACGTTACCTACTCCGACCAGGCGAGTACCGCATAAGTGGCCAAGCATCCGGTTATCACGACGTGGATGAAGTCATTGAAGTTGGGCGACAAAACCAGCAGACGATCCCAGTAACGTTTAAGCGTTTACCGGGGATAGTGCACATCACTGCAACGCCAGTCGGAGCTACAGTTTCGTTGAACGGAGTACAACTAGGACAGGCACCAATTTCGCACAATGTCCCTGCTGGCGAAGCAACGTTTTTGTTATCAGCCCCCCGATATCAAAGTGGCACTATCTCCCTAGATGTAGAAGGTATGGCGCGCGAGCAGAGCAGGCACCTTGACTTAGCACCCGATTGGGGCGACATCACTATTCCGACTCAGCCTGAAGGGGCTATTGTCCTAGTCGACGGTCAAGATTCTGGTTTTACCACACCTGGTCCCGTAGAAATATTGGCCGGTGAACACGAAATTTCGGTCAAACTTCAAGGTTATTCATCGTGGATGGATCTTATATTCGTGGAAGCTGGTGAAAAGCGAACATTAGACCCAGTTCAATTGCAACCGGTGCAGGGAACAATTTCGATTGTTTCATCGCCACCCTCTGCGAGTGTCACGATTAATGGCGAATTTAAAGGCACGACTCCACTTCCTGATCTAGAAGTGGAACCAAATGAAGACCTACAAGTCGAAGTGTTACTCGCAGGCTATCACGTTGATACACGAACAATCTCCTTGAACCCAGGACAAGAAACTAATCTGTCGATCGACTTAGAGGAAGAGACGGGCGAAGTGGAAATGATTACCGATCCTGAAGACGTCGAGTTTTACGTAGACGGTAAGCGCGTCCAACTACCACCGGATCGAAAGATTACATTACATGCTATAAGTCATCATTTTGAAGTTAAAAAAGAAGGTTACGCTGGGTGGGCAGGGGAAATTTCAGTGCAACCAGGACAAGTTCAAGTAAAGAGAATTCGTCTCCTTACTGAAGCCGAAGCCGAAATCGAGTATTTGAAGCAGAATTCAACCACTGTAGACGGACAGGAACTCGTACTCTTAGCGCCCACTACGATCCGCATGGGGGCTTCGAGATCGCAACCTGGACGAAGAGCAAATGAACCGTTTCGTACTACCAATCTCAATCGAATGTATTATCTGGGTAAGTATGAAGTCACTAATGCAGATTTTCGCAAATTTATACCAGTACATGACTCTGAGGACTACCAGGGTCACAATTTAAACAAAGACCAACAACCCGTTGTAAATGTATCGTGGAATGAGGCTGCACTATATTGCAATTACTTATCTCAGAAACAGGGATTAGAACCGTTTTACGAAGTGAAAGGTGCTACGGTCGTCGGTTTCAGACCTAAATCCATTGGTTATCGGCTACCTTCCGAGGCGGAATGGAGTTGGGCAGCGCGGCATGTCGAGGGTCAAGCCGAATTGTTACACTTCCCATGGGGGAAAGACTTTCCGCCTCCTGAACATCGCGTGGGCAATTTTGCTGATGCTGCCGCACAGCACATAGTGGGCCGGACTATCTTCGAATACAACGACAATTACACGGTGACTGCGGAAGTAGGTTCATTTCGTCCGAACTCTAAAGGAATTTACGATCTTGGAGGCAATGTTGCGGAATGGGTTCATGACTTTTATGACATTCCCGCAATAGACAGTACCGTCGACAACTTAGGACCAGTCCAAGGACAATATCGTGTGATGCGAGGTTCAAGTTACCAACACAGTACCATTACCGACTTACGATTGTCGTTTCGCGACTACGGAACCGATGGTCGCGCCGATGTGGGCTTCCGAATCGCCCGGTACGCGAAGAAGGAATAGGGTGGAAGCAGCAGGGATTCAACCCACCAACACGTCCACTTCAGTACTTCGGATAGCATTGGTCGTCGCGGTTCTTACGTTTGGTTATCACGGTTTCGGACAAGAAGACTCTGTCGAAGAATCTGAGACAACCGAAATTGATGAAAGCTCCTCAGAAGAAACCGCCGAAGAAACCACCGCTGAGGATTCTGAAACCGACGTCGACGAATCCGAAAACAGCACGTCGCAGGTTACTGACGAGGACTCGAGTGCTACTCAAGAAAGCAGTCCGGAAGAAGATGTGACTAACGAAGACACCCCCTCCGACGACGAAACGGAAGAGTCAGAGGACATCGACTTTGAAGATTTCGTTCCCACGGAAAACTTATCGGAAGATATAGAGATATCTTTTCCTGTGGACATTTAACACTAAGGACCTAGTTTGACTAAACGCTTTACTACCAACTTCTTTACACAACTGTTAGCACTAGTTGTAGCTGTATTGTTCGTGCATACGATGTACGAGACTTTGATTCGTCCGAAAGCTAACGCTATTCTTGAAGAGCGCAAGGAAGCCATTGAGAATGAAGTTGAGGGATACGAGGTTAAGCGGTCAGTGTACGTTACCCTCAAGGACTACGAACAGGAAATTTGCTTTATCCTGATGTTCTGGGCGTTTGCGATCATGATTACTAAGGCTATTAGTGCTCGGGGGCAACATCGTCTCACGAAGCAGGAATTGGTGAAGATCGTTGAGGGTACCAGCGTGCTACCCGAGGATGCTCGCGTGCACATGCGATCAATTCAGTCTCTCCCAGCAAAAGCTCAAGATTCGTTGCTACCTCGAGCAGCCATGACGGCGTTACAAAGATTTGAATCTACACAAGAAATTCAACATGCGTCCGAAGCTGTGCGGACGGTATGTGAAGGCGAGGCAGACAGACTAGACAGCGAGCTCGCCATGATTCGTTACATTTCTTGGGCTATTCCGTCCATAGGGTTCATAGGAACCGTTCGCGGCATCGGCGGCGCGCTCGGACTCGCACATGAAGTGTTTCAACAGGGAACGATTACTGGGGTAACGGAAAACTTGGGCATCGCATTCAATTCAACACTTGTTGCCTTAGTGATCAGTATTGTGATTATGTTTTTCGTGCATCAACTACAACGATACCAAGAAGAGATGGTCATCGACATTGAAGCATGGTGCGACGACAACTTGCTTCGACATCTTCAGGTGCGCTAACATGTGGATTCTAGAACTCGACGATACTGAAATCCGCCTGAGTAAGGATGGCGAAATCGTCAATAGTCAACCCGGAATTGCATGGGCTGAAGTCAAGGATCTAAAGTTTGGTGAGGCGGCATTGAAGGTCGCTAAACTGTATCCAGCGCGGGTTCATACGCAGTATTGGAATCTCTTGGATCAAAGTCACGTTGAACCAAAAGGGTTTGCAGTTGAGACACAAGCCGACCTAGTCTATCAACAATTACTCCACATCAAGGAGCAGGGGAAACTTGGGGACAAGGATGAAATATTAATAGTAGTCCCAAGCGACCGTACTGAGCAACAGTTGAGGCTGCTGTATGGAATAGCTTTGAAAGCCGGTTACAACGTCGTTGATTTTGTTGATGTAGGAGTTGCTGGCGCGCTTGCTTACGAAAGTAAGGGGGCAATCGCGTATATCAGCGTCGGCATGCAACGTACGGTAATTACGCACTTAAAAGTCTCTGATAGAATTGTGAGAGAAAGGGTGTCCGTAACACCGCAACTAGGTCTATTACCGTTATCCAACACATGGATCCGTATGGTTGCCGAAAAGTTCCTAGCGAGTTCTCGATTTGACCCACGTAAATTCGCCGAAACGGAACAGCAAATTTTTGATCAAATCTTAACTTTCGTTCAGTCTTCTAAAAACAATACTACGATCGAAACTGAGTACCGAGGCTTTACACGTCAGGTAGAAATTTCAAAAGCAGAAGTTATCGAGGTCGCACAAGATCGATATGCATCGGCGGTGAGTCACCTTAACGCGGAAGAAGACCTTGTCCTATCAAACACAACGCATACACTGCCTGGACTCACCGATGCCTTGACTCAGAGCAGTCGCAAATATTTTGTCAGTACGTTTGGCGGTATGGTCGAAGAGCTAACCGCTTCCCTAGACGATGAATCAGATTCTGATCAGTGCACCTTACATACTAGCTTGACGAAGCGAGCAACACGCACTACAGACTCGGACCGCGACACTGAGGTACACGTAGGAACTCCTGTGCATCCAACACATATACTGCATCAAGCAACGGCCTATCCTATTGGATCGGAATTCACCGTGAATAGTGGTGAATTAGGTGAAGCTCAGCTCTTCACGTTGGAACACCGTACTCAAGGTACGGCGTTAAAGATTGGTACTTCGGCACCGATTACAGTAAATGGTGCCCGAGTACGTACTGAACTATTTGTCCAACCGGGTGATCGAATTTCCGTACTTGATCGCAACTACGAACTGATCATGGTCCAAGGTTAAAGACGTGAAACGCCCCCGTAAACGACAGCTCAGCGTTTTTCTGCTGTCATTTCTTGACATCATGGCGGGTGGCTTTGGTGCGGTGGTGCTCATATTTTTGATCATAGACCACAACACCATGGAAGAGATCGAATCAGCGAATCAAGAGCAGCTTGCTGAGGTGCGATTGCTGGATATGAGAAAAGAAGAGGGTGAAAAGAATTTAGTTGACTTACGTGAAGAAGTCGGACGATTGAAGCTTCAGATTGCGGATGCAAGAGAAAAGATCGAGAACATCCAAAAAGAGGTAGATGAGAAAGAAGAAGAAGTTGAAGAAATCGAGCTTCAAGCCCTCGATCAGAGTGAAACTGAGAAAGAGCTACAGAGTGAGATTGACATCAAAGAAGAGGAACTTGAAGACGCCAAACAGAGTCGCGAAGACCGGCGACCCGATACGTTGGAAATCGCTGGTACCGGCGATCGACAGTATTTAACCGGTCTCTTCTTGGGTGGGAACCACATACTGATAGCAGTGGACACTTCTGCGAGTATGCTACACAACACGATCGTCAATGTCGCAATACTTCGAAACAAGGATAGAGGCGCACAATTGCAGTCGAAGAAATGGATCCGGGCTGTAGACACTGTTGAATGGTTTGTGGCTAAGGCACCGATTACAAGTAAATTGCAGATTGCAACGTTCAACACAAAAGCAAAGTTGATCGTCGACGATGGCGATTGGCATGAAGCAACCGATTCACAAGCACTGGCTGACGCAATCAAACTCTTACGTGAGACGCCACCCGCGAATGGTACTGATCTAAAGGGTTTGTTTGAATTGATTGCTACTATGAAACCGATACCTGAAAATGTGTTTCTCATCACCGATGGGTTTCCGACGACCGATGACAGCAGAGCCAGTAGACGACGAACGACAGTTGATGGAGATGACCGACGCCGATTATTTTCCAGAGCCGTAGGAGAACTGCCAGCGGGTATTACGGTAAACTCGATCTTGCTACCCTTTGAGGGAGATCCGTGGGCATCTGGATGGTTTTGGGCTCTGTCGCACAGCACGGGAGGTACCTATATGACTCCGTCGAGGGACTGGCCATGAGACGCGCGCGAGAAGGGAGTGAGATTAGCTTAGCTTTTCTTGACGTAATCTGTTGCGGTTTCGGGGCGATCATATTGTTACTGATGATCACCAAGGAAAATTTACCAACCATACTTGAACCGTCGCTAGAAGACATTGTGGCTGAGCTCGCGAGGCGACAGGAAGCAATTAACGAAATCTTGGGTGAAACCGAAATACTCGAACGAACCAAAGTCGAAACTAAAGCTGACCTTGAGATTGAAGTACAAATATTAGCTCAACTTCAGAAAGAGCTAATAGAGTTGACAAGCGATTTTGAAGATTTGCGGGAACTTACGCTAAAACAACAAATTACCTTAGCGGAACTGAGAGAAGCTCGACAACAATTGAGCGAGGAACAGGTCCGGTTGCTTGGTGACAACTATGTAAGAAAAGACAATACTATTGGTGGGATTCCCGTAGACAGTGAGTATATCATCTTTGTCATCGATACTTCTCCGAGTATGCAAAGAATTTGGGGGTCGGTCGTAAGGAAATTTGAGGAAGTTTTAAATATCTACCCAGTGGTCAAGGGCATTCAAGTGCTGAATGACAATGGTCTACATATGTTCTCCCGATCAGCAGGGACATGGCTTCGGGACACTACCAGTAGGCGGAAGAATATTAAGAACTTAATGCGGTCTTGGAAAGCTCAATCAAGTTCTAACCCACAAGAAGGCATAGCTGCGGCGATCGAAACGTACTACGATCCTAAGAAACAGATCAGTATATACGTTTTCGGCGATGACTTTATGGGAGGCTCGGTGGAATCAGTGGTCGACTATGTCGATAGCATAAATGTAGCGGACAAAGATGGTAATCGCAGAGTAAGAATTCATGGTATAGGGTTTCCAGGGTATATATCCAATGGCTTACCTAATGCAAATTTTTTGTTGCTTAGTGCGTTGATGCGTGAACTAACCGTTCGAAATAATGGAACGTTTGTCGGCTTACCCCGACTTTGACTGAATTTCGTTCTATAATACTTGGAGGAAACACGGGATGAAGAACATTTTCTCAAAATTACTTGCTCGTTGGTGTGTTCGCGCTACTTGCTTGTCTGCGTTCTTCATTCTTTGGGGATGTGCTAGCGGTGCGTATGTCGTTCCTTCAGTGTCAATACCCTCTTCACTGATTGATGCCTTTCCTATGACCGTTGGAATTTATTATTCGGAAGAATTTAAGACGTACGTCTATGAAGATCCAAATCCGAAGAGGGGTCAGAAGTACGTGATTGAACTTGGTAGCAATCAAGAACAAGTTTTTAATTCCACCATAGGTGGGCTGTTTGAGAAAGTGATTTCTCTGGAATCATTGGACTCCACAAATGTAGAAGTTGATGGAATATTTAAACCTGAGATTGTCTCAATGGATTTAAACACTCCGGCGCGCTCTGGTAGCGACTATTACGAAGTTTATGTTCGGTACAACATACAATTATTTGATCCCGAAGGAAATGAACTTCATAAGTGGACGATCGGTGCGTATGGAAAGGTGAATCGCAGGGACTACGGTAGCGTAATGGAACGTACCAGTGACGCTCTGCAGCAAGCGACTGAGAATGCGCTCCGCGACGCGAGTACGCTGATTATTAACAATTTTAATCCCAGGCAAAGACCCGTAGTCGTGAGTAACTGGCTTAAGCCGCCATCGCAGTTATAGGGAGTAGGAAATTTGAAGAGACTTAAAGATTGGACACTCAGTTCTGTGATGTTGTCTTTGGTATCCCTAACTGGTTTGCTAGCGTTACAAGGTTGTGTGCAGACTACACAAGAAGAATTTCGGGAAGCAAACACCGGAATCGGTGAAGACCAGATTATCGCGATTCTGCGGCGAGCGTCATTGATGGGAGAAAATACCGAGCAAGCATTTATTGATTGTGTTACAGAGAGAACGGCTAAGGGTCGAGATAAAATTGACGTGATTTCGAATCAAGAGTTTATCGACACGTTTTTCCCTTGGTTTGAACCGCGCATTGCGCCAACCGATATAGACAAATTGAAAGACATTGCACACAACGATAAGATTAAGGATCGACTCGAATCACTGGGAATTCGCTACTTAGTCTGGATTGACGGCACTACGAAGCGAATAAATCAAAATGGGTCTGTGCAATGTGCGGTTGCTACTGGCGGCATACCCGCTTGTTTTGGCTTTTTGTCTTGGCGCGCAGAGTCCGTTTACGAAGCTGTTATTTGGGATGTCGAAAGGAGCATCTCCGTAGGAAAACTGAGTTCGGAGTCAAAGGGAATGAGTTTCGTACCTGCAGTGGTAATCCCAATTCCGTTTATCGCACGGACCCAGTCAAGCGCGTGTTCGTCCCTTGCAGACCAGCTGAAGGCATTTATCGAAGACGGGCAGGAGGAGTAGAGCGGGGCTCGGTGAGACCTGTTTTTTATGTTGACTCTTTTCGGCGCGTTATCTCGACGATTTCGCCCGTAGCTCGGTTGGGTTCAAGTGCGTACCAGCGGACAAGTTTTGTGTCCCAAGCCTTTCTCTTGTCACACATCTCTACAAATCGGTAGAAACTAGCCCGACCCGGATCCGATAGTACCACGCGCGGTACTCCAGCGGTGATCGCTCGATTCACCAAGTTGAACAACAGTTTCACGTGTTCATCCCAATAACAGATGTCGGATCCAACAACCAAATCTTGATTTTCTAGAAGTGGTCGTTTGACCTCATCAAATTTCTTATCGAGCTTCGCAATCTTGACATCGTTTAGCGATGCGAGAAGATCGAGGAAAGGGAACACATTCTTATCTGAGTCAATCGCCGTGACTCTTGCGCGCAATTGGACGGTAGCGTAGACACTTACTGGTCCCCATCCACATCCCACATCCACAATTTTCGCTCTTTTCTTAGGAGGGTGTTGCTCAAGGAAATCCATTAAGAGAAAGCTACTGCCCCATGCACGTGTGCCGTGCGAAACAGGTTTGTAGTATCGTTTTAGTTTTCGGACTAGGGGATGGTGTCCGCGCAATAAATAAACACCATAGGCTGAATAGATGTTTGGATCGGGATACTCAATGAGTTCCGGCATTATCTGAGAATCAACCCTTTAGCGTCAATAGACTGTCTGAACGTAGTAAACCACCAGCGTAAAGAACAGGCCGCGTCTCTCGACACGGCCTGTATTCACTCATTTAGAACGAATGTTTACTGTTGATGTTTGGTGTTTCGATCGATTGCTTACCACGTCAAGCCGAAAGTGGCGTAAATAGACCCACCTTCAAAATTAGCCGCGGTTCTACGAGCGTACGGTAGTCCCACATTCAATCGATTCGCATACGGTTCTCCGATGGTGTCGACAAAGTTGTGGAATAGATTGATAGCACCAAATTCAAACGTCATTACATCATTTATTTGGTATTTCGTGATAAGGTCAAAGTAAATAGAAGCATCAAGTTCTTTGGTCGGTGGGCTGCCACCGATTCGGCCACGCTCGTCAAAGTGTCTACCGTAATACTGACTTCGTACGATCAATTCCCACTTCGGAGAAAGATACGTCGTAGAAGAGAATGAAATCTTCAGCTTCGGATAGCTATTTTCAATATCTTCAATATCCGCGACGGGTACTGGCGCAATACCGTTTACTAGACTTTGACCTTCAACCTCGACGGTGTTATGGCTGATAGCAAGGCTTAGATCACTCACGTAGTCCTGATACACAAACGGAACGGTGTACACGATGTCAAATCCACGTGATTGCACATCTAGCGCATTCGTGTAGAAGGAAATGTTCGTGGTTGCGCCTGTCGCAGGTTCTTCAGCAGGAAGTGTCTGTGTTTTGTAGATTCGGTCTTTGATATCGATAACGTAGACATCAACTGTCATTTGTGCATTCTCAAAGACTTCGTCAAGATCTAATACAGTACCAACACTGTAATTTATCGAAGTTTCCTCTTGCAGCTGTTTCCCGCCAGCAGCAATGGCAAGTGGCGAATCCGATTTCACAAGACCTTGTGCAACTTCCCCACCGACATTTGTGTCGAACGTGGTGGTTACTTTCTGAATGTTAATTTGTCCTGGCGTCGGTGCGTGGAAACCAGTTGAAACAGCGGCGCGACCCGTGATTCGGTCTTCAAACTTATAACGCATAGCGATTTTACCGTTGAGGGTTAAACCAAAGTCTTCATATGCTTCAAACCTAGTTGCAAACTGCCACAGAAGTTTCTGGCGTTCCTTTTCCAATTCGAAGTACGCACCATAGTTTTGACGATCAAATTTACCAGAGTCCACTGGATGCAAGCCACGAAAGCCACTAGCTCCGACTCCTTCATACGAGACCGCTTCTCCAGGAAATATTGTGAACACCTCTAATCGCCACTCCATGCCGTAGGCTAAATACATGTCATTAATCCACGGACGACCGAAATCTGCGTTCACGTTCCACTCATACTGTTTCAATGCACCTACATCAAAATCACGCTGACGAGGTACGTTATTGTTATTCAGTCCAATGGATTGGTTGATCGTATTATTCAGTGTAAAGTCGATTATGTTTCGTCCAACGGTACTACTAATATCAAAATTTACGGTTTTACCGTACGTTCCTTTCCAGCCAAATACGATGGAGTAATCATCGGTCTCGCCGTCGAAGTACGGAGTGAACCCCCAAGGAAGTCCGGTAAAGCCTAGTTCACTTAACGCAGCGAGTGTCGCGTGGTTTGGGTTTCGGTAGAAAAAGCGATAACGACCACTAGTGCGAGAGATGTTGCCGAAGGAATATAAACTGGTGTTTTTAACAAAAGGACGCCCAGCATTCCAGAAGATGAGGAGGTTTTGCGTTTGGGGTCGTCCCCATGTTTGCGCAAGCCTATCCCGAAAAGGAGAGTCAAAGCCGACAAAGGGAACGCCGGAATCTTTCAACGCTTGTGCGTCTGTGCGTTCTTGACCTCGAGAGTGTCCTTCGTTGTAAGTAGACTCGAAGCTAATGTTGAAAAAACCATCGGGTCCAAACTTCAGACCGACGTTTCCTTCAATTTTGTAAGCGGTTTCGCCATCGTAGAAAGTACCGAATTGCGAACGCAAAGTAACTCCAGAATCATCTTCTTTCATTTGAAAGTTGATCACTCCTGAAATCGCATCAGACCCGTACTGCGCCGACGCGCCGTCGCGTAGGATCTGAACACTGTCGATCGCGATACTAGGAATCATGCCGATATTCGGACCATGTGCACCTTTACCAGCTGCTGGAACGAACTCTGCAATGAGAGCTGCGCGATGCCGACGTTTACCATTTATCAACACCAAATGCTGATCGGGCGCGAGACCTCGAAGTGATGTCGGCCGGACAAAAGTATCGCCGTCGCCAGAAGCCATCGAAGCATTGAAATATGGAACATTAGCCCGGAGTGCGTCAGTGACGTCCGCAGCGTTACCTATGGCAAGTAGCTCCTCCCCACTGAAAAAGTCTATCGGTGCGGTGGAATCTTCAACCGTACGTGGTGTTAAACTTCTGGATCCTAAAACGGTGAGTTCTTCGATTTCTTCAGCGTCTTCGATAGCCGTAGCATCAACTGTCGCGTCGGTGTCTGTCTCGTCTTCTTCTTGTGCAATCAAGGAAAAAGACAACGCTAGCACGGCTACTGCTAGCACCCATGAGCGAACCATACGATGTTGGATTGGCATAGACAAATTCTCCTTACAAATTCCAAATTGAAGCTAATTCACACGCTCGCAGTCAGTTCCATAAATAGTAGCCACCAACCAGCCTTGTCGTTCAAGACTGAGACTAACAAAGAACGATACTCCTCCTCAGGGTATTCTCCGCGACTCGTGTATAACGTAACTGTAGCAACAATTTTAATGCTTTATTCCTTAATATGCACACTTCTGTCTGAAGGAAGTTACAAATTGATGAATTGACACCATGGTTTTCCAAGAAAAAACTACTTGGCTTGAGTTTATTCATTAACCATTGTGCATCTTAAAATTCATCGAATCTGCTAGTTCATGCCTGCAAATCTCACCACCAAAGCGCGATTTCAAGGTGCTCTTGATACGCTACTGGAAGAGGTCAAAGAAGACCGGCAGATACTCGCTGCAATACTCTGTGGAAGTCTTGCCTATGACGTGGTCTGGGACAAGTCTGATATTGATCTCGTATTCATTAGCGCGGATGACAAAAAAGTTCGATCGCACTCGCTAGCGCTCGTCGTTGACGACATTAATATTCACGCGCAGGTAGTTCCACGGGCTGAGTTTCGTCGAGAACTCGAGAGTTCATTTCACAACTCAAGCAGGCATTCCGTGTATGCCCGAGGGTCTCTTGTGTATAGTCGAGATCCATCCATAGATGCCCTGGTCCAGCAAATAAAAAATTTAGGAGAGCGGGATCTGAAGACCCAAGTGCTGAATTCCTCTCAATTTGCGCTAGTGCTTTTATACAAGGCAAGAAAGTGGTATGAAGTCAAAGACGACATAGCGTACACCACGACTTGGTTGCTTGGAACTGCGTCGGCGATAGCAGACATCGAAATTAGTCTACATGGAGAACTAGTGGACCGAGACTGCTTACCTCGCGCACTCCCACTAAATCCAACACTATTTGGACTGATTTATTCTGATTTGATTTCGAAGCCGGTAACCAGAGCAATGATTGAGAAAGGATTGGTTGCGGTCGATGAGTACCTTGAATCAAAGGCAGATTCATTATTTTCGCCGGTGCTGGAATACTTGCAGGAAGCGGGTGGAGAACCTAGGTCTATGACTCAAATTGAGCATTATTTTCGTCGAAATTACGGTGTCGAAGGTCTAGCGTTGGCTTGTGAATGGCTCTCGGATATCGGTGCTATCGAAAAGGCGTCCACAGACCTTGCTCTCACACCCTTGAGTCGCGTTCGAGTTCAAGAGCTTGCATTTTTCTATGCTAGACCCAGTTGAGACGCCACTTCGGTTGAACATAGCCTAGTACAGTTCGAACCCGGATTCAAGAATGCGTAGTACTATTCTGGTGCAAGGTTCTCGGGTACACAACCTCAAGAACCTCACAGTTGAATTACCACGAGACAAATTGATCGTCGTCACCGGCCTGTCAGGGTCGGGAAAGTCGTCGTTAGCGTTTGATACGATTTATGCCGAAGGACAACGACGATACATGGAGTCGCTGTCGTCCTACGCAAAACGGTTCATCGCACAGGTTGAAAAACCGGATGTCGATTTCATCCACGGTCTTTCGCCCGTGATTTCGATCGAACAGAAGACGCTGGCGCGAAACCCACGTTCGACGGTCGGTACGCTCACCGACATTTCTAGTTACCTGAATCTATTGTTTGCTACGATCGCCGATGGACATTGTCCGTACACCAACGAACCTGTCCCAATAAAAACAACGTCAACGATTGTTGAGGCATTGATGTCGTTGCCGGTTGGAACGGAGTTTGAACTGTTAGCCCCTGTCTTTCAAGTTCATGGAGAAGAACCCAAAGTACTGTTTACTGAGATTCGAAAACAAGGTTGTCGCAAGGTATATATCGATGACGATCCGATCGATTTAACGCAGGAAGTACCTGAAGCCTTGGAAGGCGAACCGCGAATATTCGCGGTAATCGATCAGATCACTCTCGTAGCAGGAGTAGAGAAACAGCTAAAAGCCGCGGTGGAACATTCATTGCGAGTTGGTGACTCACTTATGACGGTCGGTATCGTTAAGGGGCTCCAAGTTTCGGCTAAAACGAAGTTTTTACAAGAGTTTGGGAGCGAGACTCACAGTCTGGTGTACGGTGACATCGTACCAGATTTTTTCATGTTCAATAATCCGGAAAGTGCTTGTCGCACTTGCGGAGGTGTCGGCCGGGATAAACAGACTCACCCCGATTTGCTGGTAACTAACCCCGAGGCCAGCATTCGCGACGGTTGTTTCCTACGGGACGCATTCTCCTACAAAGTGGACCAATTTAATGGGTATTTGCTTTATTCAGTTGCGGAAGAGTATGGATTTTCTCTGGACACCCCTTGGCGCGAACTCAGTGAGGAACATCGCAATCTCGTAATGTACGGGACTCAAGGGAAACTCGTTAAGTTACAGATACCACCGGATGTGAAAGAACGTAAAGAACGTTGGCTCCGATGGCCCAGCAATTTTCGTGGAGTGGCAGGACAAATCGAGTCGCACTATCGATGGTACAAACAACGCGACGTACCCAATTCTGGTATGGAAGCTTACTTGGATCGCGTAATGGTCGAGTATCGTTGTGCGGATTGCAAAGGAACTCGTCTGAAGCGTACCAGGGTGTTGTTCACGATCGATGGACACTCCATTTTTGATCTAGGTCAATTCAATCTCGATGAACTGTGTTCGAAATTGAACGATATGTCGGGTGGTGATCGCAATCCCGAAGCTGGACAACAGATTCGACAAGAAATATTGAAACGTCTTGAGCTCCTTCTTGGTATTGGATTGGACTATCTCAATCTAAATCGGACTTCCGGGACCCTATCGGGCGGCGAAGCTCAACGTATTCGCCTATCGACGCAAATTGGTTCGGGGCTTATGGGCATGCTCTACGTTTTGGATGAACCGTCGATCGGTCTCCATCCGAGAGATAACGAAAAGATGATCAAGACTCTTCGATCCATGCGCGATCTTGGCAACACCGTCATCGTGGTGGAGCACGATGAAGACACGATACGTGCCGCTGATCATCTAGTAGAGCTTGGTCCTGGTCCAGGAGTGCACGGTGGTCAGATTGTCGTGAGCGGTTCCTTTGGCGATTTGTTGCGATGTTCAGAGTCACTTACCGGGCAGTATCTCTCCGGAAAGAAAGCTATAGATGTTCCGAACCGACGGCGAACCCACAATGGCAAGACTCTCACCGTACTAGGTGCGGCGGAGAATAATCTCAAGACTATTGATGTCGAGCTTCCTTTGGGGTTGTTTATCTGTGTCACTGGTGCATCGGGATCGGGAAAGTCCACGCTAGTAAATGAGATTCTGTTTAAAGAGTTGTGGAAGCAATTAGTCGACACGCGCTCGCTTTCGGGACAACATCAAGGATTGAAGGGTATCGAACACATAACTCGAGTGATCAATATTGATCAAACTCCAATTGGCCGGAACAGTAGATCGAATCCATCGACTTACGTAGGAGTTTACGATTTAATTCGAAATCTTTTTGCGAAGAGTAAGGAAGCGTCTGCGCGCGGATACAAACCCGGTAGATTTAGTTTTAACGTCAAGGGTGGACGTTGCGACGAGTGTCAAGGAGAGGGCGTAATCGCAACCAAACTATATTTCATGCCAGACGTTGAAGTGATTTGTGGTACGTGCAAAGGCCAGCGGTTCAATCAAGAGACTTTGGAGATCGAATATAACGGGAAAACTATTGCTGATGTATTGGATTTGTCTATTGAAGAAGCGGTGGAATTCTTCCAAGGTGTATCAAGCATTGCCAAGAAAATCTCAGTTCTAAACGAACTCGGTTTAGGGTATCTCACATTAGGGCAATCGGCGACGACACTGTCCGGAGGCGAAGCGCAGCGCGTAAAACTCGGCGCGGAACTCTCGAAACTTCAAAGAAGGGGACACACTCTCTATATCTTAGACGAACCAACTACGGGTTTACATCTCGCTGACATTTCAAAACTCTTAGAGTGTTTGAATCGACTTGTTGAATCTGGCAACACTGTACTGGTTATAGAACATCATTTAGATGTCATTAAGACTGCAGACTATGTGATCGACTTAGGCCCAGAGGGTGGTAAGGGAGGTGGCGAGGTGATCGCGACAGGTACCCCAGAAGAAATCGCAAGTACCCCGATGTCTTACACGGGCTACTATTTACGCGGGCATCTCGGACCGGTACCAGAGGTTAATCAGGCTTAAGTAAGTCTGGTCGTACCTTCAACCCCAAACCAGGTTGGCCCAGACAACTAGTTTGAGACAGCCTGAGTTGGCCATCACGAGCGAACTGAAGTGGTTTTGTTGCTAGGTCTTCCGTGAGTAGATGCGTACCAAACGCGCCTTCGGTTGCAAGCTGTGAATTCTTTAGATATTGAATGAGAACGATTCCGGCACGTGTTAATATGCTGGTTTCTCCGACGTGTGCTCCTACGATGGTATTGAGCCCGCGAGTTTTCGCCACTTGCGCGACTTGAATCGCTCGGTGAATTCCTCCAAGTTTAGACACGCGCAAGTTAACGACCCATTTGTCTCCGTCATAGTGAGTGAGGTCATTTGTTCGCGTCACACTCTCGTCCAAAATGATGTTCGCCTCTATTCGTTCTGCTAAGTTGGTTAGTCCCGTGAAGTCTTTTGGCTGTAAGGGTTCTTCGATTGCCCAGTACGCGTTGGGAAGTAGCTGGAGATACTTCATGCAATCATCTACTGAATTCCACAAATTGTTCGCGTCGAGACGGATCGTCCGTTTGTGTAACCGCTTGGTCTGCTTCATCTGCAACTTGCGACGATCGCTGTTGAGATTTCCTGATAGTTTGATCTTCACGTTTCGGAAGCCACGCACTCGATATCGTTGTGCTAAAAGCCAGTAAACGAGATATGGGGAGTCTCCCAGTACAGCCGAATAGTTTGTAGTTTCGCGTAATTGATCGATGCCGAGAAGTGTCTCAATTGGGACCGAGTGTTCTTTCCCAAATGCATCAAGAAGAGCAAGTTCGATCGCGCAGAACGCACTTGGATTTTTATCAATCAATTGTTCGTGATTGTCGATCCACGAGCGCAGAGAATCAATGTTTTCTATACCATAGAGAGACTCCAAATTGTCCTTAAGAAATTGTCTGCAGGTCGCAATGGTTTCACCCGTTACGTATTCTCGCGGGCAACTTTCTCCCCAACCAGTAATCTGCTGATTGACAGTGGCTCGAACAATGAAGTTTTCTGCCTGTTGGCGCGATGCTGACGAATGACGGAACACTCGCCTGAACGGAACCGGAAAGCTGAATATTTCGAAGTTCAAAATACGAAACAGTTCTAAATTTGAGTCATACCGCGCGGAGCTCAATCCCTCCGACATCTGTACGACTACTCTGTAGTGCTCGAGGTGTCTAGTTGCAACGATGTTGTTCTGAAATATTGCAAATGTTGGTATTTGAACTGTGAATCTCGCTGCCCCGTACTGATCAACTGACTGCGATAAGCGTAGCCAGCACCAGCAGGCAAGCGGTGGTATCGCATCGCACCTAAACGCTCACTTTTTCGTTTCGACTCATACTCAATGTTGAGTTGTTGGAGAATATTGTCGTATGTGTGGATCAAACTAGTTGGGTCGTGATCGGAATTCAGTTCAATACACAATATATAAGAAGACTGTATTTCATCGGCTAGGAGCACAAAAAAGTCCGGATCAATAGACAACTCAGAACATAACCGTTCCATGCCTTCCATGACTTGGGATTCGGTGAGTTTCTCCCCTGTAATGTTGGTTACGCCGCGCCCCTTACGAACGAACTCTATCGTCGGAGTTGCATGGATCTTACCGGTGACTCGGACGACATCGTTGATGTTGTATCGATACAGCCCACTAGAAGTAGTGATGAAGATGTAGTAGAACGTGTCTTCTTGAAGTTCGTGTAGCCCCAAGAAATTTTGTTCATTATTCTCCCAATCATCGACGGTGACGAATTCAAAGTAAACATGTTGAAGAGAAGGTAAACAAAGGTTTTTGTCAGTGTCGACATTGATGGTGCCACGAACTTCGCTCGCGTTATAACCTAACTCAATGATCTGAGTTTTAGACGGAAGTAACTTTCGTAATTTCGATACTGCAAATCGACAACTGCCACCACACCAAACGACGACTCCCTTCACCTTCGGCCAGATGTCGTTATAGGTCAACTTTTGACTCTTGGAAATCAGGTTTCGAAGTTGTTGAGCCCGTGCTGGATTCGCTTGAACTGTTGGAAGAGAAATTTGACAATCAGGAAGTGTGCCTTGTTCTATGTGTATTAGGATGTCATCGATATTGTTATTTATTACTTCCAGCAAACGAACGAAGGTTGACGGATTGGCAGTGGCCATCGTCGAAACCTTTTGTTCGTGCAGACCATAAATAGCCATTACCACATACCGTAGTTCACTGTCTTGGACATCGAATGCCTCAGGTGGGATCGCATACCGTGTCCGAACGAACCGCGATTGTTGTCGGTAAATCAAACCAGAAGCAGAACCGATAGGTGTACCGCTCCTTGTACGACCTTCGACTGCTGCGCCGCCAATTGCGAACACTTTACCCGTAAATATTGAAGTTTGTTGTATTAGTGCAAATGCTCCCAATTGACTAAGCTGGCGAGTCTCTCCGACACCAGTTTGTGTTATTGGGACGTCTTTGGGTGTACCTGTCGTACCACTAGTGCGGTTGTAATGTACGACTGGTTCTGCTGTGAGTGCTTCGGCGCCGGTGTCTCGTTGCTTCTCGATGTAGGGTCGCAGAAGTTCAAAGTCGTGTACGGGCACCTGTTTTCGATACTGTTCCACAGTTTCAATACCGTTGAATTGGTGTTTACGACCGAATTCCGTATCACGATTTGTGTGTACGATGCGCTTTAATACCTCTTCTTGAGTGAGGTTCGGATCCTTCGCAGCGTTCATCATCGCTCGATAAGACGGTCGCTGCTTGACTGTAAGCACCGTTTTGAACAGAAAGTAAGTGAACATCCCCATCGAAATCAATCTGTTGTAGGATATCGTCGAAATGGAGCGACTAATTGTCTTATATAGCTCATGGGATAGTTTGCGACAGGTATTCCAAGTTCACCGACTTGATGATCTTTAGGTAAGAAACGTGTTCCAAACAAGACATCCCAAACAATGAGATTATTGCCGTAATTATGGTTAGCTTCTTTAAGGTCCAAAGAATGGTGCCATCTATGAAGTTCAGGCCCAGCGACGATCCAGTTCAATGGACCAAGACGCACGTCGCAGTTTGAATGTTGGTAGAAACCGTTGATTGCATAAAAGACAAAGTAAACATATATAACTTCCTTTTGGACACCGATTAACACAAACGGTAATGCATCGAAGACAAATTGTAGGGCTTGTTCAATGGGGTGAAATCTCCCAACATTGACCCAATATAGTCGTTTCGGGGAGTGATGTACCTGATGGAAAGCCCACATCCACGGCACTTGATGAAACAAACGGTGTAACCAATATCGAAAGAAGTCACCGACAGCGAGTAGCAGAATAGCCTGCAACCAGATAGGCCAGTCGTGCGGCCAAATGCCTGATATTTGCCACTTAGTGGTTGATGCTAGTGTTGCAACGAGAAAGAATGCGATGAACAGGAGCAGTTGTTCAAGCAGAACCTGTCCTAAAACCATATACGCGACATCGTTGACAAGATCGAAGCGAGTGGGATGCCAGAATTGCCGGTATGGCATTAACCATTCATGCACCGTTACACAAAGTAATCCCCAGATGATTGCGATGTAGGCAGCTGCTGTACTGGGCATGAAACCTTGAAGCCAAGCGAACAAGAGAAATGCAATGCACATCACTAGCGGATACGCTAGTGTGTGAACACAAACTCTAAACGCGCGGGGCATAAATCTGAACGGAAAATACCGCCGTCAGCTCATGAATGATATTGACTTGCTACGGATCGTATTTTCTGAATGAGTGCACGTAAGCCGTTTCCTCGAATCGGCGATAAGTGCTTTAGGAGATCAAGTTCGTCAAAAAATTCTGTAATACCGAAAGACAAGATGTCTCTTGGAGACTGGTCCGAGTAAACAGAGAGTAGGATTGCAATTAGACCACGAACAATATGAGCGTCACTGTCCATTCGTAGCGACAGAATGTCCTCCACTGAATCATACTCCGTAAGTAGCCAGACGCTACTTTGACACCCTTCAACCAGGTATTCCGGGCGACGTTCAGCATCGGGTATGCCGGGTAGAGAATCACCGAGTTCGAGAATGTAGCTGTATTTGTCCTCCCAATCAGAGAGGAACTGAATCGATTCTTGTATCTCTTCCAGATCGTGGAGCATCTCAAAACAGTCCTAGTTCTAATTGTGCTTCTTCGCTCATTAGATCTCGACTCCAAGGCGGATCGAAAACTAAGCTCACCGATACGTTTTCGACAAATGGTACCCGTTTCAAGCGATCTTCAACATCTTGAACTAGCACTGGTCCCATTCCACATCCCGGTGCGGTTAACGTCATCGTAACATGTACCTTCGTACTCTCTATACTCACGTCGTAGATTAAGCCAAGATCGACAATGCTGACAGGAATTTCGGGATCATGTACTGTGCGCAAAGTGTCCCAAACCTGCTCTTCCGATACTTTGCCGTCTGTAGGACGTTCGTAGTGTAAGATTTCCGGCTCAAAGCCTAGGGCATCTGCATTTTCGCTTTCAATGCGAGCCATGTTTCCTTTGTAGACGATCGTGTACGTGCCACCCAAGGCTTGGGTCAATGTAACAAATACTCCGGCTGGGACGATGACTTTGTCCCCGGTCGGGACTATTCGGGCTTCAACTTCACGTTGAATCGGTAATAATCTACGTTCCACGGATTGAAAAGCTCTCCCCACAGCCACACAGGGTGTCTGCGTTGGGATTTTTGAACTGTAATGCAGAGTTGAGCCCCTCGGTAACAAAGTCTATCTCGGTCCCTTGTAAGATAGGCCAATGCTCGGTAGCGACGATAACCATTACATCGTTGCTGAATTTAAAAACTTTTGTGTCTTGTTTTTCTGCCAACTCTGTTGCGTAATTCAGCTCGTACATGAAACCATTACAGCCGGTTTCGACGACATCAAGGACTACCGCACGAGCGTTTTCCTTTTCCAACTGACGTTGAATGTGTTCTAACGCACGGTCAGTAACGTTTAACTGTGTTGGGTCAAAAGATTCAACTTGCATCGTAATCTATTTTCTAAGTATTCTTACAGCGGTTTTCAAGGCTTCATAGAGCCGATCAACGTCTTTCTTTGAATTGTATAGACCAAATGACGCTCGTACCGTTCCTGGGATAGCTAATGCTTCCATCAATGGAATCGCACAATGATGCCCAGTTCGTACCGCGACCTGTTGTTCGTTTAGGAGGGTTCCTAGGTCGTGCGGGTGTGTTCCATCGACTAAAAATGACAATGCTCCGCACTTTTCTGGGGCCGTACCAATGACGCGAAGTCCATCGAGTTCTAAAAGTGTATCTGTCGCGTAGCTAAGTAGTTGTCCTTCAAATTGACTTAATCCGCGCGATTGTTGTTGAGCTAAGTATTCGATCGCGGCGGCTAAGCCAATCGCACCGGAAATATCAGGTGTGCCGGCTTCAAATTTGTGCGGTGGTTCTTGAAACGTAGTCTTCTCGAGACTCACGTGTTTGATCATCTCCCCGCCACCTTGCCATGGCCCCATCTCTCGTAATAGTTCGGCTCGACCATAGAGAATACCGAACCCCGTAGGTCCATACATCTTGTGGCTTGAAAACGCGTAAAAGTCGCAATCTAATTCTTGAACATCTAAATCTACGTGTGCCGCAGCTTGAGCTCCGTCAATGACGACTTTAGCGTCGCGTTCGTGGGCAAGCTTGGTGATTTCGCGAATCGGATTGATCGTACCTAACACATTAGATACGTGATTTATGGCAACTATCGCCACTTGGTTCGCCGTCAGTAGTTCTCGGAAGTGGTCAAGGTTCAAAGTACCATCCGAATTTACTTTGACGGCAAGTATCTTGGCTCCCATACACTCACAAATGAGTTGCCAAGGGACAAAATTGGAATGGTGTTCCATTTCCGTGATCAAAACGGTAGTTTGGTCGTTCAGAACCATTGGAGCATAGGTGTAAGCGACTAAATTTAAGCTTTCCGTCGTACCGCGCGTGAACAGAATCTGATCGGGAGCAGATGCGTTTACGAATTTCGCTACGGTTTTGCGCGCATCCTCGAACATTCCGGTCGCTTCATCGCTAATCTGGTGCACTCCCCGATGCACATTGGCATTGCTTTGCGAGTAGTAATCCACCAGTGCGTTGATCACAACATCGGGTTTTTGCGTGGTTGCCGCGTTGTCAAGATATACGATCGGTTCTCGATTCACGAGCAATGGAAAGTCCTGCTTAGGTGGGACGAATGTTGTCATGGTGCGTCCACCTTTCGGGGTTGTATTCCCAAAACGCTCGCACCCTCTTCGTGTTCAACAATTTCCGCCAAAAATCCCTCCAAGATCAGTTCACGTGAACGATCGTCAGGAATGCCGCGAGTTCTCAAGTAAAAGATTTGTTGCTCGTCTAACTGGCCCGAGGTTGCGCCGTGCGAACATACCACATCGTCGGCGTAAATTTCCAATTCAGGTTTGGTGAAGATTGCGGCACCGTCGCTTGTCGCAATGTTTTTGTTCTGCAGATGTGCGTCTGTTTTTGGTGCATTTCGAGCGATGTAAATGCGCCCGTTGAAGACCGCTCGCGCGGAGTCGCCGACTACACCGTGAAACTTTTGTTGACTCGTTGAACCCTTAGCTCGATGATTCACTGCTAGTTGTGTATCCAAGTGGGAGATGTCGGAGAGCTTCCATCCTCCAGAAACGTCGACTGTGGCACCCTCTCCTTCGATGTTGATGACGATATCGTTACGACGTAGCTGGGCACCGACTGAGTATTGCATCATCTGATAGCTTGAGTTTTCCATCACATTAACAGTGAGCGAGTTGTACTCGACGTGAGTAGTAGTCGGTTGTATGCGTCGATGAACGAGTTGGCCGCCAGGAAGGATCAAACACTCTATGACACGGTTTCCGCCCGAAGTGTGCTCCATGATTTCAAGATTCGCCTGTTCCTGAACGACAATCAGAATACGTTCGCAAGAATCTGACGCGGGAATCTGTACTGCAGGTCGAACCGAATCATTACTTTCGTTTGAAACAATGGCATATCCATGTTGGGCGCGAAGCAGATTAAGACTAGGCAACACATTGTTTGAATTGTTCGCGATTTGGTTGACATACTTGCGTGCTAAGGACGAAATCATCGGGGTACCAAAGTCCCCAACTAATACTCCACTACCATTGTGATTGGGTAGCTGATCAGTCTTCTCGAATGGGCTGTCAAGACGTTGAAGTACTTGTTTCACGCTTGTGTACTTCCAAGGATCCTTTCGTTGCTGCGGCAACCGAGTATTTTCGATGGTTTGCTCGATTTGTTTCGCGTCGAGCCACGGTGCGATTTTGACCGGTTGAGAAGTCATGTGAAAAACAGCTTCGGCTAAGGGCCGGTGTCCTGCTCCAACCAAGCGTAACCCTTACGTTCGAGGTCGAGAGCTAATGAGGCATCCCCGGACTTCACTATCGTGCCATTCAATAATACGTGGACATAGTCTGGAACTACGTGATTCAGCAGTCTTTGGTAGTGTGTAACCAATACTACTGCATTGTTGGAGTTGCGAAACTCGTTGATCCCTTTTGCGACGACTTGCAAAGCATCTATGTCCAGCCCGGAGTCTGTTTCATCAAGTAATGCGACCTTAGGATCCAAACAAAGCATTTGTAAGATTTCGTTTCGTTTCTTTTCCCCGCCCGAGAATGACTCATTCACGCCCCGCTTCAGAAATTCGGGATTGAAGTCCAGTTTGGTGACCAGTGCGCGCATGTTTTTAATAAATTCGACAGAAGAAAGGGCGGTATCACCACGTTGTTTGCGGTGGCTATCGACCGCAGTCTTTAAAAATTCCATGTTGGTTACTCCAGGGATTTCAACTGGATATTGAAACGCCAAGAACAGACCAGCATATGATCGTTCTTCCGGTTCTAACTCAAGCAGATTTGTACGGTTAAGTCGCAAATCTCCGGTTTCGACGATGTATCCTTCCTGGCCAGCGATAGTGTTGGTTAATGTACTCTTACCCGAGCCGTTTGGACCCATGATCGCGTGGATTTCACCGGGATTTACCTCTAGATTTACTCCGTTAAGAATTTCACGATCGGCTACTTTTACATGTAAATCCGAGACTTCGAGTAGGCTCAACCCACTGCACCCTCTAAACTCACTTCTAAGAGTTTCGATGCTTCGACGGCAAATTCCATGGGTAGTTCGCGAAAGATGTCTCGACAGAATCCGTTAACAATCATGGAGACTGCTTTTTCTGGTTCGATACCCCGTTGTCTACACATGAAGAGTTGATCGTCGCTCACGCGAGTAGTGGTAGCTTCATGTTCAACAATAGCATCCTGTCGTCTCGATTCGATATATGGGAACGTATGTGCGGCACACTCAGATCCTATCAGTAACGAATCACATTGAGTGTAATTTCGAGCGTTTCTCGCGCCCGGATTCATACGAACGAGTCCACGATACGCGTTAGAACTGTGTCCGGCACTGATGCCCTTCGAAATAATCGTACTCTTTGTGTTTCGGCCGATGTGTGTCATCTTTGTACCGGTATCGGCTTGTTGTCGATTATTAGTAAGCGCGACAGAGTAAAACTCGCCGATTGAATCGTCACCCCGCAGGATCACACTTGGGTACTTCCAGGTAATCGCTGAGCCTGTCTCTACTTGTGTCCAGCTAATGTGAGAGCGCGCCCCACGGCACGTGCCACGTTTCGTCACGAAGTTGTAAATTCCACCGACACCATTCTCATCACCCGGATACCAATTTTGAACGGTGGAATATTTGATCTGAGCGTCATCGAGGGCAATGAGTTCAACTACGGCGGCATGAAGTTGATTTTCGTCGCGCATCGGTGCGGTACAGCCTTCAAGGTAACTCACATACGAGCCTTCGTCAGCAATGATCAGAGTCCGTTCGAATTGCCCTGTGTTTTCAGCGTTGATGCGGAAGTAGGTGGACAATTCCATTGGGCATCGAACCCCTTTGGGGACGTATACGAACGACCCGTCGCTAAATACCGCGGAGTTTAGCGCAGCGTAAAAATTGTCTTGTTTGGGTACAACCGAACCGAGATACTTTTTGATCAGATCGGGACGCGACTGCACGGCTTCGGAAAAGGAACAAAAAACCACACCATGCTCTTTTAGCGTTTCCTTAAACGTCGTCGTGATCGACACACTGTCGAAAACTGCATCGACGGCGACACGTGGTTGCGAAGGTTCTTCGTCCACACCAGCTAGTACCTTTTGTTCATGGAGGGGTATGCCTAGTTTCTCGTAGGTACGTAGAAGTTCAGGATCAATTTCGTCAAGGCTTTTTGGTTTGTCTCCTTTCGGTGCCGCAAAATACGAAATCGCTTGGTAGTCTATGGGAGGAAATTTCACATGTGCCCAAGTAGGTTCTTCCATCTTCTCCCATCTGCGAAGAGCATCTAAACGCCATTCAGTGAGCCATTCTGGTTCGGCTTTTTTTCGCGAGATTTCACGCACGACCTCTTCGGACAGCCCAGGAGGTAGCGTTTCAGTCTCAATATCGGTTACAAAACCAGCTGTGTACTCTTTCCGAATGAGTTCTTCGGGGGTATGAGCGATGTTGTTTGACATATAGTTTCTAGCATTATTGTTGTATATTTTATTGTTGAAAACAGAGTGAAAATAGAGTGAAAGTGGCCGGAAGCCACGAATCGGCATTGTCGCCCACGGGGACTATTTGTTCAGTGCAGTGCTTAGTAATAAAGTTGAAGAACTACATCGGCGTAGACTGACTACCAGACCGCCAAAATTACGCCAGCGACTACACAGTGAAGGGCCCGATATCCTGCCTGAATCGCAAGAAGCGCCCAAGAGAAACGGCAAAACGCACCATCGGAAATACTCGAACACGCAATAAATGTGACACCAACAATGAGCCCGAACAGAGCTCCTTGCTGCCATGTACTAATTTCCAGAAGAGAAATTAGCCAAGCTATTGCGAAGCACGTGATGAAAGAAGTGACGAACGCAATGACAAACGGGACTGCAGAAGGAGTCAAGTCGTACTCGGATTTACCGAGTGCTCGTAACCACCTCTTACCAAATAAGGGTCCGTACCACAATCCACCAAGTACAAAAGAAGATAAAGTTGCGACAAGAATTGCCAACCAATTAAGCGCGAGGATGTCAAACGTCATGGCTTGTTAGTTCCTTCGACCGAATTTCTAGCATTATAGATTAAACTAAAATAAATGTGTAGTCTTTGAGAACTGAATGCATAGGTGTTGTTCTCGATGACGTACATTAAGTCGTTGATTACACTAACAAAATAGTCAGCAAACTTTCTTCAAGGTGAAGACGATTGGGAAAATGATTGCAGATTGCGAAGGTTTGGTTCTGACTCATCTTTTTTAACAAGTAGCGAATTCGTTGTGGTGGAAGTAGAAAAGAAGTCGCCCAGGGTAAATAATTCATGGGTGCAATGGCTAATTGGAATTCCCGTTTCGCTGGTAGTATTAGTTTTGTTCATACTATTCGTCCAACCGTGGGGCGAACCGCGCGAATCAATTACATCTACTGCCCCAAAGGACGGTGATTTCTACGATCCAAGTACCGATCAAACCCAGTCAGTTTCGACAGAGGCTTCACTTCCCGAAGAGTCTTCGGTGCCTGATGGGATACAACATCGTTCTGGGGGCTCTGAGATTGTCGACGTGAACCTGGCTTCTTGGAAACCAGTGGACGAAAGTTCTGTTCCAGAGGACCAAATTCCAATTCATTCCTCAGACGTGGACGGGCGAGTATTAGTGGAACTTAGCTCAAAACTTTGGTCTAAAGTTGTAGGTGACGGCGTTCAATTTGCTATCCCTCAGCAGGAAGTAGTGTTGATGGGTAAGCTCACGAAAGTAGACGCTAACATAGCACATACGCGAATTTTAGAAGGCACTCTTGAAGACGGTTCGCAAGAGTACTCGTTTGTGTTGACTTTAGGCGACAAAAACACTTATGCAAACATCAATACTGCTAAGGGCAGCGTCGAATTGGTTGGTACTCGAACGCATGGCTGGTTGATGGAGAGTGCGAACATAGCACCAGACGTTGATTTTTCCTTGCCTGACCACTTTTTTGTCGACCCGGATCCTCGAGATCGAATATTAGAACCAGAACCACAAATTAAAAGCGACGAGTAGTAAAGACATTGCTATCTGAACGAGCGCAAGCTGGTTTGAGCAAGATTGCGGTCGTTATTCCAGTTCTCAACGATCGTGCTCATCTGAGTCGGTTATTAACAACATTAGAGCGATACCCCGATTTTGAACTGGTTGTTGTTGATGGTGGAAGTAGTGACAATCCACAAGAAGTATCAAGTAATGCGACTTTCATTCAAGCGACTACACCCGGACGAGGAATGCAAGTGGATTTGGGCATCAAACACTCGACGCGCGAGTGGATTTGGGTGCTCCATGCAGACAGTCTTGTCCGAGAGGAAAATGTCGAGAGTATAGGAACAGCTATCAGTCGCGTACGCTGGGGTCGTTTCGACGTGAGTTTAGATGGTTCGCGATGGGAATTTCGGATGATCGAAACCCTCATGAATATGCGTTCTCGGCTTACAAGTATTTGCACCGGTGATCAAGGAATGTTTTTCCAACAGAACATTCTCAAGGAGATTGGAGGTTTTCCAGACCAACCACTGATGGAGGATGTTGAGGTGAGTAAGCGTCTGCGTAAGCTCGCCAAGCCTTTTTGTAGTACTAGTCGCTTGGGTGTGTCGACGCGGAAGTGGGAGGCTGATGGTGTATTGCGAACGGTATTCCGTATGTGGAGAGTTCGGATCCGATACTACTTCGGCGCTTCGCCCGATGCTCTTTATTCAGAGTACTATCAACATCGGTGAAACACACCAATACTTTACAAGTCGCCTTGCTTGCTCGTTCACCTGTACTTGGTCAGGTAAAACATCGATTAGCAGAAGATATCGGAGCAAAGAACGCACTCGAGTGTTATCGCCTGTTACTTCTGAACGCATTGGAAGCTACACGTCCGTTTGCCACGACCATTTGGTACGAGGGAAGTACCGAGGTTTGGGATGAGATAGCACCAGATCACCGATTGAAAGAGCAGCCGCCAGGTGACCTAGGACATAAGATGTTCACTGCATTGGTTGAAGGGGCAAAATTGGTGATCGGTGCAGATGTTCCTCTCATGAGCGAGGACTACATAGACAAGGCTCTTAACCACTTAACGACACAGCAGGACGTAGTAGTGGGTCCGACTGAAGATGGTGGTTATTGTTTGATAGGAATGAATGAACCGTGCGAGAAATTGTTTGAGAACATTTCTTGGGGAAGCGATCTTGTATTGGAACAAACCCTGACACGAGCCGCCGATCTTGATTTGCAAGTCTTCCTTCTTCCCACGCTATGGGACGTTGATACAAGTGCGGATTATCAACGTTGGAAGCAGGGAATCCCATCGGATAAAGTATTCCAAGTCTAGAGTTCTAAACTGGAAGTGGCGCCCCGAGAAGGACTCGAACCTTCGACCTGCCGCTTAGGAGGCGGCCGCGCTATCCAACTGTGCCACCGGGGCTGTGTAACACAGCAATTATGCACCTTGGTTTTATGACGTTTACGGCAGGCTAGACGATGTTAAGTACGCAGCGCGCGACATTTTTTTGGGTGCATTTCAACTAGGGAACCATATTAGCTTGCCGCCTGCACAGAAAATTATCCTAGTGGCTTAATCAGATGCATGAAGTAGACTACGATACCGTAGACTTGGCAACAGCTAGTTACTAATGCGACTACTATATGATTTTGTAGCCTCCCACACCACGCATGAGTCTTGTTAGTTGAGCCTTCAAAACTTGATGCTTCACCAAGAATCAATGCGGATTCTTCGTTTTCTTCCGGTGGTATCTTGTATATCCTTTCAATTCCGAGCGCAATGTGGTGGAGAATAGGCAAAAAGAATTGTGGTTTTAGAATCAGATAGTTGCGATACTTCAATGGCGACGAATCTGACCTCGGTGTATTCTGTTTCGATAATCGTGATTGCCAAACCGCATTAGCGATCATAGGACAAACAAATCCGAACCCATAACCAACCAAAACGCCATAGCTATTAAATAGTGTACACACTCCCCCCACAACGCTTAGGAACAGTATCATGAATCGCGTCGCGTAAAACCAAGCGGATACATTAGGTGTGAGTAACGGCTGGTAAGAATTAGTGGATGGTAGGGATGGAGACATGGTTACTTATCGAGGCAAGAGGACATTAATCTCGGTTTAGAACAACTTTCTTAGCAGAGGTTGTAGGACGATAGTACATCAAGTCTTCAAGCTAACGTAGACAGTGTCACGAAGTATCCAATTACACCGAAGACTTGACAACAACTCGTTATGAAAGCGACCACCACATGGTTTTGCAGCTTCAAAAGCCTAGTCTGAAACTTCCCACTGACGTGTATGAAACTCGATGACTCAATACAAACCATGGGAGGTTGTACAAGGTCCCCTGAATGTTTCTTGGATTGGCGTTTATACCAGCAGAAAATGTGTTCGACAATCGGTAACCAAAATTGTGGTTTTGTTACCCAAGGTTTGCTACGAATCTCTCGAACCGAACCAGACTTCGGTGGATATTGCGGTGCGAATCGAGATTGCCATGCTATATTCGCGAACAAGGGGCACATGAATGCAAACACCCAACAAAAGATTCCGTAAAGATCGCCAAAAAACGGCCAAGCTGTGCTCACTAGGCAAAGTACGAATATCAGGCATCGCGTGAACTGAAATTTAGCAGTTTCATTCGGCGGGAGTACTGAATGATCAACTTTAGTGATTGGCAAGGATTGGGACATTCGCGTTAATCAAGGTGAGTGGAAAATTCATTTCGGTTTCGAACAACTCCTTTTAGTAGAACTGTTATGCCGAATGCAAATCAAACTAACTCACGCGCTTAGAGGAAAGATAAGTAGTACATTGTGACGCTGAAAGCCTGACAACAGCTTGTAATAAATGCTACTGCAACATGATTTTGTATATTCCCAACCAGGGTTTGAATCTTGCCAGGTGGAAGCATCAAATCTGATGACTCACTACGAAACAACGGAGATGATACGTTGTCATCCGATTGTTTTTTGAATTGTCGTTTAATGATGTAAGCGATGTGATCGCAGATGGGCAAGAAAAAGAGCGGCAAAACTAACCAAGGTTTGCTAGAGTTCGGATGAATGGAATTTGATTTTGGTGGAAACTGTGTTGACAATTTCAGTTGCCAAATCACATTCGCAATTATCGGGAAAACTAGCGCAAATGCGCCACCGAAGACAACGTAAAAACCACCGAAAAACGAGCATCCTACGCTCATTAAGCTAAGTAAAAATATCAAACATCGCGTGCCGAAAAACCATCTTGATTCCTTCGGCGTGAGTAGAGCTCGATCTACGTTGGTTTGTGACAAGGTTTCTGTCATACGTCTTTAAGGAGAAGTGTTTCTCAGCATGTGGAAAACGCTTTTTTACCACAAAGTGATAGTGTAAACAAAGTCCCTACAATCACAAGCAAATACATACAGTTCCGGTTCGAAGGGCGCGCTATCAGATTTTACAACTACGCTGTGCTATACTGTTAGAGAAACTTCAACTACGAGATGTGTTTGTAAGTGCTAGATCGAGTAAGTGCTTATCGAAGATAGTAGTGCATTCACCCAGTCAGTTGATTCTTATGGTAATTAGTACTTCAGCAATCTAGAGTAAGTCGATTTGTCTCTTCCACGCGATATTGATCGGGCTGTCGAATTTGTACTAGGCGTACAACCAAAACGCGTGGGCCTTCGATATAAACCCCATAAACCATGTCTCCTGTTGGCTGTTCTTAGACAAAAACGTTTCAACGGCATCGTCCTGATGTCTCCATCGACTATTGTTGTTTTGAGTCTTAGTGGAAGTTCGCCTTTGAGTAAAGATTGAAGCGTCTAGTGTTTCAGGAGCACATTCGACCAACCGCTCGATTACACTTTTAGAAGGTAAATGTACGTTGAGACCTGCAGCTTCCCCTTCCCAAGCCTCGTCAAATTGGTCAGCTTTTGTAACTACCCTCTCGAGGTCACTATCAATCCAGCTACGGTAAACATCTATGGATTCGTAGTTTGCATGGAGACCGCTGAACGTCTCATTAGCGGATCCCGTGAACGCGACTTGTGTACCGTCCGGAAAATCGAAGATACCAATTTTTTCGTGAAACACTCCAATTCGACTCGCATTGTTAGGAAAGGCAAATCGAAGCCGAAGTTTCGAGTTTGCTACAAGCCACGCAAAAATCTCGGCGCATTGTTGATTATTCGATGGAGTTGCGATGAACTCTAATATCTCCGCTAGAACTCGATCAGTACACTGCTGTCGATATTTTTCTCGTTCTTTGTCGCTAGTAAGTTTTCGTAATACAGAGATGTCCTTCTTAAATAATTTTGGTGACGTGATCAGATTTATCGATAGTTCATTCGACAATACAAACCTTGGTAACGCTGCGGCCCAGGTCGTCAGTGCAGAACTTGAAAAGTACCCCGCAGACCGTCTATACTGGACAGCTTCCAACAAGCAGGGTTCAAAAAAGTCCTTAGCTAAAGTGTGGTGGCCACTTCGGTAATGTGAGGTTAGGCTGTCTCGTACTTTGAGCAATGAGTCTGACAAAAAAAGATCTTAATATTGGGCTATTTATTGAGTTGTGTGCGATTTTAAGTCGAACGGTCTCGACCCCAACCTACCTGTGCTAATTACTAGTGGTAGAAATACAACTATCGGTGGATTTTGATTTTACGTCTAAAATTTTACTAGGTCCTCAAACTTTGATTAGCGTTAGCGCATGTCGAAAAATTGAAAATGACACTTACCAACGGAGAAGATTGATTCATGCGTATTGCAGTTTTTGGCGGTGACGGGTTCGTTGGATGGCCGACATGCTTACATCTTTCGAACGCTGGCCACGAAATCACGATTGTCGACAATCTTAGTCGCCGCCGGATAGATACCGAGTTGGGGGTTCAATCTCTAACTCCGATGGACTCCATTCAGGAACGTCTAAGAATCTGGAAAAACGTTTCTGGGCGAACCATGCGCTTTGAATTACTCGACATCGCGGAAGAGTACACCCGTGTCAAACTCTGGCTCGATCAATATCGACCGGATGCTCTCATTCATTTAGCACAACAACGAGCCGCTCCGTATTCCATGAAGAACGATAGGTCGAAGACCTATACGGTGAATAACAATGTGGCTGCCACGCACAACCTGCTGAGTGCATTGGTTGAACTAGAGCTTGATACGCACTTCGTCCATTTAGGAACAATGGGTGTTTATGGTTATAGCGATGTCGGCGCAACCATTCCAGAAGGATATCTTGATGTCAAAATTCCCGCTGACGATGGAAAGGACTTTCAACGACAAATTCTCTATCCCACCAATCCTAACAGCGTTTATCACTTAACTAAGTGTCTGGACCAATTGATGTTTGCGTTCTATGCGAGTAACGATTTGGTGCGCATCACAGACCTACATCAAGGAGTAGTATGGGGAACGCATACTGATCAGACACGACGACACGAACAGCTCGTAAACCGGTTTGATTACGACGGAGACTACGGCACCGTTCTTAATCGATTCCTGATTCAAGCGGCTGTGAAACACCCTTTGACCGTGCATGGCACGGGCGGTCAGACCAGAGCGTTCATTCACATCCAAGACTCCGTTAGATGCATTGAACTTGCAGTGAATAACCCACCTGCTCGTGGTGATCGTCCGAAAATCTTTAATCAAATGACCGAGACTTTCAGAATTCGCGATCTGGCTAAGTTGGTGTCAGACATGAGTGGTGTGGAGATTGTCAACCTACCAAATCCGCGGAAAGAAGCAGATGAAAACGATCTCAAAGTGAGTAACAAACAATTGCTGGAACTTGGACTCGAACCAGTGACGCTACGCGTGGGAATGCTTGAAGAGCTGGTTCACGTTGCAGAGAAATACGCACACCGTATCGATCAATCGAAGATTCCTGCACAGTCAGCGTGGACTCATGAGATTCAATCAAAAATTTCGTCCGTTGTAGACATAGCGACGGCGAAAAGAAAGCGGTAGTTTGACAGATTCTGCGTTTGTGACTCTCGTCACAAACGATGACTACACACTCGGTGCACTTGCATTAGTGCGATCGTTGAAGTTGTCCAACCCAGGCCAACACATCGTAGTCATGGCAACGCGGCCGGACCTACCATTAGATCAACTTGAACGTGAAGGATGTGATGTTCGAATTGTTCCACGTCCAGAGTTTTCCGACGACTTCGTTTCAAGACATTCGAGAGAAAGACAACACTCTGTCGCGCCTTTTACCAAAGGAACAAAGCCGAAATTTCATGATCCATTGGACAATTTCTGCAAGTTGCGCGTGTGGGAGTTTGAGGAATATCAGCGCGTGGTATTTCTGGACGCGGACACTATTGTGGTCAGAAACATTGACAGACTATTCGGTTATCCGGAGTTTTCGGCCGCACCGAACCTGTATGAAACGCTTCAAGACATGCATCGATTAAATTCGGGAGTGTTTGTCGCGGAACCGGCAAAGGCAACTTATGACCACATGCTCGAGAAGTTAGTAGCACCTGAAACTTTTTGGAAACGCACCGACCAAACCTTCTTGGAAGCATACTTTCCAGACTGGCACGGTTTACCGTATGTCTACAACGTCCTACAGTACATTTACTTCAATCTACCACAGTTGTGGGAATGGGAATCGATCAGGGTAGTGCACTATCAATACGAAAAGCCTTGGGAGCGCGATCACGATCGAAGCGAGCAACTCAAGCCGCTCATTGATTTGTGGTACTCTATCTTGGAGGATCGAAAAATACCCGAAGACGTTCCACGCTATACACCACCACCGTGAGAATTGCGATCACAGGGACTACGGGTTACCTTGGCCGGTTTGTAGTCAAGGACCTTCTGGACGCTGGGTACACCGTAGCCGCACAAGTACGGCGGACACTAAACGCGTCAGACCCTTTAACAGATTACGATGGCAGACTTGAACTCATCTGTGGCAACATGGAGGATGCTGCATCGCTTGAAAAACTAGTCCATCGATGCGATGCCGTAGTTCATATGGCGTTCATGTCAGCTACCGGTAGTTATCGTGGTGGCGAAGGAGATGACCCAGCATGGTTTTGGGATCAGAATTTTGGTGGTACGTTACGACTGGTGCGTGCATGCCGCGGCAAAAACGTAGCCAAATTCATTTTTCTTTCGTCGCGAGCCGTTTTCGACGGTTGTCAGATCAGCGATAGATTCGTCGATGACACAGATGACCCAGTCCCTGTAAACCACTACGGTCTACTAAAGTGGTCAAGTGAATTACTAGCAAATCTCTACGACGAAATGACGTTTTGTTCCCTTCGACCTACGGGAATCTACGGTCTTTCATGGCCACGAGATCGCACGAAATGGTGGAACTTAGTAACAGATCCTCATCTACAGGACAGAGATCTGTCATCCTTATCCAATGAAGTCTACACTGAGGTACACGGTGCAGACGTCGCTGAGGCACTTCTCTTACTGCTACAACAGCGACACAACGATGTCCACCGAAGAAGCTTTAATTGTTCGGACATCTTGGTCAGTGAACGGTATCTAGTACAACGATGTCTTCGTCTTTTGAACAATACATCCGACAAGTCAAGCATTGACCAACTACAACCCCCAATCAACAACATGGGGACAGCTGGACTCACAAAACTCGGTTGGCGAGGAGGGGGTGTTAAAAAACTCCGTCAAACCCTGCATGAGATTCAGCAGGTTTCAGAGCAACTCTAGCAAAGCACTCAGAGTCTTGATCTGCGGTACTGAAAGTTCGGTAGTCGGCAGCGCATCGTGCTGGTTAAGCCACACTGGGTGCATGCCAACACTATACGCTCCTTCTACATCGTTCACAAAAGAGTCACCGACAAACACGATTTGATGCGGTGGAATACCAACAGCATGGCTAGCCTGCATGAATATCGAAGTGTCGGGTTTGCACGATCGTGCGGTTTCTGAACTGAGAATGAAGTCAACGTAACTATCGAGTTTCCATGCTTCGATTAAGGGATCTAGCCAGTCGTCATCAATGTTCGACACTATTGCAAGCTTAAACTCTCGCTCTCGAAGAGCTTCCAGTACTTCAAAACAATCTGTCTGCGGTTTCAAATATTCGATTACAGCATCTCGTTGCGAGTAAGAAAAATTTTTAATTGCTTCACCTACATCTTTGAGTCCAAAGTGTGCAAGCAATCGACGCATTGCTTCGTTGACAAAATCTTTATGCAAATAGAATGAACGCTTTGCAAAATCTAGTGTGACTTCTTCCCTTAGCTGACGGTATAGTGTGATTAACTCTTCACTGCCTACTGGGACTTGTATCGTTCCCGCGAACTTGGCGATATTTCCTGACGTAACCCAATTGTCTAAAGGTTGGAATAAGGTTTCCCCAAGATCGAAGAATACGGCGCGAACGGAGTTTGAAGTCAGAGTCATATTCTGCTAGATTGGTTGATGGAAAAAAATTCAAGAATGTTTTTTATCATAACTTGCTTACTATCAATTAGCGTTAGTGTTTCAAGTAGGCAGAAAACGGTAAGAAAGATCCGATCAAAACGGTCGTGGATTAAGGAGTTTATTGATGAGTAAAGTAGCAATCATTACGGGCGCGGGCACGGGCGTGGGTAAACACACGACTTTAGCGCTGTTAAAAAGAGAGTATTATGTTGTCGCCGTCGGTAGAAGGAAGAGTAAGCTCGATGAGCTAGAAGAGGTAGCAGGTGCTGACGACCGATTGTTTACTGTCCCTACAGATATTGGTAAAGAAAGTGAAGTGATCCGTCTGTTTGATGTTACTATCTCCCGATTCGGCCGCTTGGATCTTCTGTTTAACAACGCCGGCGTCGGGGCACCAGCGGTTCCGATCGAAGAATTGACGCTCTCACAATGGGAACGAGTGGTTCAAACGAATCTTACTGGAGCATTTTTGTGTACTCGCGCGGCCATGAAAATTATGAAATTCCAAACTCCACGAGGTGGTCGGATTATCAACAACGGATCCATCGCGGCACAGCACTCTCCCCGACCTTTATCTGCTCCTTACACTGCCACGAAACACGCTCTCACGGGATTAACGAAATCCACCACGCTTGATGGCCGAGACCACAACGTTGTGTGTTGTCAAATTGACATTGGCAATGCTGCAACAGAGATGACGTCCTTGATGGAAGAAGGTGTGTTGCAACCAGACGGCACTCGCAAACCAGAGCCCACTTTCGATGTAGAACACGTTGCCGAGGCAATCGTGTATATGGATAGTCTGCCGCTCGACGCGAATGTTCAATTCTTAACCATTCTAGCATCCGAGATGCCGTTCATGGGAAGAGGGTAACCTCAACTACCGGGAGCGTAACGTTCGCTCTTGTTCTCGTTTGGTTTCTCGCTCGCGAAGTAAATTACGTTTATCAACCTTTTTACGACCGACCGCAAGTCCAATTTCACATTTCACAAGGTGTGCGCGCCAATAAATCGACAGCGCGATACACGTACGTCCTTTAGTCTGAGTAGCGGAATAGATTTGTCCTAGTTCGTGATTGTGTAGGAGCAACTTTCTAGTTCGATTGGCGTCAGGTTCGACATGGGTTGAAGCACTGGCTAGTGGGTCAATCCTTAGCCCCTTTAGAAATGCTTCGCCATTTTCCATGATGACGTAGGAATCGGTGAGATTAGCCTTACCCGCCCTGAGACTTTTCACCTCCCAACCTTCCAGCGCGATCCCCGCCTCAAAGAAACGGTCGAACGCATAATCAAATCGCGCTTTTCGGTTGCGTGCAATGATCTGTTGTTTGTTAGGCTTGGTCATAGGAAGGATTAATCAAGAGACTAAAACCAGCGGTTCTATTCTTATGTTATAGCAACCGTAGATCGTTTTGATTATTCTTATGTTCTTGTACAAGAAGTGATTTGGGCGATATTTTGCCCGTGGAGAGTAGAAATTGAGCGAGAATAATGTGACTACGAATGTAAACGATCGATCACAGCATGGTATGTGGTCGAGCAAGATGCTCTTTGTGCTTGCTGCTGTTGGCTCGGCAGTGGGGCTTGGAAACATCTGGAAGTTTCCTTACATGATGGCTGAGCAAGGTGGGGGTGCTTTTTTCCTGATCTACCTGATCTGTATTGCATTGATAGGTTTTCCCGTGATGGCAGCAGAAATAATGGTAGGACGCGAGGGCCGAATGAGTCCGGTCAACTCGATCCTCAAGCTCGCGCGGGAACACAACAGATCGAAAAGTTGGTCGCTTATGGGTTGGGCTGGTGTCGTTGGTGGCGTTGTGATTCTATCGTTCTACGCCGTCATCGCTGGTTGGATTATGTTCTACATCTGGCGGATGTTTAGCGGGGAGTTCACCGGCATCGAAGCAGCTGCATCCGGTGAAAAACTTGATGCCTTTTTAGCAAATCCTTGGCAAATATTGCTCTGGTTTTCAATTTTCATAGCAATAGTAGTCTTTTTCGTGGCACGAGGAGTCAACAAGGGTCTTGAGTTAGCCATTAGGATATGTATGCCACTGCTATTTTTGCTCCTCATTGTGATGCTCATTTATGGTGTCGCGCAGGGCGGATTTATGGATTCAGTGCGGTACATGTTCGATTTTGATTTCTCAAAAATGACATGGGAAACCCCAGTGGCTGCGATGGGTCACGCGTTCTTTACATTGTCGATTGGAATGGGAGCTATCATGGCGTACGGTGCTTACATGCCACGCGAGGGATCTGTAAAGTCGGCTGTAGGAATCATCATCGTCATCGATACTCTGGTAGCCATTGTTGCTGGACTCGCGATCTTCTCTATTGTGTTTGCAATGAACATGGAGACAACACAGAAGGTGGGCTTGCTGTTCGTCACGGCACCTACAGCGTTCGGAAATCTGCCTCTCGGGGCGATATTCGGCGGCCTCTTTTTCTTGTTTGTTGGTTTCGCAGCTTTTACTTCTGGTATATCTTTGACAGAGCCGGCTATCGCATATTTTGTGGAAAAATTCAAGACAAGCAGAGTAAAAATTGCTGTTGCGATTGGAGTGATCACCTGGGTGCTTGGATTGTTGTCTGTGCTGTCATTCAATCTGCTGAAAGAGTTTCCATTCAACAGTGAAAACTGGAATTTTTTCGAGATTTTTGACAAAGCAACGACTTACTTCTTACTACCGGTAGTCGGTCTAATTATTGCTGTATTCGTTGGTTGGTTTTTGCCGTGGGACCGAGTGCGAAAAGGATTAGAAATTCAATCCGATTTGGCGTGGAATATTTGGATTATTGCAATCCGGTTCGTAGCTCCCATTTCAATATTGGTTGTCTTCGCTTTCTCGTTCCACGAAAAGTTCATTGCTCCGTTCCTGGGTGGCTAGTATTTCGATTCCATGAAGATTCATCACATCGAACGCAGTGTATTGTTACCGTATGCGGTCTCTGACATGTTTGAGTTGGTGTCCGATGTTGATTCATATCAAGAGTTCGTCCCATGGTGCCAAAAGTCTGAGGTTATTGAGAGTACCGACGAGTATGTGGTTGGGACTCTACAGGTCCAATACGCAGGATTGACCGAGAGAATCGTTACTAAAAATATTTTGGAGCCTTTCGAAAAGATCGAGATGAACCTGTTACAAGGACCGTTCGCACAGTTCACTGGGGAATGGAGATTTTTGGATTTAGGAATCGGTAGCAAAGCAACGTTAGATCTTTCTTTTGACGTACATAAACATGTCCTGATGTCCTTGGCCTCTCGATTCATTGAGAAATCAGTTGAGAAAATTCTTCATTCTTTTGTGAGAAGAGCACAATCACAACTCGTCGAATGCGAGTAAACGTCGTTTACGCGACCGTTGGTCAAACGTGGGAAGTTGATTTAGATTGCCCGACAGGTACGCGGGTGAGAGAAGCTGTTGAGCTAGCCGTAGCGCACGAGGAATTTGTGGGCGTTGATCTAAGCGGCGACGAGACCTTCGCGGTTTGGAATAAAGTAGTGGAACAAGATCACGTTCTGCAGGATGGGGATCGAGTAGAGATTTTGCGGGAACTCGTCATCAGTCCTATGCAACGACGCCGGTTGTACGCCAAATTGAACACGTCCGAATGAGACTTCAGGATCGCAATAGATATGTCAAGTGAGCTTATTCTAAAAGTTGAACGGGTAATAAATGCGCCGCGTTCAATAGTATGGCAGTGTTGGACAGACCTTGCGTTGTTCAAGCAGTGGTTTTGTCCCCAACCTTTGCAGGTTACGCAAGCGGAATTTGAGCTTCGCCCTGGGGGACGAATGAACACATTAATGGAAGGTCCCGACAATGCAAGAGTTGACTCCAAAGGAGTATGGCTAGAAGTAGTTCCGTACTCCCGGTTAGTATTCACTGATGCGTTTACCGAAGGTTTCGTACCAACAGCCGAACCATTTTTGACTTGGTGTGCGGAATTTGTGGACGAAAGCACCGAAAAAACGAAGATGACATGGGGCGCGCGACACCGATCAAACGAAGACGTCAAACGACATTTAGAAATGGGATTTGAAGAGGGTTGGAACACCGCCGTTGACCAACTTGACGATCTAGCACGCAGAGTATTCGCTGAACAAGAACGAGAACGTACAAGCTTTGGTCTTGGATCACTAGACACACAACGTGTGCGAACTTGTCTCTGGTTCGACAAGCGAGGCGAAGAAGCAGTGAATTTTTACGTGACGTTGGTACCCAACAGTTATATCGAGCGAGTTTATCATCCTGATCCAGCGGGCAAGGTGTTGATCGTAAACTTCACCTTGAGGGGCGTACCGTATCAAGTTTTTGAAGGAGATCCCCACTTCCAACTATCCCCAGCTACCTCGATCTCGGTAATTACCCAAAACCAAGAAGAAACAGATCGATTGTGGGAAGCGCTAACTCAGAGCGGCGGTAAGGAAATGCCGTGTGGTTGGCTAACCGATCAATATGGTCTCACCTGGCAGATCATACCAAAAGTTTTACTCTCATTACTCGGATCTGCTGATACCGATAAGCGAGAGCGGGCGCATGCGGCAATGATGCAAATGAAGAAAATCGATATTCGCCAATTAATCGCGGCGACGAGCGATTGATTTAGGGGCTTGTTTCCAAACCGTTCGTTTTAGTTTGAGGCCTCTACGTCGCTGTCAATTTCTTCTTCGGAGTCAATAGACTCAATCTGGTCTGCTTCGGTTTCGTCGCCGTCAGAATCATCGTCCTCAGCTGGCTCTAGCAAGGACTCTAATTCTTCAGCAGCATCGCCTTGAGGGCGATAGTCTCCACTAATTCCAACTAGTTCACCTTCTTCGAACCTGAGCGTTAGCACTTTGCGTTCACGTTCTCCCGTCCGGGATTCTTTCGTGAATACATAGTCCCACCGATTTACATTGAAAGAATTTTGATACACCGGTTTGCCTAGCACAAATTCGACTTGTGGTTTCGTCATTTGTGGTCGTAGTTGATCAACCATTTTCTGCGTGATGATGTTGCCTTGTTCGATTTCCGGTTGATGCATTCCAGGTACTTTACATCCGTGTAACCAGAATATCGCGAACACTGAAGCCGCAGCGATCCAAAACAGCTTCACAGACTTTTTATTGGGCTTGTGATTTGACAAATTGATCAATTGAGTTTTTCGGTATGTTACTTCTTACTATGACAACGCGTCTTGTAAAAGCGCGCGGGCATAAGTACGACTACGATCATCGACTGTGCGTCCTCCTACCATGCGGGCGATTTCTGCTACGCGTTGTTCTCCTGTGAGTGATTCTACATTGATACCTTGGGTATTGCATTTGGTTACAAAGAGATGAGCGTCTCCTAATGCTGCAACCTGAGGTGCGTGAGTCACGCAGATCACTTGGTTATTTTGTGCAAGTGAGCGTAGCATTCTACCAATCACATCTGCTGTTGTGCCGCCAACGCCGATGTCTGCTTCGTCCAGTATTAATGTTGGTAACTTTGATTTGCGTGCGACCACGAGCAGGATCGCGAGTGCAATTCGCGACAGTTCACCGCCAGAGGCAACTCGACTCAAAGGCATAACATCGTACCCTTTATTGGTTGAGACGAGGTATTCCAATGCATCAACACCTCGACTGTTCTGAGCCCGCGCGAAACTGACGTCGAACGACACTTCGGGTAAGGCAATCGCCCCTAACGTCTTGAGTACTTCTGCACAGAATGCTTCAGCTTGCTTTTGCCGCGATTGCGAGAGCTCTTCCGAATATTTGAAGAATTTTTTCTCCCGTTCTTCGAGTTCTTGCTGGAGACGAGTTAATTCTGATTCAGATTGTTTTAAACGCTCTAATCGAGCTTTAACGGTTGTTACATGTTCAAACAAGGCCGATGGGCTAACTTTGTGCTTGCGCGCGACATCGTGGATTAGGTTGATTCGTTGATCAAGAGCTTCCATCTGACTCTCGTCAATGTCGACCGAATCTCGATATCGAACTAATGAGTTCCTAATTTCTTCTAGTTGAATTTCAGTACTTGAAATGAGTTCTCGTGCTTCATTAAGGCTTTTTTCTTGGTCATCAACTCCTTGTATCTCGCGCGAAATTCTTGTAACTAAGGGTTGTACAGAGTCGTTCAGAGTTTGTTCGGCTTCCGCTAGCACTGCAAGAATCTGACGAGCTTGGGAGTGTCTTTTAAATTCTCGCATGAGTGTGGGAAACTCATTCTCTTCCAATTCGAGACTCTCTAACTCTGCGTACTGGTACTCGAGTAATTCCTTTTGGCTCAGATCAAGACCTAGCTCTTCTGAACTCGTTCTCAGTGCCGTTTTGCTGTCTTGCCATGCTTGGTACAGTCGCTCTACCTCAGACAATTGTTTCTGCTTAATCGCAAAGTCGTCGAACCACTCAAGTTGAGCTTCGCGATTTAATAGTTCATGTTGTTCAAATTGACCGTGCACTCCGATTAAAGAAGCACATAGGTCCCGAACGGAGTCTAGATTCGTTGGCGTGCTGTTCAGCCATGCGCGAGACCGACCACCGGGTGTCGCGGTACGTCTTACGACGCAAAGACTTGGATCGAGTGAATCCGCAAGTCCCTGTTGTTCGAGTTTTTTTCGAGTAGCTGGCGATTGCGATAGATCAAACTCGGCAATTACCTCACAATCGTTCGATCCTGCAGCGATTTGGTCTTGGCGCACTCTTGCTCCTAGCACAAGAGCAAGCGCATCAAGTAAGATTGATTTTCCGGCACCAGACTCCCCCGTGATAACGGTAAGACCTGGGCTAAAATCAATATCTAAAGACCGCACTAGCGTAAAGTTTCGGACCGTCAGTGTGGCTAGCATGTAGGAATATTCGGAACTAGAGACGTTTAAGGGTCACAATATACACAGTGGGTGGATAACCCAAACATTATGGATACCCCTACAAAAAAAGATATAAGTTGGGACAAAACTAGCCCGCCAATCGACGCGCGTACGCAGAGTCTTTTCAAGATTTTGGTCGAAGACTACCTCACGCACGGAACACCCATCGGTTCCAAACACATTGCAGATCGATCTTTCTTCCGCATCAGCTCAGCAACGGTGCGCAACATTATGGCTAGTCTTGAGGACAAGGGATTAGTAGCGTCCCCACATCCTTCGGCTGGAAAAGTACCAACCGAGCAAGGATTGAGATTCTTCGTAGACAGCTTGATTTCGGTGGAACCGTTGGACCTGCGCATTGTTGCCAACTTGAGTGAATCTTTACGTGAGGACCTATCACCTAAGGAACTGGTGGAAAAGGCCTCCAAAATTCTCGCAGACCTGACATGTTTCGTCGGCTTAGTAACCACACCGCGTCCGGAACAGATCGAACTGAGGCAGATTCAGTTCCTGCCACTGACTCAGCACAAAGTGCTAGCCATTATTGTCGTGAACGAACGCGAAGTCCAGAATCGCGTCGTGGAAACGGAACGAAACTACACAAATATTGAACTCAATGAGGTAGCCAACTACTTGAACCAAGAGTTTTCTGGACACTCTTTACTCGCGATCCGTCAGCAACTATTGGATAGCATGAGAAAAGATCAACAGGAAATGAACCGACTGATGCAAATCGCACTTGATGTTGCTGCGAAGTCGTTTGCGCAGGAGAGCGAACACGATCACGACTACGTATTTCACGGAGAAAGAAATTTACTAGGTCTGCTATCTTCTTCGGAAGAAGTGCAGGTATTGTTGGATGCGTTCCGAAGTAAGAGTTCTATGGTCGACCTGCTAGATCGTTGTATGGCATCTGAAGGTGTGCAACTGTTCATCGGATCGGAATCTGGCTACGAACCGTTAGGTGGGTACAGTCTCATCAGCGCGAAGTACGAGGTTGAAGGCTCAATTGCAGGAGCTATGGGAGTGATTGGACCGACTCGAATGCCTTATCAAAAGGTCATTCCGTTGGTTGATACTGCAGCTCGGCTACTCGGAAACGCGTTAGACCAATCGCATTCTTGAAAATCTAACTCTCGCCCATATATGGATGAATTGTGGGCACTCATTGCAAGGATTGAACTTTCGTGGCACGAAAAACCAAAACACCACCTGACGCGGACGTACCGGAAAGCAAAGAAGAACCGTTACCTGAAGACTCAACCGATGACGAGTCTGAGGAAGAAGTAAAGGTCGAGATTGTTGTCGAGAACGACGAAGAACAGGAAGAAGACAACTTTGAACAGCTACAAACACGGATCGACGAACTAGAACCCGCGCTGGAAGAAGCGCGAGCATATGCTTTAAGAGCTCATGCTGAGACTGAAAACGTGCGTCGTCGCATGGATCGAGAGCTGGAAAAAGCGCATAAATACGCGTTGAGTGATTTCGCGCAAGCGTTGTTATCGCCACTGGACACGTTTGATATTGCATTGCAATCCGCCAGAGACTCCGGTGTGTCTGACCAAGTAATACAAGGGTTTGAACTCTCGGTGAAGTCCTTGGCAGACGCTTTGGAAAAATTTGGGATCGTCAGTTTCGACCCTCAGGGTGAGGTGTTCGACCCTGAAAAACACAAAGCAATGACGTATGTTCCACATCCAGATGCAGAACCAGGGAGTGTCATCGATGTGTTTCGTAAAGGTTATCTACTGCATGATCGGCTTATCCGAGGAGCCGAAGTCGTAGTCGCGAAAGAGCCAGATCCACCCAATGAAGAAGACACTTAGATCTCACGTTAGATCTTTACTTGCGTATCTTGAAATTTCGTAAATTCGTCCCTAACTATTCAACTACAGATCATCGCGCAATAGACTCAATTCTCTATCGGTGATCAAGATTCAAAAAGGAACTAAATAATGGCAAAAACAATAGGTATAGACTTAGGAACTACTAACTCGTGCGTTGCGGTGTTGGAAGGTACAGAGCCACGCGTAATCGAAAATTCTGAAGGTGATCGTACCACCCCGTCAGTAGTTGCGTACACCGATAAGGGCGAAGTTTTGGTTGGGCAAAGCGCGAAGCGACAAGCAGTGACCAACCCAGAGAACACCGTTTTTGCAGTGAAACGACTGATCGGTCGTCGCTATGACGACGAAGTCGTTCAAAAGGACGAAGAGATGGTACCCTACAAAATCGTCGCCGCCTCCAACGGTGATGCGTGGGTTGAAGTACGCGGCGAGACCAAAGCTCCGCCACAAGTGTCGGCTGAAGTCTTGAAGAAAATGAAAAAGACAGCCGAAGATTACCTCGGTGAGAGTGTCGACGGGGCAGTAATAACCGTTCCCGCATACTTCAATGATTCGCAACGGCAGGCAACCAAAGACTCTGGCAAGATTGCTGGCTTAGACGTAAAACGGATTATTAACGAACCGACAGCGGCCGCGTTAGCCTATGGCATGGACAAAAAACGCGGAGATTCCAAGATCGCGGTTTATGATCTCGGTGGCGGTACGTTTGACATTTCCATCATTGAAATCGCAGATGTCGACGGCTCGCAACAATTTGAAGTTCTTTCTACGAATGGCGACACTTTTCTCGGTGGTGAAGACTTTGATCTTCGAGTCATTGAATATTTAGCGAATGAATTCAAAGACGACCACGGTATCGATCTTCGCAATGATCCCTTGGCTTTACAACGACTGAAAGAAGCCGCGGAAAAGGCTAAGATTGAGCTCTCTTCAAGCCAAGAAACTGACGTCAATCTACCGTTTATAACGGCCGATCAAACAGGACCCAAGCACTTAGTCGTGAAGGTCACTCGAGCCAAGCTCGAGTCGCTGGTCGAAGAATTAGTGGAACGTACCATCGGACCGTGTAAAACAGCCATTGATGACGCAGGAGTTCGAGTCAGTGAAATTGATGAAGTTATTCTTGTAGGTGGGCAAACCCGAATGCCTTTAGTCCAACAGCGCGTGAAACAATTTTTTGATCGTGAACCACGCAAAGACGTCAATCCTGACGAAGCCGTGGCGATCGGAGCCAGTATTCAGGGTGGCGTACTATCGAGCGATATCAAAGACGTCCTACTTCTTGACGTTACCCCATTGTCATTAGGTATTGAAACACTGGGTGGCGTTATGACTCCGTTAATCGAGAAGAACACTACTATCCCAACAAGGAAAAATCAAACCTTCTCAACGGCAGAAAACAATCAACCAGCAGTAACAATTCACGTTCTTCAAGGTGAGCGTAAGCAAGCCGCGCAGAACAAGTCATTAGGTCAGTTTGATCTTACTGGAATTCCTCCCGCGCCGCGCGGTGTCCCACAAATTGAAGTTAGCTTTGATATTGATGCAAACGGCATCTTGAACGTCAAAGCGGTCGATAAAGCGACCAACAAAGAGCAATCAATCGTGATTAAAGCCTCAAGCGGCTTGTCTGACGACGAGGTCAAACAGATGATCCGCGACGCGGAGTCGCACTCTGCAGAGGATGCAAAGTTCGCTGAGTTGGTGACGCTCCGGAATCAAGCAGACTCCATAATTCATTCAGCACGTAAAATGCTTGAAGATAGTGGTGACAAGGTCAGTGAGTCTGAAAAGACAGCCATAACGACCGCCATTGAAGCTTTGGAACAAGCCGTGCAAACGGACAACAAAGAGGAAATTGAAGCGAAATTGCAGGAGCTGAACAGTGCCACAGAGCCCGTCGTACAGCGAATGTATCAAGAAGCGCAAGCGCAACCAAATCCGGAGCCAACTGACGCACCGAGCGACGAGCCACCTCCGGAAACTGAAAATCCCTCTGCAGGGGACGATGATGTCGTTGATGCAGAATTTGAAGAGGTGAAGAACGACAAGTAACGACCACACACATAAAAGTCCGATACGGTTCTCTTTAGCTACGGAAACCTATCGGATTTTTCGCGTGCAGGGAACAGAGTAGTGAGTACAGTGGCGAAGCGGGATTACTATGAGGTATTGGGCGTTGAAAGAAATGCCGACATAAGCGAAGTTAAACGCGCTTACCGGCGTCTTGCGATGGAATACCATCCAGACCGCAACCCCGATGACCCGAACGCCGAAGAGAAATTCAAGGAAGCGTCCGAAGCGTTCGACGTGCTGTCAAACGATGACAAACGGCATAGATACGACCAGTTTGGGCATCGAGGGGTGGAAGGCATGGCTTCCGGATTCAATCCTTTTGCGAACGGAGCTGGATTACATGACATTCTGAACAACCTTGATAGCGTATTTGGCGACATGTTCCATGACGTACGGCACTCCCGCCGTCGAGGACTGGAAGAAAGAGGATCGGATCTTCAATACTCACTCTCAATTACACTAGAGCAGGCCGTTAAAGGTGATAAGATCCAAATTAAGATCCCTACCTATCGTACCTGTGGCGATTGTCATGGTTCTGGTGCGGCGCACGGTAGTTCGAGAACCACTTGTACCGATTGCAACGGTACAGGAATGCTTCAATCGAGACAAGATTTCTTCTTTGTACAACGTACATGCGGACGTTGTCGCGGGGCTGGTGAAGTGTTGGAGAGCCCCTGCGAAAAATGCCGTGGGCAAGGTCGTATACACACAGAACGAGAACTTTCGATCACTATTCCTCCTGGTGTCGACCAAGGAACTCGATTACGCCTGTCGGGAGAAGGCCAGAGTGGCCTCCGTGGTGGTCCGTCCGGTGACTTGTATGTTGAATTTAGTGTAAAACCTCATAAAGTTTTTGAACGCCAAAACAACAATCTTCTTTGTGAAGTACCAATCACCTTCACGCAGGCCGCATTAGGTTCCGAAGTCGAGATACCCACCTTACAAGGACACGTAAAATTACGGATACCGTCGGAAACTCAAACCGGTAAGTTGTTCCGTTTGCGTGGCCGCGGCGTCCCATCGCTTCGTGGTGGGGGAAGAGGAGATTTGCTCTGTCGAGTGGTGGTGGAAACCCCTGTTAAGTTATCTTCTCACCAACGCGAACTTCTAGAAGAATTGGAATCGACCGTAAAAAGTTCAAAAAAACATACCCCAAAAGGGAGTTCTTTCTTTAAGTCGGTTAAAGAATTTATCGACCGCATAACACCGAGTTAGTGTTTTCGATTTCATGACGGCCATTGCGATCAATGGCGCGACCGGCCGAATGGGGCGAACGACAGCTTTACTGCTACTCGAAGATCCTCGATTTCAACTGAAGTGTGCACTCACGCACCAACAATCAGAGCATCTGGGTCAGGACATTGGCATGTTATCTGGTTCATCGAAACTAGGTGTTCCCGTGACTACGTTGTCGCCCGATTCACTCGAAGAAGTAGACGTCATCATTGATTTCAGCGTACCGAGTGGTACTGAGGCTTTGTTAGATACTTGCGTTACACAAAATCTTGGCCTCGTATCTGGAACTACAGGGTTTAGTGAGCAGCAACTGAACAAGATTGAGCGCGCTGCGAATGAAATTCCGATATTGATCGCTCCAAATATGAGCATTGGTGTGAATGTGTCGTTTCGTCTGATTGAACAAGCTACTACAATGCTAGGTTCAGGAGTCGACATCGAGGTCTATGAGGCACATCATCGAAATAAACTCGATGCCCCCTCAGGGACTGCGAAACGCATGGGTGAGATTGTGACGTCGGTTCGTGAGCAAAATTTTTCTGACGAAGCAACATCAGCACAATCAGAAACTCTTTGCGAGCGGAAACCCATTGAATTTCACTCTGCACGCGGTGGAGATGTTGTTGGTGAACATACCGTTACGTTCTTTGGCAAGGGAGAAAGGCTAGAAATAACTCATCGCGCGGCAAGCCGAACCAACTTTGCAGCTGGTGCCATACAGGCTGCATTGTTTATTGCACAAAAACTCAATCAAAGTGCGATCGGAATGTATAGCATGAATGAAGTCTTGGGTCTCTCGTAGCTTGACGGTCTACCATTGGTTGAATAATTCGTAGAGACCGGTGAGTCTAGTGTCTAGTCAAGTTCCCGCAATCTTAGTGTTAGAGGATGGCACTATTTTTCGCGGATACTCCGTTGGTGTCGCGGGAATTGCGGTAGGCGAGGTCGTCTTCAATACGGCGATGACCGGATATCAGGAAATCCTCACCGACCCATCCTATGCCAAGCAAATCGTAACTCTCACATACCCGCACATCGGAAATACCGGTGCCAATGATGACGATATGGAATCTGGGTCTGTGTGGTCCGAGGGTCTTGTTGTTCGAGATGTACCAAATACATTGAGCAACCGACGCTCAGAATATTCACTACGGGACTTTTTGCTGAAAGAAAATGTTGTTGCGATTACTTCGATTGATACTCGTATGTTGACGCGCATACTCCGTACCAAAGGAGCACTCGCTGGATGCATCATTGCCGGAGATCAATGCGATGCTGCTAAAGCTCTTGACCATGCACATTCATTCCCAGGATTGAAGGCAATGGATCTCGCAAAAGAAGTTACGTGCAGCGCTCCTTACACCTGGCGTGAACGTTCCTGGGATCCAGTCTTGGGCTATGAACGCGGAAACCATGTGCAGTATCGCGTCGTTGCCTACGACTTTGGCGTCAAGCGCAACATTTTGCGTTTAATGGTGGATCGACACATTGATGTAATCGTCGTTCCTGCAGATACTACTGTAAAAGAAGCATTGCGCTACGAACCAGATGGAATATTCTTGTCGAACGGCCCTGGTGATCCGGAGCCATGCTCTTATGCGATCGAAGCAATTCAAGGATTTTTTAAACTCGGCATTCCTGTTTTTGGGATTTGTTTGGGACTACAGTTACTTGCTTTAGCTGCTGGTGCGAAGACCGTCAAGATGAACCACGGACACCATGGCGCGAATCACCCAGTTCAGGACATTCAGTTGGATAGAGTCGTCATTACGAGTCAAAATCACGGTTTTTGCGTCGATGCTGAGGACTTGCCTAAGAATTTGCAGGTCACGCATATTTCATTGTTCGATAATTCGCTACAAGGACTTCGCCACAAAGAAGTTCCGGCGTTTGGTTTTCAAGGACATCCGGAAGCAAGTCCCGGTCCTCAAGACTGTCAGTATCTCTTCGATCAGTTTGTGGATCTGATGCATCGTTGTCAGCAGAAAAGTGCCTAAACGAAACGACCTCAGTTCTGTACTCGTACTAGGTGCTGGACCGATTGTTATCGGTCAAGCCTGTGAGTTTGATTACTCTGGTACACAGGCTTGTAAGGCTTTAATGTCGGAGGGGCTCCGCGTCATACTGGTGAATTCCAATCCTGCGACCATCATGACTGATCCAGCGACGGCTGCTGCGACATACGTAGAACCCGTGGAATGGCGGACCGTCGGGCAGATCATCGAAAAAGAGAAACCAGATGCACTCCTCCCCACAATGGGCGGACAAACCGCATTGAACTGTGCTCTTGATTTGGCGCGAGAAGGGATTCTAGAGCAATTTAAGGTTGAACTCATCGGTGCTAGCAGGGAGTCAATCGACAAAGCTGAGGATCGAGAATTATTCGACCGGTGCATGAAAAACATCGGTTTGGAGACTGCCCGTTCAGGGATTGCACACAACTTAGACGACGCTCGTAAAGTGCAGGAACGACTTGGTTTCCCTTGCATTATTCGACCTTCGTTCACCTTAGGAGGATCGGGAGGCGGCATTGCCTACGACATGGGACAATTTATTGATATTTGCACGCATGGTTTAGAGCTCTCGCCAACGCATGAACTTCTGATCGACGAATCGTTGCTTGGTTGGAAAGAGTACGAAATGGAAGTCGTGCGAGATTGCAAAGACAACTGCATCATCGTCTGTTCCATTGAAAACGTCGATCCCATGGGTATTCACACGGGCGACTCTATTACCGTAGCTCCAGCCCAAACCCTCACCGACAAAGAGTATCAAAGGATGCGGAACGCGGCGATCTCTGTACTGAGGGAGATCGGTGTTGAGACTGGGGGCTCGAACGTGCAGTTTGCTTTGGATCCACATTCCGAACGAATGATTGTGATTGAAATGAATCCTCGAGTGTCGAGATCTTCAGCTCTGGCCTCCAAAGCTACCGGTTTTCCTATTGCCAAGGTTGCCGCAAAACTCGCAATTGGCTATACCTTGGACGAACTGCAAAACGACATTACCGGGGTTACTCCGGCAAGTTTTGAACCTTCAATTGACTATGTTGTGACAAAGATTCCGCGCTTTACATTTGAGAAATTTGATCAAGCCAAAAATCTCCTCACGACCCAAATGAAATCGGTTGGAGAGGTCATGTCCATCGGGCGAACTTTCAAAGAATCGTTTCAAAAAGCACTACGTAGTCTCGAAATAGGTATCGCTGGGATGGAACCTGTAGGGATTGAGTATGTCTTTCCGCAGGACTATCGTCGACTATTTGAAGAATTACAGCAGCCCAGCGCTAATCGCATCCTGTACGTAGCCGATGCATTTCGCCAAAACTTTTCCTTAGACCAAGTACACAACGCGACCAATATTGATCCTTGGTTTCTTGCACAAATCGCTGAGTTGGTCGAAGTTGAACGAATAATTTCAGAGTCTTCGTTAGAGGAATTGAGCGCAGAAGAAATGTACTCGTGGAAACGAGATGGTTTTTCAGACTTGCGTATCGCAGACTTATTAGAAAGCACCCAACGTAGAGTACGAGAGTGGCGGATAGAACGAGGAATTAGACCGGTATTTAAGCGTGTGGACACTTGTGCTGCGGAATTTCCAGCCACCACCGCTTATTTGTACTCCACTTACGAAGAGGAATGCGAAGCACTTCCCACTGATCGAAAGAAGATTGTGGTGCTTGGAGGTGGACCTAATCGCATTGGCCAAGGAATAGAGTTTGACTATTGTTGTGTCCATGCGGCTTTGGCGATGCGCGAAGACGGGTACGAAACCATCATGGTAAACTGCAATCCCGAGACCGTATCGACTGACTATGACACGTCAGATCGACTGTACTTTGAACCGATAACACTAGAGGACGTGTTAGCGATCGTTGACGTTGAACAACCGGATGGTGTTATCGTTCAATTTGGTGGTCAGACTCCATTGAAATTGGTGGATCGATTGACTGATATGGGCGTACCCACCATCGGGACGAGTTCGGATGCTATTGACCGAGCAGAAGACAGAAAGCGATTTCAAGAGGTTATCGAACAAACTGGTTTGCGACAACCATCCAATCGAACTGCAACGACCGTCGACAACGGTATTCGCGCAGCCCGAGAAATAGGCTACCCGATTATTGTGCGACCTTCCTACGTTTTGGGTGGTCGGGCCATGGAAGTGGTGTTCAACGAAGAAGAATTAGAAGTGTACTTGGCTAGTGCTATTCCGGTGTCCAATGCTGCGCCGGTCCTACTTGATCGCTTTTTGGATCAAGCGGTCGAAGTCGATGTGGACGTTGTATCCGACGGCAAGGTTGTGCTGATCGGGGCGATCATGCAACACATTGAGCAAGCAGGAGTGCATTCAGGTGATTCTTCTTGTTCCCTTCCACCGCATGATCTGAGCCCCGCAATTCAAAGAGCAATCCGTCAACAAGTAAAAGACCTTGCGTACGAGTTGAACGTCGTTGGACTGATGAATGTTCAATTAGCCGTGCAAAACGAGAATGTATTCGTATTGGAAGTGAACCCAAGAGCATCAAGAACGGTACCCTTTGTGTCGAAGTGTATTGGGTATTCGCTAGCGAAGGTTGCTGCACGGTGTATGGTTGGTAAGAGTCTAGCGGAACAGGGATACACCGAAGAGGTTGTACCGGTCCACACTTTTGTAAAAGAGCCAGTGTTTCCATTCATTAAGTTTCCCGGTGTTGATCCGATTCTTGGTCCGGAAATGAAATCTACAGGTGAAGTGATGGGGATCGGTGATTCGTTTGCAGAAGCGTTTACGAAGGCTTCTCTCGCCGCGGGAGCAGTACCACCTTCCAATGGACTAGCTCTAGTCAGTGTCAAGACATCGGATCGACCGTATGTCGCCGCGGTCGCAAGAAACTTATGTGAATTAGGCTTTTCACTGATCGCTACCCGCGGGACTGCTCGAGTGCTTAAAGAAAACGGAATCGAAGCAGAGGTCGTAAACAAAGTCACAGAAGGTCCGCCCGACGTTACCAACCTGTTGAACGAACGCGATGTCGCATTGATCGTGAACTCGACGGAAGGGAAACAATCCATCGCGGATTCGGCTGTGATTCGGCGGCTCGCGTTGCAGAAAAGGGTTCCATATACCACGACTTTAGCAGGCGGAGCAGCCATTTGTAAATCGATCGCGTTTGGAAGGCCGCATCATGTACGACGATTACAAGAACTTTATGATGGAGAACAGTTATGCCAGCCCCACTGACAGTGGCCGGTGCCGAAAAGTTACGCGCGGAGCTCACGGCGTTAAAAAATGAGCGCGGAACGGTGTCTCGGGCGATTGGCGAAGCTCGAAAGTTGGGTGATTTGAGCGAAAATGCCGATTATCATGCTGCCAAGGAGAAACAGGGTTTAATGGAGGCGCGGATCCGTTTTATCGAAGCGAAACTCGCAGCCGCGCAAGTAATTGATGTTTCGAAGATTAAAAACACTGGAACCGTGATCTTCGGCGCGACCGTTACGCTTGAGGATCTTGAAACCGGTAATCAAGTTCAATATCGCATCGTTGGTGAAGACGAATCTGATGTGCGGGCTGGTCTTATTTCCAATATCTCCCCCCTAGCACGTGCGATGATGGGTAAGAGAGTACAACAATCTTTTTTCGTTGGGGAAGGTGTGCGCGAGAAAGAATGGTTGATTCAAGCTGTCGAGCACAAATAATGTGTTGCGGTAAAAGGACGCGGATCACGATAGCTACGGTAGCTTAGATTGGTACGAAAGCACAGTACAATTGATTAGTGCGTTCAGTACGTAACGGATTCAAGCAATAAAGAATCTAATACTGAGGCAACGTACCGCAATGCTCGCTTGAAACTGTGCAAATTGGTACTACCTATACAATATATGGGGTATAACCTAGGTTACTAAAGCAATTTGAAAGGGTCATAAGACCTACTTATAACGACTATATTTAAGGCAAGAGGCCGGATTTTTTGAGTTCCACCGCAAAAAACATCATTCTTTGGGTCATCGTAGTGTTGGTACTTCTAGTACTATTCAACAGCTTCGTGAAACGCCCTGGACCCGATGAAGTCAATTACACAGTGTTTAAGACACTCCTTCAAGAGGAAAAGATTGCGAAGGCGAAACTCCAAGCGTCTTCTGGCAGTTCGATAGCGGTGCTCGGAGAAAGAAAAGACGGTTCGACCTTTTTGGTGAACTTACCCCCAGGGGCTGACCACGGTGAGATGTACGATGAGCTAGTAAGTCAAGGGGTTGAAGTCACGACTTTGAAAGACAACCGCAATGGTTTTTGGATGCAGGTGTTTCTCACCATTCTCCCGATCTTGCTCATAGTTGGTCTGTTCATGCTCATGATGCGACAACTACAGGGAGTTGGAGGACGAAGCGGCCCGTTAGCCTTCGGTAAGAGCAAAGCGAAGCTACTTTCTGATGAAAAAATCAAAACAACATTTGACGATGTAGCTGGCGTTGATGAAGCAAAAGAAGATGTTCAAGAACTAGTCGAGTTTTTGAAAGATCCTTCTCGTTTTCAAGTGCTTGGCGGACGTATCCCACGTGGGACGCTTATGGTCGGAGCACCAGGAACCGGGAAGACACTTCTCGCTAAAGCCATAGCGGGTGAAGCTAAAGTTCCATTCTTTTCCATATCAGGATCTGACTTCGTGGAGATGTTTGTTGGAGTCGGCGCGTCTCGAGTGCGCGATATGTTTGAGCAGGCGAAAAAGCAAGCACCTTGCATCGTATTCATTGACGAAATCGATGCAGTCGGGCGACACCGCGGAGCAGGCTTAGGAAATGGTCATGATGAGCGCGAACAAACTCTGAATCAACTCTTGGTAGAGATGGACGGGTTTGAAGCGAATGACGGCGTCCTCGTGATCGCGGCTACGAATAGACCCGATGTACTCGACCCAGCATTAACACGACCAGGGCGTTTTGACCGACAGGTCGTCGTCCCGCTTCCAGACATTCGTGGTCGCGAACAGATTTTGAAAGTGCACATGCGACGGGTGCCACTAGCCGACGATGTGAATCCACTCACAATTGCTCGTGGGACGCCTGGATTTTCGGGAGCGGACCTAGAAAACGTCGTAAACGAAGCAGCTCTGTTCGGTGCGCGTGCTGCTCGACGGCTGGTGGGCATGGAAGAATTCGAGAAGGCGAAAGACAAGATCATGATGGGCTCTGAGCGCAAGTCCATGGTTATGTCCGATAAAGAAAAACTAGTCACTGCCTATCACGAAGCTGGACACGCGATTGTTGGATATTTAGTTCCCGAACACGATTTAGTCTACAAGGTAACCGTGGTACCTCGAGGTCGAGCACTTGGGGTAACTATGTTTTTACCGGAAGAAGACAAATACAGTATGAGCAAGACAGCTGTCGAGTCTCAAATCTGTTCGCTGTACGGGGGTCGCATTGCTGAAGAGCTGATCAACGGTTCCGAAAAGGTAACGACAGGTGCTTCTAATGACATTGAGCGCATCACGCAGCTCGCTCGGAACATGGTCACCAAATGGGGGTTCTCGGAATCCTTAGGGGTCCTAACCTATGATGAAAATGACGGCGAGGTGTTTCTCGGTATGTCGGCTGGAAATAAACCTTTGTCCGTATCGGAAGCGACAGCAGAAAAAATCGACGCCGAGGTGCAATCGATAGTAACTCGCTTGTACCAGCACGCAAAGGAAATACTTGAAGCAAATATGGATAAACTCCACGTTATGGCAGAAGCTTTAATGGAGTACGAAACGCTCAGTCCGGAACAAGTAGGAGACATCATGGCCGGAGGTAAACCCCGCGCGCCAGTAGAGCCATCGGATACGCCACATCCGCCAAAAGAGCTTCAGGACACCACTGAAGACGATAGCTCCAAGTCCAAATCTCCTCCATTTACCAAACCAGCTGAAGATACCTAATTTTTTATAGGTCAGCGACCCTGATGGGCGACCTTCCTGTAGACTTCCAACTATTTGGTACCGACGGAATTCGCGGCCGTGTTGGAGAGCCCCCTATTACGCCCGACTTATGTTTAAAGTTGGGATGGGTAATTGGTCGCGAGGTTAAACAGCGGAACGGTCAGTACGTCTTGGTGGGGAAAGACACGAGGATTTCAGGGTATCTTCTCGAGTCACTATTTGAAGCCGGTCTCATTGCGGCTGGAGTGGATGTAGGATTACTCGGACCCTTTCCAACACCAGCAGTAGCGATTCTTACGCGGAACTCAAACGCGGATCTGGGAGTTGTGATCAGTGCTTCTCACAATTCCTACGAAGACAATGGCTTCAAGTTCTTTGATCAGAATGGTCGTAAACTCTCAAATTCTCATGAGATGCAGATTGCAGAATCGATGAATCTCCCCATCGCCACAGTAGCCGCGGAAGAACTTGGGCGCGCTAAGAGACCAGCAAACACACGGGAACAATACATAGATTTTTGTAAATCAACCGTGAGTTCTGACTTGGATTTAACGAATATCAAGATCGTGTTGGACTGTGCTAACGGAGCTTGTTACAGTCTCGCGCCAACAATTTTTCGAGAATTTGGAGCTGAAGTTTATTCGATTGGCACTCGCCCGAATGGATTTAACATCAACGATCAGTGTGGTTCTACCGCCTTAAAAGCAATACAGGCAGAGGTACTAAAACGCAAAGCGGATATTGGATTCGCATTCGACGGCGATGGCGATAGGGTTATTGCGATAGCTCCCGATGGAAAAGTACTTGATGGTGATCACATACTGTTTGGACTAGCAAGAGTTCAACAGCAGAACGGTACTTTGCGAGGAGGTGTGGTCGGCACTGATATGTCCAATTTAGGACTCGAAAGATCATTGCACTCTCTTGGAATCCCGTTTTCTCGGGCAGCTGTGGGCGACCGCCATGTTAGTATGAAACTCACTGAACATGGTTGGGATTTAGGCGGCGAGACTTCTGGGCACATACTGTGTCATCGAAGTACGACAACGGGGGATGGTATTGTTTCCGCGTTGCAGGTGGTCCAAGCCGCTTGGGAATGCCAGCAACCGTTTTCTGAACTAGTTTTGGAGATGGAACAGTTCCCTCAAGTACTTCTAAATGTCCCGGCTAATAATCCGGAAATAATCGTAGCGAATCCTAAAGTTGCGAAACGCGTCAAAGAAGTTGATCGAGCTCATGATGAATGCTATCGTGTGTTGGTGCGACCATCGGGAACAGAACCGGTAGTGCGAATTATGGTGGAAGGACCAGATGCCACCCTGGTCGCACGCGAGGCCGAGGCTTTAGCATCGTTTATTCAAAGTGTATGAACAGTCTGATTGCGAACGACTCGCTCTCAGTAGTGAGTTCAGCGACAAGCGAATGCTGCCGGGATCGCATTGATAAACCCGTATTTTTTGCAATGCGATATTCATTTGATAGTCGTCAAAACAATGAGTGCCACCGTACCTCGAGTGCTACATACGACTCACTTAGCGTTGTCTATAATTTTTTGGTTCCCTAGGAAATCGCGACTGTGATCTTGCGCACTCCCCTAGTCGTCGCCAATTGGAAAATGAACGGTTCGCAGAATTTGTGCGAGACCTTTTCGGAGCAACTTAGAGACGTGCCAGATATTGACATTTGGCTCGCGCCTCCGTTTATATATATACCTGCGTTAACTGAAGCGGAACGACTCCAAGGATTCACTCAGATAGGAGTACAAAACGTTCACGAGGAAGTCCAAGGTGCTTTCACTGGAGAGGTATCTGCGGCTATGGTCGCGGAAATGGGAGCAAAATTTGCGATAATCGGCCATTCGGAACGACGTAACATTTATTTAGAAAACGATACAATTGTTGACCGGAAATTGAAATCCTGCGTGGATGCGAATTTAATTCCATTGTTTTGTGTAGGAGAGTCGATCGAAGAACGGCAGAACGGTAGTGCGGAGGCTGTAGTGCAACGTCAACTTAGGTCCCTAAAAGGTCTACTTGAGACCCTACCGGCGGAAAGGTTAGTCGTCGCTTACGAGCCTATTTGGGCTATTGGAACCGGAATTTCGGCCAGTCCAGGCGATGCCGATGAAATGCACGGTAAAATTCGTTCTTACTTAGGCGATGAGGTTGCTGAACTACGTATCTTGTATGGAGGAAGTGTAAGTCCGAACAATGCTGAAAAACTAATTAACCAATCAAACATTGACGGTTTTTTAGTTGGTGGTGCTGCGCTCGATGTGAGTGCATTCAACGAAATTTGTCAGCTAGTGGGTGGAGATTAAATATGGAGATAATTGAAATCGTACTGTTAATACTATTGGTGGTCGTGTGTCTTGCACTCGGTGCTTTGGTTTTGATACAGCAGGGGCGTGGTTCTGACATCGGTGCTGCATTCGGTAGCGGGGCGGCTAACACCGTCTTCGGTTCTGGTGGAGCAACTCCGTTTTTGGTGAAGTTTACCGCGATGCTAGCGATAGGATTCTTTGCAGTAACCTTTTCTTTAGCCTATACCGCGAAGAAAAAGTCAGAAGATACTTACCCATTTGGAGACGTTCCGCAAGCCAATGAAGAATCTTTGGATGATTTATTAATTCCATCCGACGAAGATCTGCTTCCCACCGATGAAACTGACACGCCTTCCTCACCTGAAGGAGACCTATTGCCCACCGACGACGACTCGGATAATTCAGGCGATATACTTGAACAGCTACTCGAAGAAGACTCTGATAACGACACGCCCACGCCGTCTGAAGATGACGCCGAAGAAGGCGATAGACTTCCAGACCTATAACGTCTCCGATTCGAACCGTGTCGTCACCATATTTACGCTAGTCAAATAGTTCTCGCTTTTATGTAACAGTCCCCTGCCGAAGTGGTGAAATTGGTAGACACGCCACCTTGAGGGGGTGGTGAGCGCATGCTCGTGGAGGTTCGAGTCCTCTCTTCGGCACCAGACCTAGACCTTGTGGTGTTTGAAAACGGTCAGAGACATGGATTAATACCAGTACTTATCGCGTTCTGTCCAGTACAGCACTCATTCTTATAATAAGCAGGTTTCTGATGCGGGGTGGAGCAGTTGGTAGCTCGATGGGCTCATAACCCATAGGTCGGAGGTTCGAATCCTTCCCCCGCTACCACGGTGGTCAACAGAAATATCGGTAGTGGAGATTCAATTTAACTACTAGATCATCTAGCGTTTGCGACTCGCATCGGACGATGGGAAGAGCGCGCACTTCAAAAACGTTCATACCTTGTAAGTGAATTAACTTACAGTCGCCTGTTCTACCCTTTAATGTGTTTTTGCGGCACCTTTATGGTGTCGTACGGTTTGAGGCCAAGTAGAGAGTATTTTTGTAAAAAAGTTTACACTCGATGAGTACTAGAAATACCAACATTGAACAGTTGTTATCTGCTACCGTAGAAGCAATGGGCTACGAGATTTGGGGTGTGGATTACACCATATACAAAAGCCGCGCGAACCTGTGTGTGTATATCGATTCGAAAAACGGTATCACGGTCGACGATTGTGCTGAAGTGAGTCATCAGATCGAGGGCGTGTTAGACGTTGAGTCGCAATTTCCACAAAACATGACGCTTCAGGTGTCTTCACCAGGGTTAGATCGAATATTGTTCAAACCTCAACACTTTGAAAGCCGAGTAGGTGCCCTTATTGACGTACGTTTGTCTTGGCCGGTAGAAGGCCGAGTTCACGTACGCGGTCGGTTAAATAGTTGCAACGCGCAATCGTTTCTCGTAACAATGGACGAACAAGAGTTGGAGATACGATTTGATCAGGTGCGCCGAGCACGGGTGGTACCAGAATTTAGCTAGTGAATCAGTCAAAATGAATTTCAAAGAAATTAGTAATGCGGTTGAGTCCGTGTCAAACGAAAAAGGAATCGCGAAAGAAATCGTTTTTGCCGCAATCGAGTCCGCCCTCGCGACAGCGACGAAGCGTCGCACACGAGAAGATGCGGATTTTCGCGTTTCCATTGATTGGAAGGAATCTACTTGCGATACATTTCGAGTTTGGACTGTCGTCGATCCGGAACAGATGTGCGAAGAGAACGTGGATCGCCCCGGTCGCTGGGAGCAACACGACGTTGACGATTGGACTACGCAAGTGTTCAACCCCGATGCACATATCACTTTAGATCAAGCTCAAGAAAAAGATCCCAAGTTAGGACTGGGTGATAAGTGGGAAGAGCCATGGCAAACTGTAGATCACGGTCGCATCATGGCCCAAATCGTGCGTCAAGTGATCTTTCAAAAAGTACGCGAGGCAGAACGGAATCGAGTTGCCGATGAGTTCCACGCGCAGGTAGGCAAACTCGTTCACGGTACGGTTAAACGCATGGGCCGGGACTTTCTCATTGTGGAACTTGCGGGTAACGTTGAAGCCATTCTCTTTAAAGAACACATGATTCCGCGTCAACACTACCGTGTCGATGATCGCATTCGGGCGTATCTGATGAAGATTGATTCCGAAAATAAGGGACCTCAGTTAATTTTGTCTCGAACGTGTACGGAAATGTTGATTGAGCTCTTCAAACTAGAAGTACCCGAGATCGCCGAGGACGTGATTGAAATCAGAGCAGCAGCCAGAATTCCAGGGCAGAGAGCAAAAATAGCAGTCACTACAAACGACGGTCGCATTGATGCCGTTGGGGCTTGCGTCGGTATGCGCGGTTCAAGAGTTCAGGCGGTATCAACAGAACTAGGTCACGAACGCGTGGATGTACTGCTGTGGCATAACGATCCAGTTCAACTTGTTATCAGTGCACTGAGTCCCGCAACTATCGAACAAATCATTAAAGATGAAGACCTTCACTCCATGGATATCCTCGTACAACCTGAACATCACGCTGCGGCGATTGGGACAAATGGCGAGAACGTTCGTTTAGCGAGCGAACTAAGTGGTTGGAAATTGAACATTCGCAGTTATGACGAAGTCATCCAAGAACAAGAAGCCCGGGAACAACAGTTAGTCGAGTTGTATATGGAAAGATTGCTCGTAGACGAGGATTTAGCTTCGGTTTTAATCGAGGAGAACTTCAATTCGCTTGAAGAAATCGCCTATTGCGACATTAACGAAATGCTTGCGATTGAGGGTTTTTCAGAGGACATCGTATCAATATTGCGCTCTCGAGCCGAAGCTGCACTTGAAGAGGACAAGGAAGCAGGTGTGTCAGACGGCTCACCTACGAATGCTCCTAGTCCCGAACTTCTAAGCATGGAAGGGATGACCGACACATTGGCTTGGCGACTCGCGTTGGAAGGTATTCATACGATTGAGGATCTCGCTGACCTAGCGATCCCAGATGTATTGGATTTGGAGCTCGGAATTGACGAGGAATTGGCTGGACAACTGATTATGACGGCTCGAGAACCGATGTTTGCCGACTCAAAGAGTAAATAAACCAACCGAAAGAAAGCATATCTAATGGAAACGCAGAGCATGTATACAGTCGCTGATGTTGCAGGACGATTGAACATCGATGTAGCACTGCTACTACAGAATATTCATGCCGCCGGTCTCCCACAGACTCTCGAGTCCGAGGCATTTTCCAATTCGGACATGCAAGTACTTCAGGTATATTTGAAGGGTCTCAAGGAAGCTGATACGAAAACGTCCGAGAGTGTAATATCTCGAAACCTGGGTCGGACGGCAACTGGCGATCGAGGCACCGAAAGTGCAAGTTCTGCGTCTCCGGCCACGGGATTAGGGACCCCTCTGACTCGTAGAACTGGTACGCTCAGCGTTCAGCGAAAATCTGCGCCGGAGGTTAAAGTCGCCACTGTAAAGCGACGTAGGATTGTTAAGCCCTCAGCGGTCAAACAGCCCCAGGACCAAGAAGTTTCAGACTCTGCAGCTGTTAGAGCGAAGACGGAAGAGGATGCGAAGCAACCGAGTACAGCCGTCGAACCCGAAAAGAGTCGAAAAGCGGCGAAAGCAAAGGTATCGGACCAAAAAACTGAACCTGCAAAAGATGATCGCACGACGGAAGAAGCGGTACCGTCCCAACTAACTCTTGAAAAAGAAAAGATCCGAGCTGAGGAAGAAACTCGACGGAAAGCAGAGGGAGAAATTCGGCGGAAAAAGGCTCAGCGACAAGAAGAAACTCGACTCAAGAAAGAAGAAGAAAAACAACGCGAAGAAAAACAGAAACAAGCTCGTCTTGCTGAGGAAGCAGCTCGCAAAGCTGAGCAGGAAGAACAAGAACGAATTAAACGCGAAGCCGAAGAAGTCCGAGCTCGCGCGGAAGCCGAGGCGATTGCGACTGAGAAAAGCGGTGCTAAGCGTTCCAGAGACGAGAAAGGAGCTAAGCAACGCGGTCGCACTCTGGAGGGGAAAGCACTTGGTCGGCGACGCTCCCAAGAGAAGAGCCAAGGTTCATTGGGATTACGGAGACGCAGAAAAGCAGCTCTTGAAGTAGAAAAGCAAGGCGGCGAATTTTCCCGTCCGGTACAAAAAATCGTACACGAAGTGGAAGTGTCCGATGCTACTACAGTCGGTGAGCTTGCACGCCGGATGTCTGTAAAAGCCGGTGAAGTCATCAAAGCTCTGATGAGCATGGGCGAAATGGTGACCATCAACCAAACCATTGATCAGGACACAGCAGTACTAGTAATTGAAGAGATGGGTCACAAGGTGAAGCTTGTCGCAAGTGATCGCATGGAAGAAAAACTAGTGCTGTCCCAAAAAGCAGAAGGCGACCCAGAGCCGAGGCCACCCGTGGTTACTGTTATGGGGCATGTCGATCATGGAAAAACCTCCCTTTTAGACTATATTCGCAACGCGCACGTCGTTAGTGAAGAACAAGGTGGTATTACGCAACACATTGGCGCTTATCACGTAGAGACGAAACATGGTGCGATCACTTTCTTAGATACTCCGGGGCACGCGGCGTTTTCTGCTATGCGAGCGCGTGGTGCGAACGCGACCGATATCGTCATTCTCGTGTGTGCGGCGGACGACGGAGTGATGCCGCAAACCCAAGAAGCTGTTCAACATGCTCATGCAGCTAAAGTCCCAATGATCGTGGCGGTAAACAAGATCGACTTAGAAGGAGCTGATCCCGATCGCGTACGAACCGAACTCAACAGTCTAGGAGTCACTCCAGAAGACTGGGGTGGAGACACGCAGTTTGTCAACGTATCAGCAACGACGGGAGAAGGTATCGATGACCTTCTGTCAGCAGTTGCCTTGCTTGCGGAAGTTGAAGAGTTTGCGTCAGTGCGACAGGGGACCGCTCAGGGTGTAGTCATCGAAAGTAAGTTGGACCGTGGTCGTGGTCCGGTCGCGACTGTACTCGTTCAACAGGGTACCTTGGCACGGGGGGACATTGTTTTAGCTGGCGAGTATTTCGGGCGCGTGCGCTCATTAGTCACCGATCAAGGTTCGACCGTCTCCGAGGCCGGTCCTTCTATTCCAGTTGAAGTGTTAGGGCTCAACGGCGCACCGGTCGCCGGTGATTTGTTCAACGTCACTGTGGATGAACGACAAGCAAGACAGTTGGCGAGTGCTCGCGCGGCTAAATACCAAAACAAGATCACTTCGATGCGCCAATCGTCTCGCCTAGAGAACATGTTTGCAAACTTGGGTAAAGGCGAAAAACGCATTTTGAAGTTAATCTTGAAGACGGATGTTCGGGGCTCTCTTGAAGCTATTTCCGAGTCTTGTTTGAACATCGGTAACGAGGAAGTCGGAGTACAAGTATTAGGCTCCGGAGTTGGTGGCATTACTGAATCGGATGTCAATATGGCTCTCACCTACGACGCGATGGTCTTTGGTTTCAATGTCCGCTTAGAAAAGTCAGCCAAAGTCGTTGCGGAGCAGAATGCTCTTGAAGTACGCTACTACAGCGTGATTTACGAGTTGCTTGACGACATCAAGAAGATCTTAGAAGATATGATGATCCCTGAAGTACGTGAGGAAATCGTCGGAACTGCTGAAGTTCGAGATGTATTTCACTCTCCCCGATTTGGGCAAATTGCAGGTTGCCGGGTCGTTGAAGGCATCGTTTTCCGACACAAGAAAATTCGAGTCTTACGCGACAGTACGGTGATATATGAAGGAGAACTGGAGTCTCTTCGACGATTCAAAGACGACGTGAGCGAAGTAAGAAATGGACTTGAATGCGGTATCGGCGTCCGAAACTATAACGACGTACGAGAAGGTGATCGCATTGAAGTGTTTGATTCCCGAGAAGTAGCACGGGCGTTGTGATGCGACGAGTTCGAATTATCAATCGAGACCGATCGTTCGGTCGAGAAGAGCGGGTCGCAGAACTCATTCGTAAGGAACTGTCGACACTCATTCGGTTAAAAATGCGAGATCCACGAATTGAGGCACAAAACGTCATCGTAAATGATGTGCGAGTTACTGGTGATTTATCTTCTGCCAATGTGTACATTCGAGCGGTTGATTTAGACCAGACCATTGATAGGGAAGAGTTGGTGCAAGTATTGCAGCGAGCTGCAGGATTTTTACGGTCTGAGTTGGCGAAGCGCCATTCGATGCGAACAACGCCAGCACTACAGTTCCATTATGACGACGTCGAGGATGAGGGATCGCATATCGACGCTCTGATCGATCAAGCAATGGCGCGCGAGACGTCGAGCGTAGAAACGCACTGTGAGTAAACGACGTTCCCGCGGTCGAGATGTCGACGGCGTACTAGTGCTCGACAAACCACCGGGGTTGACTTCGAGTCGTGCGACGCAGCAAGCTAAGAAACTCTTTGGTGCTAAAAAGGTTGGTCATACGGGCAGTTTGGACCCCCTCGCAACTGGTGTTTTACCATTGTGCTTCGGAGCTGCTACGAAATTTTCTCAGTTTTTGTTTCAAGCCGACAAGCACTATGTAGTTGATGCGGTGTTGGGTATCGCTACGGACAGTGGGGATGCCGACGGAACCGTTATTGGCGAGAGCTCTTATTCCCATGTAACCGCTGAGAAAATCGAAACCGTCCTCGCAGACTACCAAGGGAACATTCAACAAATTCCTTCCATGTTTTCGGCGGTGAAACAGAACGGACAACCACTGTACAAGCTAGCCCACCAAGGAAAAGAGGTACCCCGAGAACCTCGTCCGGTAACTATTTATGAGAACAAATTAGAGAGTTTTGCAGGGGATCGTTTTAGGTTAAACATTCACTGTAGTAAAGGTACGTACATTCGCACTTTGGTTGCGGATATTGGTGAGCAGTTAGGTAGCGGTGCGCACGTTGTCGCTTTGCGCCGAACACAAGCCGGACCATACGACGATAGCGGCGCGATAACGATGGAACAACTTGAGAAAGCGCGCGAGGAACAAAGAATCGACGAATTGCTTTTACCCACAGCTAGTACGGTTGAGGGTTGGCCAACGATTTTTGTCCGTGGAGGCATGGCATACAACGTACGACATGGCCAGGCGGTGCGCGTGAACAACGCACCGACAGAAGGGTGGGTCAAAGTGTGTGAGATTGTTGACAATGCACCCACCAAATTTTTGGGTGTCGGAGAGATATTAGAAGACGGTCGCGTCGCACCGCGACGGATCATGAATTAGCTACTTTTGGAAGCAAACGACAACATAGACTAAGGAGAAAATATGGCGTTAACAACCGAGACAAAACAAGAAACACTGCAGGAATTCGGCCGCGGCGAAAACGACACGGGGTCGCCGGAGGTTCAAGTAGCACTCTTGACGAAGAACATACAGAGCGTTCAGGAACACCTGGAAGTTCATAAAGGCGATAACCATTCCCGACGGGGTCTACAAAACATGGTAGCGCAGCGGCGTAAACTGCTGGATTATCTGCGATCAAAAGATCTTGACAGATACGCAAAACTCATTGCTAAGCTTGGCATTCGCCGTTAATCACAATACAAGGAACACAATTTGAAACCTTCAAAAGTCGAGTTTGAACTCGGCGATCATAAAGTTACTCTTGAGACTGGTCGGATCGCACGCCAAGCGACCGCTGCTGTTATGGCACACATGGACGACAATTCGGTGCTCTGCACTGTTGTGGCTGCACCAGAACCGCGTGAAGGAGTTAGTTTTTTTCCACTAACGGTAGATTACCAAGAACGCACGTACGCGGCTGGGAAAATTCCCGGAGGCTTTTTTCGGCGCGAGGGTCGTCCTACAGAAAAAGAGACTCTCACGAGTAGGCTCATTGACAGACCAATACGACCGCTATTTCATGATGGCTTCCAACACGAAGTACATGTGATCGCTACGGTGATGTCAGTAGACCGAGATGTCGATCCTGATGTGGTTGCGATGATCGGTACCTCCGCGGCATTGACACTATCCGGGGTTCCATTTAGTGGTCCGATCGGCGCAAATCGAGTGGGATTTATCGACAATCTCTACGTGTTGAATCCTCGTATTTCCGCACAAGCGGAGTCTAGACTCAACATGATCGTCGCTGGGACAGAGAATGCGGTACTCATGGTCGAGAGCGAAGCACACGAACTCTCCGAAGACCAGATGCTAGGAGCTGTGTTGTTTGCTCACCAAGAGATGCAGATACAAATTCAAGCAATCAATCAGTTAGTTGATGCAGTAGGAAACGAAAAATGGGTCTATGCCCCACCGGTTGAAAATAAAGAACTCGTGGATGCGGTCACAAAGCAGATCGGGAACGGGTTGCACGAAGCCTACCAAATCACGACGAAGGCGGAACGTCGAGATCAACTAAAGTCTTTAGAGCAAAGTGCCGTGGAAACTTTGACCGAAGAAGACGAGACCATTGATCCTTCAGAAGTGAGTTCGATCATTCAATCAATGGGTAAGAAACTGGTTCGGCAACGTATTCTTGACGGACAACCGAGGATTGATGGCCGACGACACGATGAAGTTCGAGATCTCGATATTGATGTAGGAATTTTGAAAAGAACTCATGGTTCGGCTTTGTTCCAACGGGGTGAGACGCAAGCAATTGTTACCGTTACTTTGGGTACAACTCGAGATGCAGCATTGATCGAATCTCTTAGTGGAGAGTCAACAGATCAGTTCATGTTGCATTACAACTTTCCCCCATACTGCGTAGGTGAAGTTGGCAGATTAATGGGACCTCGTCGCAGAGAAGTCGGTCATGGTCGTTTAGCGCGACGATCGCTGGAGTATCTCATACCCGACAACGACAAGTTTCCTTACACGATTAGAGTCGTATCGGAAATCACGGAGAGTAACGGGTCAAGTTCGATGGCGTCTGTTTGTGGTGCTTCCCTCGCGTTAATGGATGCAGGGGTAAAGATTCCATCTTCTGTTGCAGGTATTGCAATGGGATTGATTAAGGAAGACGATAAGTTTGTCGTGCTAACGGACATACTTGGCGACGAGGATCACTTAGGCGACATGGACTTTAAAGTTGCCGGCACCTCGAACGGGGTCACGGCATTGCAAATGGATATCAAAATTGAGGGAATCACGGAGGAGATACTGAGTCAAGCTCTAGCACAAGCACACGATGCCAGAAAACACATTCTGACGCAGATGGATGCTGTGATCGAGAAACCCAGAGAAGCACTCTCAGAATATGCCCCAGCAGTGTTCTCGATACGAATTGATCCTGAAATGATTCGCTTGGTAATTGGTAAAGGCGGAGCGACAATTCGAGGTCTACGCGACGAATTTAACGCCGAGTTCGATGTCGAAGACGACGGTGAAATTAGGATCTACTCTGAGAATCACACGAAAGAGGCGGCTATCCGACAGCGAATTCTGGATCTCACCGAAACCCCGGTTGTGGGCAAGATCTATTCGGGCGAAGTTGCGTCCATTATGAAGTTTGGTGCGTTCATAACCATACTCCCAAAACAGGACGGTTTACTACACATTTCTCGTATTAAGCGCGGTCGTGTTGAGAAGGTGAATGACGAACTTTCGGTCGGACAAATCGTTGAAGTGGTGATCACCGAGATTGATGACCGTGGAAGAGTGCAGTTGTCGATGGTTGATGTCGAACGTTATCGAGACAAACCACCGAACGTTTAGGGATTTAAGAGACTAGTCGATCTCGAACGAGGTTGTCAACCACGCTAGGATCGGCTAGGGTGGTCGTATCACCTAAGTTTTCTGTGTCATTTGCGGCAATTTTTCGAAGAATTCGCCGCATGATTTTTCCGGATCTTGTTTTCGGAAGACCTGGAGCCCACTGAATCGCATCCGGCCGGGCAATTGGTCCAATTTCGGATCGCACCAATTGGCTCAGTTCTTCTTTCAGAGCAGGTGCTGGTTCCACGCCAGCCATCGGTGTGACGAAAGCGTAGATCGACTCGCCTTTGATCGAATGCGGGGCACCAACGACGGCAGCTTCCGCGATTTGATCGTGCAATACCAAAGCACTTTCAATCTCTGCCGTACCGAGTCGATGACCGGACACATTGATTACATCATCAACCCGTCCTGTAATCCAGTAATATCCATCGCGATCACGTCGAGCTCCATCACCCGTAAAGTACTTACCAGGAAATCGTCTGTAATAGGTGTCGACCACACGTTGATGATCACCGTAAACGGTTCGAATCTGGCCGGGCCAAGGTTGCAGCATTACTAGATTGCCGTAGGCTTCGTTTTCCTCAAGAATGTTTCCGGCGTCGTCTACGAGCGCGGGTCTGACACCGAAGAATGGTCGAGTAACGGAACCAGGTTTGAGTGCTGTAGCCCCCGGGAGCGGAGAAATCATGATGCCTCCTGTTTCTGTCTGCCACCACGTGTCAGCAATAGGACATCTCCGATCTCCTACTATTCGATGATACCACTCCCATGCTTCAGGATTTATGGGTTCGCCAACTGTCCCCAATAGACGTAACGACTTGCGTGAAGTCTTGGTTACATATTCATCCCCTAGCGCCATGAGTTGTCGGATTGCTGTCGGGGCAGTGTAAAAGATGTTGACGTTGTACTTATCTACAATTTGCCAGAATCGCGATGCGTCCGGAAAGGTAGGTACACCTTCGAACATCAGGGTCGTAGCTCCGTTAGCAAGAGGACCATATACGATGTAGGAGTGGCCGGTAATCCAACCGACATCAGCGGTGCACCAGTAAATGTCTTGTTCGTGATAGTCGAAAATGTATCTGAAGGTCAACGTTGCATGTAATAGATAACCTGCGGAACCATGTTGAACACCTTTGGGTTTTCCCGTACTACCCGATGTATACAAGATGAAAAGAGGATCTTCAGATTCGACTCGTTCGGGTTGGCAGTCTGCGTCTTGGCGGTCAACTAGTTCGTGATACCATACGTCGCGAGGTTCATTCCATTCGACATTACCACCAGTACGTTGCACGGTTAGTACGGTGTGGACATTGGGACAGTCTTGTAAAGCAGCGTCAGCGTTAGCTTTCAACGGGATGGTTTTTCCACCTCGTATGCCCTCGTCAGCAGTAATCAAAGTCTGACAGTCAGAGTCCAAAATTCGATCGCGGAGAGAATTTGATGAAAAACCGCCGAATACGACGCTATGGAGCGCACCAATTCGCGCACAGGCTAACATCGCATATGCCGCCTCCGGAATCATTGGGAGATAAATACAGACTCGATCACCCTTTGATACGCCGCGTTCTCGAAGGGCGTTCGAAAGTCGGCAGACTTCGTGATACAGTTCTCGATAAGTTATGTGTTTACTGTTTTGGTTATCGTCGCCTTCCCAAATAATCGCGATCTGGTCGGTGCGCGTGTCGAGATGTCGGTCAATACAGTTGTAAGAAACATTGAGGATGCCGTCTCGAAACCAGTGAAATCGTCCTTCGGTGAAAGATGCTTCGCAGACTTGGTTAAAACTCTGGAACCAATCGATGTTCGCTTCTGCTTGTTCAGCCCAAAATTCCTCAGGCTGTTCGATCGAGCGACGATAGAGTGAATCGTATTTGTCTTTATTGATATGGGCGGATTCGACCAAATCCTCTGGAACCGGGTATGTTTCTGACACTTATGAGCTCTCCAAAAAACGTTGTATTTCGACGGATCTAGGCTTTTTTTATTTTATTAAGCAAGGCAGCAGTAGCCGGGGGTACATTTTGTGCCTCGCCGTGGTGTAAAAACCCATAGACATCGTCTGCTAATCGTTTTCCTGCTTCGACGCCCCATTGGTCAAATGAATTTACATTCCAGAGATGACCTAGACAAGCGACCTTGTGTTCATAGAGCGAGATCAGAGCACCGAGATTAAAAGCATTGAGCTCATTTAAAACGAAAATTGTTGAGCCGTGCCTACCTTTAATATTCTTGAATCGTTGTTCGCTAGACACATGATTACCGGTAAACATCACTGTACTCTGTGCAACGGCGTTTGCCAGAATCCAATCCTCAGTGTTCGAATAGTCGTTCTGCGAACTCGCAGAGTGAGTGACAATGATATCGGCACTATACTTCCGGGTTCCCTGGTGAAGTAGTTGATGGTATGCATGTTGTCCGTCGGTCTCTACACCACCCCAAACGATCGGACTAGTATGTTGGTTTATTGGTTCACCATCTCTGGAAATACTCTTCCCATTACTCTCCATTTCAAGTTGTTGTAGGTAAGCGGGTAAAAGTTGAAGGCGTGGATCGTATGGTAGGATCAAGTGCGATTCGGTTTTAATTACATTGGTATTCCACACCGCGAGTAAAGCTAACTTGATAGCAAGATTGTGTGCTATATCTGATGCTTCCAGTACGTGGATATCCATGGAACGCGCGCCAGCCAACAAGTCTTGATACACGTCAATGCCAAAAGCGATCGCGATTGCGAGCCCCATAGCTGACCATATTGAAAAACGACCACCGATTGAACTAGGAACTCGTAGGACAGTTTCGTTATTTGTTATATGCTCTGGATTGCTGGTCACGTGGATGAAGTGATTCCCAAGGTCTGCGTTCGGGGGAACGCGTTCGATCATCCACTGCCGGATATAACCAGCGTTATCGAGAGTCTCGAACGTGCCGTATGACTTGGATGCGATGATGAACAGCGTGGAATCGGGATCGAGCCCATCAAGAATTTCACTTCGAGCTGCAGGATGTGTATTCGTTAAGAAGTGAAGGCGTGGTCCTTGTCTTTGTACTAGTGCTCGGTAAACCAACTCTGGTCCGAGGTGTGATCCACCGATACCGACATTGACAACGTCCGTGAACGATTTTCCCGAATGCCCGCGCAAGGTACCGTTGCGAATTTGTTCTGCAAATTTGAACATTGGTTGAAGTGATTGATCAGATGCGTGCAACGATCGTTGCTCGACATGAGTCGCCGCCCTCGATTCCGTCTTGTTAACTAGGTCACCACGGCACATGCTCAGCAGGAATTGATGGACCCTACTATTTGTTGCTAATTGATCGAGTGAATCCTGTATGGATTGATCAACGAGTTGGCGTGACCAGTCGACGAGTAAGTGCTCAACCTGTAAATGGGAATTGGTAAACCGCTTCGTATCGGCCAGCAGTCGATTCAGATCTAAATCTGAAAATCGACACGCATGCGTTTCGAGATCTTGCCAGATTTGATTATTGTCGCTACGATTGGTCACGCGCATCCAATGGGTATGTTGTCTATCAGTCTTGCGCGACCGAGGTAAGCAGCACCGAAGACTCGAAGAGTGTTGCTCTTGTCGTTGGGATGGTTGAGCGTGTCAGCATCTCTTACTGCAACGTAATCCGGTCGAAAGCCAAGAGTGCTCAGTGTGTTCATAGTCTTCGTTTCCTCCGAGGAATAGTCGGTGTTCCCTGTTTGAACACTGTCGCGGACGGAACATAGCTGTTGATAGAGTTGTGGTGCTAATCGACGTTCGGTCTCGCTGAGATATTGATTCCGACTGGATAGCGCAAGGTTGTCATGTGCGCGAACTGTTGGTACTCCAACTGTATCGATTGGAAAATTGAGGTCGAGCACTAGTTTTCGAATGATTGCTAGTTGTTGCCAATCTTTTTCACCGAAGTAAGCTTTATCGGGTTGTACTAAATTGAATAGTTTTGTCACGACTGTAGTTACACCATCGAAGTGACCGGGACGACTCTCACCACATAGAGTGTTTCCAATGTCGGGAACAATTGTTTTAGTTTGAAGATTTTGACCCTGTGGATACATGGTTTCTGCGGCGGGACAGAAAAGAATCTCTACTTCAAGTGTTTCTAGGACGTTATGATCAGCGTCAAACGTTTGCGGGTAGCTGTCGAGATCTTCGTTCGTACCGAACTGTAGTGGATTAACAAAGATGGTGGTAACTACAACATCACAATCATTCTTAGCGCGGCGAACGAGTTCTAAGTGACCTTGGTGAAGATTACCCATGGTTGGAACCATACCGATCTTAGCGTTTGGTCCATATCTCTTTAGTGTCTCCCGAAGTTCGTGGGGAGACTCAACGACTTTCACTTAGTCTCAACTAAAACTGTGCTCGGCAGTGGGAAACGAGCCAGAACGTACAGCTTCGGCATACGCCCTAAACGCTCCACGAATTCCATCGGTACTTTCAGGAAGGAAATTTTTTACAAACTTTGGCGAGCGAATGGTCGTAGGAGTAATTCCCAACATATCATGCATCACCATTATTTGACCATCTGTATTGGGTCCCGCTCCGATCCCAATGACAGGAATTTGTAGCTTTTCTGTTATAGCTTTTGCCAAAGAAACTGGGACGCATTCTAATAGTAATACAGACGCACCGGAATCCTCTAGGAGTTGCGCTTCTTCGAGCATGGTCGAGGCTTGATCGGGATTTCTACCCTGTACTCGAAACCCACCGAGTCTGTTGATCGATTGGGGGGTGAGACCCATGTGCGTACAAACCGGTATGCCACGTTCAGCGAGCAAACGAGTACTTTCGGCGAGCCATGCACCACCTTCCAGTTTGACGATATGTGCCCCTGCTCGCATTAATGCAGCGGCACTCTCTAAGCTCTGATTGGCTGAGGCGTAACTCATGAACGGCAGGTCTGCCATGATAAGACTCCCTCGGTTACCACGTCGTACACACTGCATGTGATAAACCATCTCTTCTATAGTCACTGGTAGCGTACTATCGTGTCCCTGAAGGACCATTCCCAGAGAATCACCCACAAGAAGAACTTCAACTCCGCTAGAGCTGATCAGTTCTGCAAACAGCGCGTCGTAAGCGGTTAAACAAGCAAATTTTTGGCCTTTTTCTTTGCGTTTAGCGAGTGTTGTGATGGACACAGGAGTGTGGGCAGATTGGTTACTCATTGTAAAAATTCCGGGTGTTTTGGGGCTTGTTTACTGTGTGACGGCTACGATTTGTTTACTGACCTCACGTGGTCTTCGACGCCGTTTTGATCGACGTTTTCGCACAGGGGCTACTTCTTTGAGCATCTGCTCTTGTTCTGCCTCTGCTACTTCTTGAATTTTAGTCCACCAACTCGCGATTTCTGGACTAGCTTCGCCAAGGCCGACGCGCATACAAAGTAAGTCAAAACCCGCTCGAAAGCGCTTACGAGAAAGGACTTGTTTGCCGTTTCGTAGAGGGCGCTGCTCAAGTTTCGCTTGCAAACGCCAAGTCTCTATCACAAAGTCTCTTACATCAGCACGTAGCGCGATTCTTTGGGATGGAACCTCTAAAACTCGCTTTGCCGCCAAGATTTCGGCTTCACGGTCGTTGCGAATGTTTAGATCACGGTAGTGGTGCCAATAGAAAGCGGCGAGCAGAAACGCGAAGCGTACCGGCTTGCCTTGCTTTACTCGGTGATCCGTGTTTTTTAAAGCAGCTTGGCTTAACGCCTCTCGGGTGTCAATTTCCGGAAAGATGTATGACAAAAAATTGTACTTTATGAAGTTATGACAGAGCGCACGAGCATACCCGTGCAGAAGCATTTTTTCTAGATCATAGCTCAAGCGGTGCGGCTCTAAATGTTCAAGCAAATCTCTTTGCGAGTGTAGCGATCGTGCAAGGTCTTCCGTGAGTTTCAAATCGAGTTTCGACACAAATCGTACTGCCCTAAGTATGCGGTGACAATCCTCCGAGAATCTTGTCTCAGGATCACCGATGCACCTTAGCTGTCCATTCTTCAAGTCTCGCAGACCACCGACGAAATCAAAGATTACATTCTTTTCGACATCTAAGTACAGCGCATTGACAGTGAAATCGCGTAGTCGATGGTCTTGTTTCATAGTGCCAACTTGTTTTGGACTACGTACTACTGAACGTGTGGGGACGGCAGGATCTATGTGATCTTTATTCCACTTTCGATAGGTGGATATTTCAACGACGCCGATTTCACTCTTGACGTGGACAATGCGAAACCTTCGACCGATAATTCGAGCTTGCTTAAATATTCGTTTGACTTGGAACGGTGTTGCACTCGTAACCACGTCAAAGTCTTTGGGTTTAATGTCAAGGAGGAGATCGCGCACACAACCCCCAACAAGTTTTGCGTCGAACCCATTGTTGCGTAGCTTTTGCACAATGCGTCTAACCGATTTCGGTATTCGTGCCGTATCGATAAAGTCTTTGTGTCGTTTTAGTTTCGCCAAGGGGTAAGTCTTCCCAGAAGCGGAAAGGAGTATTCTTCAAATTGTGGTGAGTGCTGGGAAATTAAGAGTCCGCGTAGATTTGACTTCTATCGCGGACTTTTAATTCTCCTACCTTTTGGAACGCACCGACAAGACTCTTGGGGATGCCGTAGGAACTCATCGGTGCGTTTTTTTACTAAGATGCGAGGTTAACCAGAGACTCCCGGTATGTCTTCGGTTTCTGGATCCGGTTCTACGAGGGATTCATCCATACCATAACGATTAACAAGAAACTCCTTTAACGCGGCCGGCCGAACGTGCTTCTTATAGATACACCCTTCCGAATCGACAAGATAACCCATCGGGATCCCCATCACACCATAACTAGTTGCGACCGGACCTTCCCAGTCTTTAAGTTCGCCGAGATTAGTCCACGGTAATTTGTGGTCTTCAAGACCTTCAATCCAGTCTTCCCTCTTGCTATCGATGGAGACTCCCACGATTTCAAAGTCTTCATCCTCATAAGCTGCATAGAGTTTTTTGAGTTCAGGAAAATCAGCGATACAGGGTCCGCACCAAGAAGCCCAAAAATCAATCAGCACCAAATCCTTTTCGCCGAGTAGGTCATAGAGTGTTAAATCCTCATCCGTCGCGTTCGCTAGTGTAAATTCAGGTACACGTTGACCTGGAATAAGAGCTGCACCGTTAGCTCTGGCAATGGACGCCCAATTTATAAAGTCTATCTGCGGTGTGATTCTATTGGCGACGAATTCCTTGTCGAATTTCTCTACAAGTGATTGCCATCCTGCGAGTCTTTCTGCGTCGACAACATAAGGTCCAAGTGACATGGCGAGGTATTGAGCTAGTGAGTCATCGCTCTCTTCCACAATCGTTCTCAATGTCTTAGTTCGAATTTCTCTAGCTTGTTGTTGCAAGGCTAGGTACTTAGGTGTATCGTGTTGAATTGGTGAAATTGGTACTGGTTGTTGTGGATCATCTGCGATTGCGTCTTCGCAACCTTCTGCGGGCTCTACTGAATCGACAAGTTGAGTTGCGTCAATATCAGATTCTGTAGTATCTTCAGCATCGCCTTCTACATCGGCCGCTTCTTCATTGGTGGTTTCACTTTCTTCCTGTTCACTCTGCTTCGTCGTATCACCTTCTGCCAAGTTCGGGGGTTCGGGAGGATTTCTTGATAGTGCTAACTCAGAAGCCCAGGCATCAACTAGTTCGACGTACTCGTCACTTTGTTGCCAACTCTCGATCAGCATGGCGTGATACCCTGAACCACTAGTAGCTGCTAATTCTTCAGTTTGACTTCCCAATTTGGAAATCTCAAACGTTCCTTGGGGTTCAAGAACCAAACTCAAGCTCCCATAGTAACTATCGCCCCTAATGGTAACAGTAGCTACAGATGGTTCTTCGACAACGCCTTCTATAAGAAACGAGTTGTTTTGTACCAACACCGGCCCCCAGTCTTGCCATTGACTGTTACCACTATCGTCAAAGACTTGTGTATACATCAATACGATCGTGTCGTCTGCAAGATTCTCTTCGAGGAAACCTAGATCTCCCGAAAATACGAATTTATTCTCTGAGTCCATAACTTGACTTGACGTACCAGCAAGCACGAATTGATCAGGACGGGGACTTGGATAGTCAATCAAAGCAACACTGACATCGTGTCCCGTTCCGATCAAGGTAGTAATCTCCATTGGATCGGTATCCTCAGAAACCTGCAAAGAGATCTTTACTTCGGTGGGTTCCAGAGTTTCGGGTTCGTATTCGAAGCTACCCGTAAAAGTTTCTTCGTACAAAGTTACGGTTTCTGAATTTCCCTCTGCGTCGACTGTTTCGTAGGAAATATTCAGTACTGATTCGGATAAATCAATGGGCTCAGCAATTTCTTGGTCGGTTGAATCATCTTCGACTGTGCCAGTTTCTTCGGACACATCGGGAATCATCGAAATGATTTCACCTGTAATCTTGAATGACGTTGATTCGTCGCTCTGATCGCAAGCGACAAATAGTGTTACGATGCACAGCAAACCAAATGTTTTGAGTGCGGTTTTCATTTTTTGATCTCCTGGTTTTTTAGAGTTGAGATGTTTCTGTCACGAAACGATGCTTCAATGAAGGGGATTTAGCGGTGTTTTACTGATTCCAACCTGTAATGGGGACTTGCAGCTTGGACGCGCCACCCTCTACATCCTTGCGTTCACGGACATTTTTGAGACAAATAATTGTAATCAGGCCGTTCATTGGTATGAGTTCAAAACCGAATCCTTGCGTTTCAGTTAGAGATTTAGTTGTGCGCATGCCAAAAACACAGACACTTTGCTAGCATGTGGAACTGACGAAATAGTTGGCTCAGTAGATGAATTCGGTCTCGCAATTCCTCACGTCTAAACTAAGGAATGTCATGAGAGAGGTTTGAGTTATTGGAATAAGAATGAAATTCGCGCGAGCTACCTAAGTCTCGCGCGAATCATTCAATCGTGTTTACGCGACCGGCGATGAAGCAAGTGCGTTAAGGCATACCGATGACAGTCGACAGGATCCTCAATCAGTCATCGGTATGCAGGAAATATTTAATAGATAGTTTAGCTTGACATCTCTGGTGTTTCTTCGGGTTCTTCTTCTGGTTCCGCTAACGACTCATCTAAGCCATAACGATCAACCAGAAAAGTTTTTAAATCACCAGGTTTAATGTTTTTGTGATAAATACACCCTTGGGAGTCAATCAAGAAAGTCGAAGGGATGAAGTTTATGCCATAGCTCTTTGAAACAGGGCTGCCGTTATCGGCATCCTTGAGTTCACCGAGCTGTACCCAAGGTAGTTGATGATCTTCAACACCACCGGACCAATCCTCGAAATTGTCATCGACAGACACACCGACGATTTCGAAGTCTTCGTCAGCATATGCTGCATGAAGTTTCTTCAACTCGGGGAAAGTCGCGATACAAGGACCGCACCAAGAAGCCCAGAAGTCAATCAGGACCATGTCCTTCTTTCCAGCCAAGTCGTAAAGCGAGACATCATCACCATCAAGACTTGCTAGTGTAAATGCGGGAACTTTTTGACCGGGCACCAGTGCTTCGTGGTTTAAGGTGCGAGTATGTACAAGTTCAATTCTCTCCAATTCTGGTGAGATGTAAGTAGCCACAAAGTCTGCATCAAACTTCTCGGCAAGAGCTCGCCACACCGCAATCGCTTCTTCGGCGTTTTCGTAAGGACTGAACACACCCATTTGCATAGCGATCAACTGTGCATTTGGATCTTTGTGATTCTTTGCGATGTCTTGTAACTTTTCGTTCTGGTAAGCTACTGCTTCCATTCTCAACGTATACCATTTCGGATAAGTGTACTCTGGCGCTTGCGCGACGGTCTCAGCTTCTTCTTCTTCTTGTGCAACTGCATCCTCACAGCCTTCAGCTGGTTCGACAACATCAACGAGTTCAATCGCATCAACTTCGTCCGTGTCTTCTTCATTGTCAGCCACTTCTTCCTCGGAGTCGGTTGTGGCTTCATCTTCCGCTTCATCAGAACTCTCTGCAGGTTCGTCTGGCGCGTTGCGGGATCGCTCCTGCTCAGAAGTCCACGCTTCTACCATTGCAATGTACTCGTCGTTTTGTTGCCAACTTTCGATCAATTGAGCATGGTACCCTTTACCACTCACAGCCGAAATTTCTTGTGTCTGGTTTCCTAACTTTGCGACCTTGAGTTCACCTTGGGGTTCCAAAATGATTCGAGCGGTAGCGTTTAAAAAACTACTTTGATTACGCAAATACAGTGTGGCTGATATCGGTCGGTCGACGTCGCCTTCAATCACGAACGAATTGTCCTCGACCAAAACAGGTCCCCATTGTTTTCCTTGTCGTTGGCCTTCTGAGTTGACAAAATTTGCCCACACGAATGCTGATGTAGTATGAAGGGAATCGTTTTCTATAAAACTGAGATCTCCAGATACCGAAAACTTGTTCTCTGAATTAAGAACTTGATTACTCGATCCAAAAACAAGAAATTCATCTCTTGGGCCAGGATGGTCGACATATACGAGACGAACGTCCGATCCGGAGTCCATAACCGTGTTTATCGTCATAGGATCGCTGTCTTCGGTGATCTTGAGCGAAATCGAAACTTCGGTTGGTTCGGAGAAAAGGAAGGGTTGATCGCCGACTTGAAGGAGATGTATGAAGTGTTCTTCGTACGATCCCTCATAGAGCATTTGGGTTTCAGCCTCTCCATCGGAGTTGGTTGTTTCGTACGAAATAGTCAAAACTGCTTCAGAAAAATCTACAGGTTCAATTGACGGTGCTTCTGCAGTAGCAGATTCGGTCTTGCTTTCTGGTTCAATTGAAATGAATTCGCTCGAAACAATGCTAAAAGCATCCGGGTTACCTGCATTGCTCACGGCAATTAGTGCGAAGGCACAAAACAGGCTAAGGATTTTTTGAAAATTATTCATGGATCAATTTCCTCGCGAAAATGTTTAGTGATCTGGGTAGCTCAACGGTTCAAGAGCTCGGACGAAGGAAGAGTCGCTATAGCATGTCACCTGTTTCGAGTGACTGCGGTGTACGCTGTCTACCTCCGTAGCGTAACACTATTTTAATTGATTACGTTATCTGTGGATTCTATTCTGAAGTGCACTCAAGGTACCTATAGCACTCTAGGTAGTTAATACCGTGCAAGGTAGCACTGCTCCGGCGGGTCACCATTCAATCAAAGCTCTCGTCCGAGTCGTCAGACCATGCGAGTCTGGTAAGAATTCGTTCAGATGCTCCGACAACGTCTGCGCAAACTATCTCCCAAACTCTATCATCAGCCTAAGACTCAAATTGATGTTCAAGCAAAATTAAGTTGCTGCTGACTGGACGAACTGTTGCATCGCGATCGGCACTAAGGTGGAGTCCTCCACACTTGTCAGCTATGCCGCGGACGAAAAGTCGCAAACGTCTTTCCCGTTGTACCAGTAGTAGCAAGTCGCTAGTAGATGTTTGAGGAAGCAAAGAGAGTGCGTAGTTCGCGCGAGTGTTCAACCACCCACGCGCGCTACGCACTCACCTAAATCAACAAAAACGTACCGCAGAGCGGTACATTCAATATATTAGCTGGATACCTCTTGTGTATCTTCGGTCTCTACTTCCGGCTCTTCTAACGACTCATCCATGCCATAGCGATCAACGAGGAATTCTTTCAGAGCCGCGGGTCGGATGTTCTTTTTGTAAATACAACCCTGCGAATCGACAAGAAACCCCTTGGGAATAGCGTTCACGCCATACATCGTAGACACTGGACCTTCCCAGCCCTTCACTTCACCAAGGTTGATCCAAGGCAGTTCATGTTCGTCAACACCACCGAGCCAATCTTCGTCTGTACTGTCGATAGACACCCCAACGATTTCGAAGTCTTCGTCTGTGTAAGCAGCATGGAGCTTCTTGAGTTCGGGAAAGTCTGCGATGCAGGGTCCGCACCAAGATGCCCAAAAGTCGATTAAGACGATGTCCTTATCGCCCAACAGACTATATAGCGAACGGTCTTCGCCGTCGTAATCCGCTAATGTAAACTCCGGAACTTTTTGACCAGGTATCAATACTGCATCGTTATTCAGGACCGTGACATATTGGTTGAGTCGTTCAATTTTCGGATTTAGATTGGACTCGACGAATTGCTCGTCGAATTCATCAACAAGCGATTGCAGGGCATCGAGTTCCGACTTGGGATCGTAATAACCATACGGACTAAATTCGAGAGCTAAATAGCGCGACATAGGATCGTCATCGCCTTCAGCAACTTCTTTTAACTTGTCGTTTTTGAACGCGACGGCTTTTTCCTGTAATCGATAGTACTGCGGAGGTGTGTAGGACGAATCTGGGATATCGCTATCTTGCGCTACTACATCTTCACAACCCTCTGCGGGTGTGAGAGTCTCGACAACATCTTCCGACTCGGAGGAGTCTTCGGAGTCAGTCTCGCTCTCTGCTACATCGGAGTCTTCTTCGTCTACTACTTCGGGTTCCGGTTCCCCAGCCTCCCAACGTTCAACGAATTGGTCGTATTCGGTTGCATAAGCTTCGATCATAGAGATGTATTTACTGTCTTGTTGCCAACTCTCAACAAGCTTGCGGTGGTATCCGCTTCCACTGGTTACGCTGAGCTCTTGAATTTGGTTTCCTAACTGTGATACGACTAGATTTGTTTGCGGTTCGAGAATAATTTCAGCATTAGCGTAATAATTGGCACTGTCGTTTATCCACATTCGTGCCATCATAGGACCGTCAACATCTCCTTGAATCATGAACGAGTCGTTCTTTAATAGCACTGGTCCCCAAGATTTAAATTGGCGTTGACCTTCGTCATCGAAGTACATAACGTCCACAGACACGGTTGCTACGCTCGAAATATCGGAACCGAGAAAACTCAAGTCTCCCGACAAGGTAAACTGATTCTCCGGATTCATCACTTGATTTGTAGCGCCTACCAGTACAAACTGGTCCCGCGGACCTGGTCGGTCTATATACGCAAAGCGAACGTCAGAATCTGTTCCGATCACGGCGTTTATTGTCATAGGTTCGCTATCTTCGGTGAGATGCAGTGAAATTTTGACATCGGTAGGTTCTGACACTTGAACCACATTCGCAAAGTTTTCTTGGTAAGGACCGTCGTACAGCATGACTGTTTCCGACTCGCCCTCAGCGTTGGTTGTTTCATATGAAACGGTCAGAGTTGCTTCCGACAGGTCAACCGGTTCGAGTGCTGGATCCTCTGTAGGAGTAACTTCAATTTCAGCCTCGGCGTCGTCTTCAGACTGAGCGGTTTCTCCTTCTTTAGCTTCCGGTTCTATCGTAATAAGTTCTCCGGTAATTTTGTAAGGCATAGATGTGCTTGCATGGCTACATACGGCCACGAATGCGAAAATGCATGATAGACCGAGAACTTTCAAAAAATTGTTCATGGATCAATTTCCTCTTAAGAATTAGTGATCTGGGTAGCTCGCTTGTTCAGGCGAGGATGGAGATAGGACGAATCGAGCATTTCGATCTTTTATGGAAAGACTTGCCAGTCCCGTTCCAACCTCCAACAGGGAAAGTTATTTTATTGATTGTGTTAAAGTCTTGAACTCGTTTCTGGAGCTCAATAACCTATCTACCGCAGTCAATACGCAATTGTTGAATTTGCGATCCTGCTTCATAGCACCATCACAACTAAAAAGCTTATTTAATTGCGTGTGGTGAACTACAGTTGGTCAGTAGAGAGCATGCGACAAACTAGAAATTTCTCGGTGTTCAACCAAAAACTAGTAAAGATTGAAGCTCAGTCTATCAATCGTTTGTGCAGTGCTATTGACCTAGCTGACGTTCGCGTAATTCATCGCGTTCTTTACAGTCGATACACTTCGTGACTATTGGTCTTGCCTCCAATCGACGAATTGGAATCTCGCAACCGCATGCTTCGCAGTATCCGTAGGACCCAGTTTTCAGACAGTCGATGGCGCGATTGATTTTTCTAACCAACTGGCTTTCTCGGTCTCGAGTCCGAAGTTGATTATGAAAAACTCCTTCGTTAGTCCCCTGATCTAACGGATCCGGGAGATTGCTCGCGTCATTCTCCTGTAATTGACTAGCTCGGTCGGCTTCTTCCGCCAGCAACTTTTCTTTCGCCCGGGTGAGTATGTCCATAAAGTGGTCTTGTTGTGCCCCGGACATGAACAAGTCGCTATTAGTTAATTGATAAGGCTTGTAGTAGATTCCTTGAAAACCAATGACATAATCATCTGTGGTCATATCCACAGGATGACGAACGACTGATGGTGCTACGGTTTTCGCTCGCGTCTTACGTGGTTTTCTCTTCACCCGAGGTGAGGTTTTCGTCTGTGCAGCTGCCTTCTCTACACGATCTTTCGGCTTGGTCTCACTCTTCTTCTGAGGTGTTCGCTTTCTTGTCTTGCTTGAGCTTTTCTTGGGTGTGGTGTCTGCTTGGGTACTTTCAGGCTTTGCGAGTGTAGGATCAGAAATTGCCTTAGCTGTTCGTGATTGTCTTCGGTTCTTGCGAACAGTAGATTTCTTAGTTGGCTGTGCTTCAGCTTGACGAGCCGAGCTTTGAATGCTTTTGGTGCTACGTTTTTTGCTAGACTTCTTCGTAACGCCACGTGTTTGCAAATTTTTAGTGTCAGTAGTCTCTTTTTTGCGCTTCGGAGTCGTTCGTGAACGCGCTTCCTTTTTCACTCTGCCAGCTAAAATTTTGGAGTCGGCAACTTTGGCTTGAGGTTTCGAATTTTCTCGTTCGCCAATACGGGCTACTACGGACTGCGCAACAACTTCGGTAGCAGCATCTACGTTTGGCGTGCGCCGATGTACAACTCGAGTTCTGCGTCTAGGACTTCTATTTTTCGGTAGGGTACTTTTCAGCTGTTGTTTGTCTCTCGAGACACCCGACACATCTAGAGAACCCAAAATTTGTTCATCCTTTTTAGAAGATTTGCGATCTGTCATGCTTGGACTTGAGAACTGAGCGTAGTTTAGATGGTTGACCAAAAAATAAGGCACGGAATTTTACAAAAACATTTTTGTGAAATTTGACTGCACACTTCAAGAAGGAATCTTTTTGCGGCGATACAAGAGATTCTTCGTTGACATTGCTACACCAGAGGGATTGGAACTGACAGTACACTGCGCGAATACTGGCTCGATGACTGGTTGTAGTACGCCAGGCAATCGAATTTGGTACTCAACCAGCCCGAATCCAAAGCGAAAATTGAAGCATTCAATCGAACTTGTCGAGACAGACGAAAGACACCTGGTATGCGTAAACACGGCCCGGGCTAATCAATTAGTGTCAGAAGTCTTGGATCATAAACTTGTTCACCAGGTTCCAAAGAGTGAACAATTTCGACGCGAGGTCACCATTCCAGAAGAAAAGGGTCGTTTTGATTTTGGAAATGAGACGACCGTGATCGAAGTGAAGAGTGTGACTTGGGGCAGCGGAGGCATCGGTCGATTTCCGGATGCCCGTAGTTCGCGAGCCACGCGACACGTACAAGCGCTCCGATTATTAGCAAAGCAGGGCTATAACGCGATTCTCTTCTTTGCTGTGTTGCACACTGGAGTTGAAACGGTAACCGTTGCTTCAGAAGTTGACGTCGACTACGCGAACGCCATGAGGCAAGCACTGAATGAAAACGTTAAAGTTTTCGCGTACCGTTGGATGCTATCCCCCGTGGAGATGAAGTTAGATCGAGAAATTCCGTTTTACGTTGAAGCGTTGTGAAAGGCGCGCCACACTTCACGATACTCGGTGATGGAACTCAGTCGAGCACCGATTTGAGTCACTATTTTTGATGCGGCGAAATTTGCGAACCGGGCGCAGCGATCGTTTTCCCAACCGTTGACTACTCCGGTCAGATACGCTCCAGCGAACATGTCCCCGGCACCATTTGAGTCCAGGGGAGACTGTGGGAACCCCATGACTCGCAGAGGAGATTGTCCTCGCTCGATAACGATACATCCGGCATCTGAAAGTGTGATAACGCAGAGTCGCGCAATGGACAGCATAGGTTCGTAGGTCGCTTCAACACTGTCGACATTGCACCACGCAAGAGCTTCTTCAACATTGCAGAACACCAGATCAAGCTCTGGCGCGACGATATACTCAAGGGCACTCTTGAAATTTTGTACTATCGACACATCCGCGAGCGTCAAGCAAGTACGAACTCCGGCGTCGCGAGCTCTGCTAATGACGGTTCTTGCTGCGTCTCTGCCGGTTCGCGAACTCGCAAGATATCCCTCCACATAAACGAGCTCAGCGCTTTGGATCTTTGGAGAGGGGAGTTCGCTCAATTCAAACGAGTCGGCGATACCGATGCTGGTATTCATACTGCGTTCGCCGTCGGGTGTAACAAAAATTAAACACTGTCCAGAGTCTCCGTGTACAGTCGGTCGGGGAGGTAATGCGTCAATACCCACATGGTTCAATTCTTGAATGAACGCCATCCCAACATCGTCCTCCGCTACAATTCCAGCGAAAAAGTTTCGACATCCGAATCCTTGAGCTGCGAAGATCGCATTCGCGACGGAACCTCCAGCACTCACACCATCCGGTGTACCACTCACCGAGTCGATCAATTCACCTCTTCGAGTGGAATTGATCAGCGTCATGCGACCCTTCGGCACGTTATTGTGAGTGAGAAATTCTTCTGGAACTTGAAATTCGGTATCAAGTAAGGCGTTACCAATGCCAAAGAGGTGGTAGTCTCTGGTCACAACTGACCAAACACTTCATCGAAAGCGACCAATGTTTGATCTATTTCCGTTGTAGTGTGACTCCCGCTGACGAATGCGCACTCATACGCTGAGGGTGCGAAGTAGATGCCTCGACGAAGCATTTCATGAAAAAACTGTGCGTATCTCTCCGAATCGCACCTCTCGACGTGGTGGTAGTTTGACACACTTGATTGCGTTGTAAAGTAGAAACTGAACATCCCGCATACTGAATTGATACAAAGATCGACATTGTGTTTGATAGCTAAGTCTCGAATTCCTTCCGTGAAGTAACTCGTCCGTGCTTCGAGCTTTTCGTGGAAGTCTATCTCGAGCGAATCGAGTAGAGCGAGTCCGCCGGCCATCGCAAGTGGATTGCCCGATAGTGTTCCGGACTGATAGATTGGTCCTACGGGCGCGAGCTGGTCCATGAGTTCTACGGAGCCACCAAAAGCACCAACTGGTAACCCACCACCAACGACTTTACCCAACGTCGTTAGGTCTGGCGTGACTTTGAACATTTCTTGCGCGCCACCACGAGCGACTCGGAAGCCGGTCATGACTTCATCGAAAATTAGTAAGCTTCCGTGGCGCGTTGTTTGTGTTCTCAGTTCTTCCAGAAAACCCGAGACGGGCGGGATGCATCCCATGTTTCCAGCTATCGGTTCCACGATCACCGCGGCAATCTCAGTTCCGAATTGGGTAAATGCGTCACGGACTGCCTCGACATTGTTGTAGGGGAGAGACAGCGTTTGTTGTGCGAGTGCTGTGGGTACTCCTGGGGAATCGGGAAGTCCTAAAGTCAAGACACCGGAACCTGCCTGGACGAGTAAGGAGTCTGCGTGGCCATGGAAGCAACCAGTAAACTTCACTATGCGATCGCGATTAGTAATTCCTCTTGCTAATCGAACTACTGACATCGTCGCTTCAGTGCCCGAGTTTACCATCCTGACTTTTTCTAACGACGGAACGCAAGAAACCAATAGGTTCGCCAACTCTAACTCAAGCAAGCACGGTGCACCAAAACTGGTTGCTCGTTGAGCTTGTGTCGTCACCGCGTGTACTACTGGAGGAAAGCTGTAACCTTGGAGCATAGGTCCCCAGGACGCAACATAGTCGACGTACTTGTTCCCGTCGAGATCAAAAAGGAACGGACCCTGTCCTGATTCAAAGAACACTGGTGTACCTCCAACACCTTTAAACGCCCTTACTGGCGAATTCACTCCACCAGGGATCAGTTGCAAGGCGCGTTGATACGCGTCAGCACTTCTTTTATGCATTGGGCTTTCCCGTCAAGAATATCAGAGGATCTGAGGTCAAATTGGCTTAATGACGACCAAGATTAGGATCACCAGTAGAACTACAGTAGGGACTTCATTGAACCAGCGATAAAACGTAGGGGGGCGTGAGTTTTGTTTTTTAGCAAACTGTCTGCGAAAGCGCGAACACAAGCCTTGATATCCAAACAGCACTAAAACTAGGGTTACTTTCACCCAATACCAAACCTTGGTTACGTACCCCTCCCAAGCAAGTGACGACAGCAGAATCCCCAACACTAGCGTGAGTATCGAAGAGGGTAATAGAATTCCAAAGTACAAACGGCGTTCCATCACTTCGAATCGAGACAAGCTCGTCGCGTCAGTACTCTCAGCGTGGTACACAAACAATCTTGGAAGGTAAAACAATGCTGCAAACCACGTGACTACAAACGTGAGATGGAGCACCTTTAACCAAAGATATAAGTTACCCAATGTCGAACCAATTGATGAACATTTGACGCGTACATAATAAGAACCGAATAGCTTTGCAACTGTTGTACGTACAGATTAGGTGTAGGATGTCTCGCTGCATAAATGGTGAATCGGTGCTGTTGAACACCCATTAAGTTCAGAACATTCGAGGTGTATGAGACATAGCAACCTCTGTTGTTAGGCTTCGCTTCACATGTTGAATGCTGCCGCGTTCGCGCAACTACCGCCAAATATAATTTTGTTTATGACTACTACTGATATTCAATTTTCCTCTCGCGCTGCCGCAAAGGTAGCCGAATTGATCCAAGAGGAAGGAATTCCAGAATTACATCTTCGTGTCTTTGTCACTGGAGGTGGATGTAGCGGTTTTTCTTATGGCTTTACTTTCGATGAAAGTGTCGAGATGGACGACTCGGTGGTGGTTCAAGACGGAATCAAAATGATTGTTGATTCAATGAGCTATCCCTATCTAGTCGGTTCGCAAATCGACTACAAAGAAGATCTTCAGGGTTCGCAGTTTGTCGTGACTAACCCGAACGCAACGAACACATGCGGTTGCGGAAACTCCTTCACTATTTAGCTTAAGCCGGGTATAGGCAGCCAAGTACTCGATTACAGTTTGCGCCCGTAACAGTGGGAATATTTCCTGCTTTGCCATTTAAGAATAGGTGCGCTAAGTAGGCGAACGTAGCGGCTTCAATTGCGTCCCCATTGATTCCAAGTGCATCGCTTGTCAGAACTAGGTGGTTTGGTAGTTGGTGTTCGATCCTATCCATCAGAAACTTGTTCAATCTACCCCCACCACAAATGATGACTTCACCTGAATCACAACACCACTTACGGATCGCTGCGCTCAGGGACGTCGCTGTGAGTTCAGTGAGAGTAGTAAGTACATCTACAGGATTTGTTTTCATGCCACTAATCTGGTTGTGGTCATGGATGTATTTGAGATTAAAGTGATCTTTACCGGTACTCTTTGGGGGCTCAATATCAAACCAAGGATCAGCTAAGAACTGAGGAAGTAAGTTTTCTAGTATTGAACCTGAGCTTGCAAGTTCTCCTTGGCGGTCGTAGTTGCGTTCAAAGTGGTGTTGGGTCCAAACATCTAGTAACGTATTTCCTGGACCCGTGTCGAATCCGATAATTGGATCAGCCCTCGCAATGGGGAGATACGTGACATTAGAAATTCCTCCAATGTTAACAACGACCCGCTCGACTTGCTTGGAGCGGAAAACGCGTTCATGCAATATCGGTACTAGCGGTGCTCCTTGACCACCCGAAGCAATATCTGCAGCACGAAAATCAGCGATGGTGTCAATACCGGATATGGCTGCGATACGACTTGCATCACCAATTTGGCACGAAAAACTGAACTCATCTTCGGGCTGGTGACACACTGTTTGACCATGTGAACCGACAGCAACGATGTCTGACTTAGAGTATCCGAATGTTGAAATGAATTGGGCGACCTGTTCGCCGATAAATTGCCCTAGTTCTGCATGCGAACGGCCTAGTTGAACAGTACTTTCGTCCGGATTTGAGGTTAGACTTAGCAGACGGGTACGCAGCGCGTCTGAAAAAGGTACAGTAATCGCGTGTTTAATTTCTACTGTGTTGGAGCTGATCTCGACGAGCGCTAGATCAAGACCATCGACACTCGTACCAGATATAACCCCAACGAAATAGTCCACTCGCGTGAATGGATGCGAAGTCTTTACGGCGCGGTTTCTGACGCTTGAAGTCTCTTTTGACTCGAAGCGAATGATGCCATCAATCCAAATACCTCATCTGCATGTCGCTGAAATGGAATCAATTCTTCACCTTTGAGCTTCTCGTTCCGCGGAAGGTCGACAGTCTTTGGATTTTTGTGCACACCGTTTACAAGAAACTCGTAGTGCAGATGTGGTCCTGTGGCAGCACCGGTCATACCGACACTACCCAGACGTTGTCCTTGAACAACCTTTGCACCGACTTTGATCTTTGGATCAATCTTGTGCAGATGTAAATACTTTGTTTGATACGTCGCGCCGTGTTTCAGCACTACATAGTTGCCGTTGAGTCTTTTCTTTCCGGCCTCGGTTACCACACCTGTGCCCGTAGCATATACGGGAGTACCGGTGGGTGCCGCATAGTCAATACCGTTGTGCGGCATGATACGTTTATGAATCGGATGCAATCGGCGCGGATTGAAGTTTGATGAAACTCGTGTGTACTCTAACGGTGCGCGTAAGAATTGACCTTCGGTCGATGTTCCATCACGAGTGTAGTATTTAATCAATGCGTCTTCGGAGGGTCGATAACGGACTATTTGATGTGTGGTCTTGCCACTATTAAAGGTAATCGCCACAATATCGCCATCACCAATATACTCACCTTCAATATAGTTTTCAAAATACAGTATTTCATATGAATCGCCGGGATGAATATCGTGATGAAAGTCGATATCCCATTGCAATAGCTTAGGTAGTTGCCAAAGGGTCAGTTCTTGTTTGATTCCGCTGGCCATTCCAGCGGAAATTACAGATTGTCCCTTCGCAATCTCGACGCGATGGAAAGTCTTCTTTGAAATGACTTTCTTTTCTTTTACTTCTGCGGTGAAAGAATCGTCAATACGCGTGAAGACATAGCTCGTCAGTCGATCCTTGACAAATTCGAAGAAAACCAAGGTACCGTCAACGTTTTTTTGAAACTTCAGTGTTTGTCCGACATCGAGATATTGGTCCCCCCATTCCTCTGGGCAAACCCTTTGGATGGCGAGCAAGTCTTCCTGTGGGATTCTGACCCGCTGAAAAATCGAGCTCAATGAATCTCCTCTTTTCACTTTGACTTTGAAAAACGGATCTGTTGCAGTAGGTGAGTTTTCGTCCGTTAAAGATTCAGTGGTTTGCAACGACGAGACACCCTCATCCAGCGTAAGAAACAACTCATCTGAATCGTTCAGTGGCAATGCTGCCAAGTTACCAGAATTCAAGGTGTTCAGGACAGTAGGCTTGTTCGAGAAAACTACGAGGACAAACACAAATGCCCCGATTCCGATGCAGCAAGTCATTAAACTTCTTAATGAAAATTTACGCATAGTCTGATTCCTCACACCGCAACCTCGTAATAGTTGCGGCTTACTACTTCCTGTAATTCTTTGAGTAATTCTCCACAGCCTATAGTGGTAGATCACCAAACCAGCGGTTGAACCGCCGAATACTCAAGTCATTCACAATCATGAAACGGCACCCATCTCGCTAACGCAAGGAACGTGCGTCTCCGTTGGAACGAAAGGAAATCGATTATAAGAAGTATGACGACAATTATGTCCAAGATCGAAAAACTTGGACATGTTTAACAGGAAATTTCAAGAAAACACGACCAGAACATGGTTTTTGTGCATATACAGTTCAAATTTTCGATGGTCTTGCCTTTGTAGACCAAACCTATAATTCTCGCAGCATTTAAACATATGAAAACACTTCACTCCGCTTCGTTTAGCACATTTGACTGAAAGAGTGGATTACCAGACCATCCAGTGACATTAATCCTATGACAACGACTCCGATTCTTACGGAATTGCACGAGCGCGAACAGATCGCGCAGGTGTCGGATTTGAGCACTTTAGACGACCATCTAAGCTCCGCACCGCGCGTTGTTTATTGTGGATTTGATCCGACTGCGCCAAGTTTGCACATTGGAAATTTAGTGCCTCTTCTAGCTTTGAAGAGATTTCAAGAACACGGTCATCGTCCCATTGTTCTGATTGGCGGTGCTACAGGTCTGATTGGGGATCCGTCAGGTAAAGAAGCCGAACGAGTTTTAAATACCCGCGAACGTGTAACGGAATGGGTAGCTTTATGCAAAGAACAAGTCTTTAAGTATTTCGATGATTCTGGGTCAAGTGCACTCAAAGTTGTCGACAATCTCGAGTGGTCGGCGGAATTCAAGCTCTTAGATTTTTTGCGCGACATTGGTAAATATTTTTCCGTGAATGCCATGGTGCAGCGTGATAGTGTTCGAACCCGTTTGGAACGAGAAGGCGCAGGAATTTCGTTTACCGAGTTCAGTTACATGTTGTTACAAGCCAACGATTATCTCGAGCTCGCGCGTCGATACGATTGTTCGGTGCAGGTCGGAGGCTCAGATCAGTGGGGAAACATTGTGAGCGGTAGCGATTTAGTGCGACGCGCTTTGCAGCGACAGGCTTATGCACTAACGTTGAAGTTGTTAACGAAGACTGACGGTAGCAAGTTTGGCAAAACCGCCGCCGGCACCGTGTGGCTGGATGCCGCGTTGACCTCACCTTACAGTTTTTACCAGTATTGGTTCAATGTCGCCGATTCGGAGATTGGCAATGCTCTACACACCTTCAGTGCCAAGCCCGCATCCGAACGAACCGAGCTAATCGCACAATCACTGGAGCGACCAGAGTCTCGCCTTGCGCAGAGATCTATCGCGCAGGAATTGACCCAGCTGGTACACGGAGCTACGGGATTGCAGGCTGCACAACGCATAACCGATGCTCTGTTTGGTGGCAGTGTTGCTGACCTTAAGGTGACAGATCTGGGACAATTGTGGCAAGATGGCTTAGCGCGCGCTGAGCTCTCTGACAGAGTTCCGTTGACGGTTGCACTGTGCGATACGGAGCTCGCGCAATCTCGTAGCGCAGCAAGACGGCTACTAGAATCTGGTGGTGTTTCGATAAATGGCACTCCGGTTACTGACGTTAACTTTGAACTGCAGCGGACCAACGCGATGTTCGGGGAATTCCACTTAATACGGCGGGGACGCAAGTCTTGGGGTATCGCACGACATCTCTCCTAAGTTCAGAACGAAGAGAATTTTGAATATTTCAAAAAAATTCGCAATTTAATCGATTTTCGGTCCTCGCGTCCCTTATAATTCTGCTCCCTTTGTCGTAAATCGACGGGGATGCGCGCGCCTATTGCGTACATCCTTGCGAAGTTGCGACGTGATCTTTAAAAATAAACAAGCCATTCGTGTGGGCGCTCGATAATGAAGCGGAGCCAAGAACAAACAAAACACCGATGTACCCCGTATCCACGGGATATGTCAAAACAGTACAATTAATTGAAGAGTCTGATCATGGCTCAGATTGAACGTTGGCGGCAGGTCTCATACATGCAAGTCGAACGAGGCGCCGGCTTCGGCCGGAACCTAGTGGCGAACGGGTGAGTAACGCGTAGGAATCTACCTAGTAGTGAGGAATAACTCGAGGAAACTCGAGCTAATACCGCATACGACCTGAGGGTGAAAGCGGGGGCTTTTCGGACCTCGCGCTATTAGCGGAGCCTGCGTTGGATTAGCTTGTTGGTGGGGTAATGGCCTACCAAGGCAACGATCCATAGCTGGTCTGAGAGGATGATCAGTCACACTGGAACTGAGACACGGTCCAGACTTCTACGGAAGGCAGCAGTAAAGAATATTGCGCAATGGGCGAAAGCCTGACGCAGCCATGCCGCGTGTGTGAAGAAGGCCTTTGGGTTGTAAAGCACTTTCAGTAGTGAGGAAAAGCGAACTGCTAATACCAGTTCGTCATGACATTAGCTACAGAAGAAGCACCGGCTAACTCCGTGCCAGCAGCCGCGGTAATACGGAGGGTGCGAACGTTAATCGGAATTACTGGGCGTAAAGCGCGCGTAGGCGGTATGTTAAGTGGGATGTGAAAGCCCCGGGCTCAACCTGGGAACTGCATTTCAAACTGACAAACTAGAGTGTAGTAGAGGGAGGTGGAATTTCCTGTGGAGCGGTGGAATGCGTAGATATGGGAAGGAACACCAGTGGCGAAGGCGACCTCCTGGACTAACACTGACGCTGAGGTGCGAAAGCGTGGGGAGCAAACAGCGATTAGATACCCTGGTAGTCCACGCTGTAAACGATGAGAACTAGCCGTCGGGCCTTTCGGGGTTTGGTGGCGTAGCTAACGCGCTAAGTTCTCCGCCTGGGGAGTACGGCCGCAAGGTTAAAACTCAAATGAATTGACGGGAGCCCGCACAAGCGGTGGAGCATGTTGTTTAATTCGATGCAACGCGAAAAACCTTACCACCTCTTGACATCCACGGAACTGATCGTAATGAGAAGGTGCCCTCGGGAACCGTGTGACAGGTGTTGCATGGCTGTCGTCAGCTCGTGTCGTGAGATGTTGGGTTAAGTCCCGTAACGAGCGCAACCCTTGTCCTTA
>VXUA01000025.1 GCA_009837185.1 Gammaproteobacteria bacterium | reverse complement strand
GCTTTTAAAATCAATCAACTTGAACTTCAAAAATGGTCTAATCAGCTGGATAAGTTCCTTAGTAATAGGCATTAGTTGTGATGGAATGGTCTGTTGCGTCTTTAATACCCGTCAAATCTGGTACTCTTGCTAGCAAAGTTGATTCCACGCCTTGCTTCAATGTGATGTCGACAGCAGCACAGCCTTGACATCCCCCGCCAAACAATAAGACGGCGACGGTATCGTCAACGACTTCAACCAGCGATACAATTCCTCCGTGCGCTGCCAGATTTGGATTGATTTCACTATACAGTACGTAATTGATTCGATCTTCGATCGGTGCGTCTGGTCCGACTTGAGGGACTCTAGAGTTGGGGGCACGGACAGTAATCTGACCACCCATTCGATCTTCTCGAAAATCAACTTCTGCATTTTCTAGGAAAGGAATGCTTCTTTCGTCGTACCAAACGGTAAAACCGTCATAGTGAAATGGTTGGTCGCCTTGATGTTGTTCGCCTTCTCGGCAATAGGCGATGCAGGTTTCCGCGTTTGGTGTACCAGGCTCAGCGACAAAAATTCGTACTCCGCAACCGGATTCTTCCTTTTCAAGGAGTTTGACTAGATAGTCCTGAGCCGCCTGAGAAATATTTACAACTGATTGTTCCATACATGTAATTATGGGATTTATATACTTAAGTTGAACATCCAAAATATATTTATTGACAGTTCGTCGAAGTCACCAACGTGAACGCTTCTCGCTGTCCAGACGCCCCAATCCCAGAGGCCATACTGGTATTATACACATGTATTCAACCCAAATATGTAATTCCCGTAATTATCTATGTGGTGCTAATTTGAACTAACAACTGTTACATCACTAATCTTGAATTTATTTGCTGCAAATTTGGCACGCACTTTAGTTTTATGACAACTCCCCTCGAACAGAGTCTTAGAGAGCGAATCTTGGTATTGGATGGTGCTACTGGTACCATGCAACAAAGGCTGAATCTAAGCGAGAATGATTTTCGCGGGTCTCGCTTTGCGGATCATCCTGTTGCGTTGAAGGGAAACGGTGATGTGTTATCCCTTACCTGTCCGGAGGTGGTTTTAGATACCCACTTTGCATTCCTAGATGCGGGCGCGGACATCATCGAAACCAATACGTTTTCTGGAAATCGAATTTCGCAAGGTGACTACAACCTCGAGTCCTACGTCTATGAATTGAACTATGAAAGTGCTAAGTTAGCCCGTCAAGCAGCGGATGATCGTACTACACCCGAAAAACCACGATTTGTAGGTGGAGTTTTAGGTCCGACAACGCGGTCAGCTAGTCTCTCCCCAGACGTGAACGATCCTGCTGCACGAAACATTCGGTTTACAGATTTAGTAGAGGTCTACGCAGAAGCTACGAAAGCGTTGATCCAAGGAGGGGTGGACTTCGTGATGATCGAAACGGTTTTTGACACCTTAAACGCCAAGGCAGCCATTTATGCTGTTGAGGATGTGTTTGCGGAGCTCAATTCAAGGTTGCCTTTAATGATTTCCGGTACCATCACTGATGCAAGTGGTCGTACTCTGTCAGGTCAAACATGTACAGCGTTCTGGTACTCGATCGAACATGCTCAACCGTTGCTAATGGGCTTTAACTGCGCCCTTGGGGCCGAAGCACTTCGACCCTATGTCGAAGAAGTCTCTCAAGTAGCTTCGACTTTCACCACGGTACACCCCAACGCGGGGTTGCCGAATGAATTTGGTGAATACGACGACACACCAGAAGAAATGGCTGAAATTCTCGGAGAAATGGTCGAGGCAGGGTTTTTGAACGTTGTCGGCGGCTGTTGCGGTACTACACCAGAACACACTAAAGCTATGTACGACCGGGTTAAAGGATGTGCTCCTCGTCACTTTGTCGGTGCAAAAAAGACTCTACGCCTGTCGGGGTTAGATCCAGTAGTGATTGATGAGGATTCTCTTTTTGTCAACGTTGGTGAACGTACGAATGTAGCGGGCTCGCGAAAGTTCAAAGATCTCATCATGCGAGGCGCATTCGCAGATGCTTTAGAAATCGCAAGTGAACAGGTAGAAAACGGAGCACAGCTCATTGACGTAAACATGGATGAAGGCCTACTCGATGGCGAGAAAGCTATGCAGATCTTTCTTGATATGGTTGCCGGCGAACCCAACATTTCGCGAGTGCCATTGATGATTGATTCAAGCGATTGGGAAATCATTCTTACAGGACTGCAGAGCACTCAAGGCAAAGCCATCGTGAATTCCATTTCACTGAAGGATGGGGAGGAAGAATTTCTCGACCGCGCCCGTACATGTAAGCGGTTTGGTACGGCAGTAATCGTCATGGCTTTCGACGAAAAGGGGCAAGCCGATAGCTACGAACGGAAAGTCGAAATCATTCAAAGAGCTTACGACTTACTCGTGCGCGAAGCAGAGTTTGATCCATGCAACATTATTTTTGACCCCAATGTGTTTGCCATTGCGACCGGCTTAGATGAACACCGCACGTACGGGATTGACTTCATCAGAGCTTGTCAATGGGTGGCTGACAACCTACCCCATTGCCATACCTCTGGCGGTATCAGCAATGTCTCGTTTTCTTTTCGTGGTAACGAAAGAGTTAGGGAAGCGATACATACTGTATTTCTCTTTCATGCGATAAAAGCGGGTCTTACCATGGGCATCGTCAATCCTGGTCAGCTTGGCAACTATGACGACATTCCAACTGAACTGAGAAATGTAGTTGAAGCTGCGGTACTCAACACAGACCAGCAAGCAGGCGAACGGCTGTTGGAAGTCGCTCAACGATACTCCGGAAAAGCTAAACAACGTGAGACGGACACGTTAGCTTGGCGCGAGAATTCGGTCAATGCCCGATTGGAATACTCCCTAGTACAAGGAATCTCCAAATTCATCATCGAGGACACTGAAGAAGCTCGTCAATCAGTCTCCCGCGCAATCGAAGTGATCGAAGGTCCACTAATGGCAGGGATGGATGTCGTCGGAGATTTGTTTGCGGCTGGAAAAATGTTTCTACCTCAGGTTGTCAAAAGCGCGCGGGTTATGAAACAAGCAGTGGGACACTTGGTTCCTTTCATCGAAGAAGAAAAATCGTCATCGGGCGAAGTACAAACAAAGGGTACGATCGTTACAGCTACGGTTAAAGGAGACGTACACGATATCGGGAAGAATATTGTGGGAGTTGTATTACAGTGCAACAACTATCGAGTTATTGATCTTGGTGTAATGGTACCTGCTGAAAAAATTCTCGAAACTGCGCGTAGAGAAAACGCCGATATCATAGGACTGTCCGGTCTTATCACTCCATCGCTCAACGAGATGGTGCATGTAGCCAGTGAAATGGAAAGACTCGGATTCACGATTCCGTTACTAATTGGTGGTGCTACAACTTCAAAGACACACACAGCAGTGAAAATCGATCCTGCGTACTCAGGTCCAGTGGTTTACGTTCCTGACGCCTCCAAAAGTGTTGGCGTCATGGCATCGTTACTGTCTGTTCAAGATCGAGTAATGTACGTCGATAGCACCAGTTCGGAATATCAAACGATCCGAGAGCGTCGTAGCCAAGCGACAAAACGGGAGTATCGCACGATTGCAGAGGCAAGGGCTAATGGTTTACAATGGGATTGGAGCAACTACGCACCTCCGAAACCCCAATTTCTTGGGGTGCAACAAGTGGACCTTCCAACGATCGAAACGTTATTCCCTACGATTGATTGGGAACCGTTCTTCATGACGTGGTCCCTGGCTGGCAAATTTCCTCAAATACTCGAGGATGAAGTAGTCGGTAAAACGGCCCGAGAACTGTTTAACGATGCACAAGCATTCCTACAGAAGATTGTCGACCAAGATTTGATTGTTATCAAAGGAGTGATTGGATTTTGGCCGGCTAATCGAATCGGCGATGACATTGTGCTGTGGCGAGACGAAACAAGAACTGAAGAACGCCAGACTATCTGTCACGTCAGACAACAGCATGTACAGAAAGGATGCAATTATTGCCTCAGCGACTTTCTGGCTGAGACACCAACCGAAGATTATCTCGGTGGGTTTATCGTCACGGTAGATCAACACCCACGGACACGTCCTTTCGACGATGACTACGACCAAATCATGTTTAAAGCTCTAATGGACCGCTTGGTCGAGTCTTTTGCTGAATATTTACATCGCAAAGTCCGAGTGTATGATTGGGGCTACGATCCTAATGAATCTCTAACAAATGAAGAGTTAATCAAAGAAAAGTATCGAGGTATACGCCCAGCACCCGGTTACCCAGCATGTCCAAATCACCAAGAGAAAGAACCTTTGTTTGAGTTGCTCCGTGCAACGCACTTTACAGGTGCATACTTGACGGAGAACTATGCAATGCATCCAGCTGCCACCATCGCTGGCTGGTACTTTTCACATCCTGAATCAAAGTACTTTAATGTGAAGGAAGTCCAGCTCGATCAACTCCAGGATTACAGCAATCGTCGAGGCGCAGACATTGACGAGGTGTCAAATTGGTTAAGTTTCTCGACTTCAAATTTAGTCGGATAACGTTGCGAGAATTCGAGATCGCTTCATTCAGCAACTGAATCAAGCTTTCCACATTCTTCGACACCGCAGCATTTGAAACACGACACCGGCCGGTCGTACTGGGGTGCGGTGCGAGAGCAAGTAGCACTTGCTCATCTGTATGTCTCGATCCTTAGATTAACCAGTCTATGTTCGCAAATTACTCGACGGGTGTAGCTATTACTAACACTGCTACCTCAGCATGTTTTGCTATGTCTTCAGCAGCGGGGCGACGCTGGTGGTCAAGTCTGACGTCCTTGTACACGGCGTCCCCCGGAAATTCATTTAAGTGTTTCGTGAGTTCTGCAGTCAAAAGCTCGGTATCGTCCACCACGACTTGAGTGCTCACCTTCATTACCGAACCACGTATTACTAGCGAAACCTCCGAATTGTCTCGAAGATTCGGCCACCAACCTGCCGTTTTGTCCGTAAAGCATTTAACGGCTCCATCGCGCTCCGCGTATCGAACCGGGATTTCGTAGTGCTTACCTGTCTTACGGCCAACGTATCGGATTAACATGATGTTGTGACTGACGAACACATGTAAAGGTGAACGTAATGAAAATCGCACCATGGGATTGATGACGCAAAACATGAACTCGGGTACTTTCATGGCGAAAACTTGTTGAATCTCGACGAGTCTATGTTAACTCAAACTCAATAATCCAAAGCTGTTCGCCATCTAAACTTTACAGCTAAATTCTCAGTATTTCTTTCTCTTATTGTCTCGCGTAGAGTCGGTAGAAAGGCATTCCGTACGGTCGCGTCTAATGCTCCTGTGCGTGTGTAGACAACAAACAGGTCGGACAGTGGCGCAATCTCCCAGCGATATCTGAGTTGAAACGAAGTGCGAGAAATTGAAAAATCATCGGTGTTTCCATTCACTTCAAACCCAATTGAACGAATCTTGTTAGCTCTCTCCTCCAAAGTAAGATATTCATAAGCCTTAGCTTGAATCAAGCGACATTGCAAGTCTAATCGAATCTGTTGCCGAGTTGTCGGAAAAAACTGGATGGCAAAGTTCGATGTAGGACTCCAGCTACGATACCTTATGAACTCGCGATTCCCTTGGTGAAGCACCAATCCGTTATTCAAATCCTTGGAGAGACTCCAACTAAACGCTAGACTCTCTCTTGGTCTATATCCCAATTGAACTCCTAATGAATTCGATCTTCCTTGAATTCGACCTTCTTGAAAGCTAAGCCATGCAACTTGATGGAACTTTTTAGTACTGTTCGAGGATAGACCGACCGCAACACGTGACGTGGGTCTAGTGTGAAACTTGAACTTGCGGTAGGCGGTAGCGTCGTCGACGTACGAGGGTTTGTAATTCACAGAAACCGACAAACTATTTTGGTCTCGATCGCGTATGGCCGCTGCCAATCCGATGCTAGCGTCCGTACGAGTACCCAAACTATTCCAGCTACCAGAAACCGAAACACTATGGTTTACCTGCTGGATGCGTGTGGTTTGATACTGAACACTCGATAGACTGTATTGCATGGAAAGTCGGTCCCCACGAGAAGCAAAACCGGTACGGCTGAGATCGAATTCTGGATCGATGTAGCTGACCGCCAATGAATGTCGCAACGTATCGGATTGACGGTATCGAACGTCTGTAAAACCTGCATATCCAGCGTCTTGGTGCGCGACTTCGGTTACGAGCACTTGAGACTCGGTACGCAGCCTACCAGATTGTGATTGAAAGCGAGCATCGATCGAATGTGTATATGCGTTGCCTCGTGTTTTATCCAGAGAAACCACGGAGAGCATGCCAACACCGTATCGCGTCCGAACATTGTTTTCGTATAGCAAACGCAACACCCCAAACGATCGACCTGGACTCTTTAAGTCAAAGGTATCATGCTCTGATCTCGCACGAAAAATCGCATCTTTTTCCCAAGCCCCGAGAATTCCGTACCGAAATTTTTGTATTTGACCGGTACCTTTCAAAGCACCGTAAAGTTCCGAACCAGAAGTCAATCGAGACAAGTCTACTTCTACTTCGTTATCGACCTGCGGAATATTTGGACGATCGCCGATACGACGAGAATGAAAAGGTACTAAGGAACCATAGGCGCGAAGAGTCGGTAAGAATATTTCTCTTCCCTCAACGAAGAATAATCGTCGATCCGGGAAGAACGATTCAAATGCGCTCAGATTGATGATAACATCGTCTGCTTCGACCGTACCAAAATCAGGTTGCAAAGCACCTGTGATTTGAAAGTGTGTCGTCGGTCGCCAAAACACATCTACTCCATAATGCTCACGGGAAGAACTACCCACGACATCCATGTGAGAACTGATGAAAGGAAAGATGCTCAATTGACGTTTAATGCTCAAATTTTCGACGATTGCAGGAGCAAAATCGGACAAAAATCGGGGGGCGTCGTTGTGGAGTGCGGGGAATCCGTAATATTCGGCTTCCTGAGCAAACTTACGGGCAAAAAAGAAGCCTAATCTGCGTTCGTTCAGGTTCTTGGGCAAGCTCAGAATCGACCATGGAATGAAAATTTCCGCTGACCAACCAGCTGAGGTTTCGGCGGTTCGACCAACCCATGCCCCATCCCAGTTGCTAACCCACAACTTCTCGGGTTCAAGCACCCCGTCGCCTTTACTCCCACCAAGATACAGTGTAAAGTAATTTCCATACTGACCCGACCCTGACGTGTCGAGCGCTACGGTAACAAAGTCTCTGTCCGACGAACCTCTGTCTTGAGCAGAATGGATTTTTACAAGAGACGACTCGGGTTGCGTTAACTCAAAAGCTACGTATAGTCCGTAATCGTTATAGAGTAAGCGAACTACAGTTTGTTGTGATGCAGGAACCATTTCATCAGGTCCATGGTTGAGCAGTCGGAAGTCACGCACTAAGCTACTCAGTTGCCATTCAGTTTCGGATACGTTACCGTCGAATTGGATTGCGACATCATTAGCAACTCGCACAAGCGTTATCGGCTCCAACAGTCGCTCGTCCGCGTTAACTAGGACAACACAATTGAACGCGAAAAGAACGTAACTGTAGAACGCTACCGCGTGTCTATTGTGGGTCATTGTCTTAGTTTGGATTGGTTTCGGTTATAGCACTACTCCGTCGGTGCTATTTTCCACGTCTCTTGAACCACAAATTGTAGCGTAGCACAAAAGGGTATACTCATGCTTGAATCACCTCAAAATCACAATTTCGGCTCGGACTCAAAATGCAAACTAACATTGGTACGCTGAACGAGAGTGCTTTGCACAATAGCTTGAAAGAGCTTCACACAGAAATTGGCGACGAAGTCGAATGTCCCGTGGATGGCTATATCGTCGATATAAAGAAAGCTGATCGTATTGTGGAAATTCAAACAACCAACTTGCATCGAGTCGTCTCAAAGATCCAAGATCTGGTGAACAAGCACTGCCTGCACTTAGTCTATCCTATTGCAGAACGTACCACGATTACGAAGAATCTAGCTGATGGGAGTGTCCAAGGAAGGAAATCCCCGAAACGAGGCACGGTTTATGAAATCTTTAGCGCACTAGTATCTGCACCGACGATCATCCTACATCCAAAGTTTAGTTTGGAAGTACCAATGATTCACGAGGAACAGATCCGTGTTTTCGATAGCAGCAAAGCATGGCGGAGACGTCACTGGGTGATTGTCGAGCGTCGTCTTATAGAACCTATTAATACGCACACATTCAATGACGAAACGGATCTTTGGTCGTTGTTTTCAGATCTCCTCCCAGAAACTTTTACCTCTAAGGAGGTCGCTCATTGTGTTGGAATTGGACGTAGATTGGCACAGCAATCTCTCTATTGTCTACGTCGGTGCGGTGTGGTCGAAATGGTTGGAAAGCAAGGGAATGAGCTCATCTACCAAACGATGGGTCAAGCTAAGACATAGAGTTACCTTAAGACTAAACTTACTGGCTGCATAAATCTATATATACAAGAGTGTTAATACTTATAACTAAAGTAATTTCATAATGGATCAACTGCTCCATACCATGACGTTGATGTTCGCGCTCACTGCCGTAGCTGCAACAGTTGGTATGTTCGCTCGCCAACCTCTCATCATTGTGTACATCGTACTAGGATGCGTGCTTGGTCCATACGCGCTCGGTTGGATTGGCGAATCTCACGCAATTGAACAGTTGGGTCATATAGGAATTATTTTCCTGCTCTTTATTGTCGGGCTTGATCTTCCTACGAATCGCATAAAGAACGTATTTCGCCAATCGATCCTTACTGTACTTGTGAGTTCGGTAGTGTTCTTTGGTGCTGGATTTGGACTCGGTTTCTTGCTGGGATTCGACTCTCGGGAAGCGATGATCACTGCATTAGCATTTTTGTTCTCCAGTACGATCGTTGGTGTCAAATTGATTCCACGGACGGCGTTGCACCATCGACGAGTTGGTGAGTTGGTCATTGGGCTACTCATCTTGCAAGATATTTTGGCTGTACTAGCCCTCATTTATGTCGCTAGCTCAGGAGAGCCGATCTCGCCGTTAGCTTGGTTGAAAGTCTTTGGTGTACCACCATTAATCGTAATCGGGGCGGTGATTGGCGCGAAGTTCGTTTTCTGGCCACTAATGAAAAAATTTGATGTGGTCACCGAATACACGTTTCTGATGTTTTTGGGATGGTGTATGGGTGTAGCTTTTTGCGCTGAAGCTCTTGGGGTGACCTTTGAAATTGGCGCGTTCATTGCTGGTGTTTCGCTAGCAAACTCAGCAACAGCTCAAGCTGTAGCGTCAACACTTGAACCCTTACAAGACTTTTTTCTAGTGTTGTTTTTCTTCTATGTAGGAACGACAGTAGATCCAGTACTTCTATGGAGTGTCGCCCGGCAGGCCGGATTACTAGCTCTTGTATGTGTCTTGATTAAACCACTGGTCTTTCGATACCTAATCGGATGGTGCGGAGAAGACCGAAAAACCAGTTGGGAGGTCGGATATCGTCTAGGTCAGAATAGCGAGTTTTCGCTATTAATACTCTATGTTGCAGCTGCTCAAATGAGTGAACAGGCTTCCCTGGCGGTCTTAGGCGCAACGGTGTTAACCATTCTGATCTCTTCGTATATCGTAGTGTTTAATTTCAAAAATCCAATTGCATTGACAGACCGACTAAGAGTCAGCTGAAGAACGTTTATCGGACAAGTTTAACGACACCTCGACCAACCATTTCTCCCTTTAACAGTCTGTCTACACCAGCCATTACCGTTTCGAGGTTATACAAGCTTTGTAGTTGCTCCAATTGTGGAAACTTCCATTGGCTAGCTAAACGTTCCCACATTCGCTTTCTTTCGGCTGTCGGAGTCTCGGCGGTGTCGACACCCAACAAGTTTACGTTGCGAAGTATGAATGGAAAAACAGAACCTGGAAACTTTGGTGAGCTTACTAAACCACAAGCGGCAGCACTACAACCATAGCGTAGTCCTTTGATCGCATGCATGAGCATTTCACCACCGACTGTATCCATTACCCCTCCCCAAGTTTCGCGTAATAAAGCACGTTGTGATCCATCCATGAATTCTTCACGGCCATAAATTGCTTGCGCCCCCAAAGATCTGAGAAATTCGTGGTGCGTTGTTTTTCCAGTAACCGCATGAACTTCATACCCCAAATGAGACAACAAACCAACGGCGCAACTTCCTACGCCTCCTGTAGAACCCGTGACAACCACTGGACCACCTTCGGGAGACATACCCAGCCGAGAAAGTTTTTCGACACATAGAGCTGCGGTTAAACCGGCCGTACCCATGATCATACTCTCGTTCAATGACAATCCCTCTGGTTTTCGAACGGCCCAATGAGCAGGTACTCGAATTCTTTGTCCGAAACCACCGTCTCTGTCCATACCGAGCCTGAAGCCAGTAACGATGATGATGTCTCCTCTTTGGTATTCGTCAGTATTTGATTCGAGTACTGATCCTACCGCATCGATCCCCGGTGTATGAGGATAGTGGCGGGTTACTCCCGGAGCACCAGTTGCAGACAACGCATCTTTGTAATTAAGGGATGAGTAATGTACGTCGATCAGAAGGTCGTCCGGAGGGAGCTCTTCGACTGATCTTGTAACAATCTCGTGTCGACAGGTACCGTCCGATTCCTGAAAAACTCGTAACGCTCGAAACTTGCTCAAGGAAGTTTTCGCCGTAGCCATCTCGCAATGGAGAGCATCGACGTTGCTGTTTGAGTCAGTATGTCTGACAATTGTTTCTTTGGCGGATGCCAAGTCAGTTCAAATACTTTAGAGTCGTCGCATGCGTTCATGATGTATTCGTCGCTTGTCATGATGTCGTCAATCAAATTGCGAGCCAAAGCGCGTTCACCATACCAAGATTCACCAGTCGCTACTACAGACAAGTCAACACTTGGTCGATGGTTAGACACAAACTCCTTGAAGAGTTCGTGTACGTCCTCTATTTCTTCTAAGAATTTCTTTCGTGCCGCGTCCGTGTTTTCGCCGAATACTGATAGAGTTCGTTTGAATTCTCCTGCGGTAATGATTTCATAGTCAATGTCGTATTTTTTTAGTAATCGATTGACGTTAGGAATTTCAGCTGCAACGCCAATCGAGCCAACAAGCGCGAAGGGAGCTGCCAAAATTTGATCAGCGACGACTGCAATCATATATCCCCCGCTCGCAGCGACTTCGTCTACCGCTACAGTGAGTTTGATTCCTGCTTTACGCACGCGCATTAGTTGGGACGCGGCGTAGCCGTAAGAGTGCACGACACCACCTGGACTCTCCACTTTGACCACAACTTCATCGTTTTCGGTGGCCTGAGTCAATACAGCAGAAATCTCATGTTTGAGTCTTTCTACTTTACTAGCTTCCAAATCCCCTTCAAATCCGAGCACATAAACACTCTTTTGCTTTTCTTCTGAGTCCTCTTTCTCCTCTTTGTCTCCTTTACCGTTCTCGCCCGCGTCGGCTCCTTCATCCTTAGCACTTGACTCTTGTTCCGTAGCCGATGTACTCTTCTCCGAGGAAGACTTAGCCTCAGTTTTCTCCTTTTGTTTCTTTTCCTTCTGCTCTGCTTTTCGGTGTTTCTTCACTTGACCCGGGCTAAGTGAAGCTTGCTCAATCGTCGAACGCATTGCATCGTAAAAATCGTTTAAATAACGAACTGTTAGGTGTCCCACGTGAGTACGATCAGTAGTACGACGCATTGCGACTGAACTGATGACCGCAATTACCACTACGATGGCAATGACTACGGTAATGGTTTGCAACAAAAAAGTGAGGTAATCCCACAGTATTTCCATCATTGAATTGGCCCTAATCTAGCGTTGATAGTAGTGGAGGTTCCACCGAGTTGAGTTCGTGTTCTACTTGGTACGAGACGTCTAAAGCAAATCGTCGTTCTAAAAAAATATCGTATAACCGACTGGTGTCAAGGCAAGGTATTGTACAAACCAAAGCAAGCGAGTAAATCACCAAAACTCTTTCACGCTAGTACGCTACGACCTTCTTGTTTTTCAACTTCCCTACCTTCAACACTTACATAAAATTCCAACCCTAACAAGCGTGTCGTATTGCCAATAAAAAAACAGTGCGACATTCTCCCACACAATCCAATCGATAAAAGGATTTAATCTTGGCAACTTCATTCGATTCTGGTCAGCCCACTAGTGCTCGTAATCTACGTTTCAGGGATTTTGTGCTCAACTTCATGGGTGATGCTCCTGTATGGTATAAGCAGACCATCGTTGGCTTCTTAATCCTGAATCTTATGTTCTTCGCGGTTTGGAAGCTAGCACCCGTATTTGGATTCGAAGACTACGTAACAACCATAAAAATGGTAGCTGGTTGGATCATAGTCCTACAGTTCATCTTCACGCTAGCAATGGCGTTGCAATGCTACCCGCTCCAACCGGGGGGATTGATTGCGATTCAAGCAATTGCGATGGGATTGGCTTCATCAGCAACAGTTTACACCGAAGTTCAACATGGGTTGAAAGTGATTTTGCTGTTAATGTTCATGGTGGCAGGTGTTTTCTTCATGAAAGATCTCTTGCTATGGATTTTTACAAAAATCTTCGTGAATGTACGATCCAAGTTGGTCATCTCCGTGTTGTTCATGTTTGTTGCCGCGATCATGTCTGCGTTCCTCGACGCTCTGACCGTAATAGCGGTAATCATCACCATCGGAGTGGGGTTTGCAAACGTTATTGATGGACTGTTAAAAACAGAGGGGCACTTCCCCGATTCAACAAGTCGAGAACAATTTAACCAAGATAGGCAACAGTTCTATCGTTTTCTGCGGAACATCATGATGCACGCTGCAATAGGGACAGCGCTAGGTGGTGTCTGTACTCAGGTTGGCGAGCCTCAAAACCTATTGATAGCTTACAAGCTAGATTGGGGATTTATAAAGTTCATTCTCGAAATGGCAATAGTAACAATGCCAGTATTTGCGGTCGGCATCGTTACGTGCGCCTTCTTGGAAACAACTCGGTTGTTTTCGTTTGGTGCTAAAGCACCAGAGTCGATTCTTCAGTTGTTACATAAACACGACGACGAAGTAAGCGCAAAATTTTTAGGTCGCGACAAAGCAAGACTAATCATTCAAGCACTCGCTGTAGTCTTCCTTGTCGTCGGTCTCTCCCGGCAATGGGCTGAAGTGGGATTAATCGGACTGTCAATTATCGTGATACAAACAGCATTTAATGGCGTGATTCGTGAACATGATCTTGGGCCTGCATTTGAAGAAGCACTTCCGTTCACAGCTCTTCTCGTAGTATTTTTCGCGATAGTCGCAGTAATTCATGATCAACACCTATTCTCGCCAGTCTTAGCTTACATACTAAACCTTGACCCGTCAATCCAACCGGGGATGTTTTACATCGCCAATGGAATCTTGTCTGCGATTAGCGACAATGTGTTTGTTGCAACAGTGTATATAAACGAAATTCACGCTGCTTTTGTTGACGAAAGCATCAATCGTGAATTGTTTGATAAGCTCGGAGTCGCAGTCAATACGGGAACCAACATTCCCAGCGTTGCGACACCTAACGGCCAAGCCGCGTTTTTGTTCTTGCTGACTTCGTCGCTCGCACCACGCATTCGACTGTCGTACATGAGAATGGTATATATGGCTTTGCCATACACGATTACGCTAGGCGTAACTGGCTGGATTATGGTGCACTTCTTCTTGTAGTCGAACTTGTTCCAAGCAGAATAAGTTCAAGCACTGCTTTCGGAAATTCGTTGCATATACGCATCGTGGATCGCCAATTCCTCGGCTGTAGCGGGCACCACGACTGGTTGACGTTGCGTTGCTATTGAAGCACCAAGTCTCACCGGCGAGGATTTTGAAGTTCCATCGTCCGCACTATCGAAAAGTTCTTGTTCACCAGACATCATTCGTATGTAAACTCGGGCGAGCAGTTCCGCGTCGACTAGTGCCCCATGTAACTCTCGATTACTTAAATCGACTTTAAATCGTTTACACAGTGAATTTAGATCGTTGTGGGCGTCTCGATATTTTTCGCGCGCTATGGCTAAAGAATCCACGATGTTACAAACATCCTGAAGGCGTACATCAAGCCCCGCTCGTTCTAACTCTGAATCTATGAATTTACGATCAAATTCAGCTTGATGCATGACGACATCGGCTTCCTTGACTTCATCCAAAAACTTTTGCGCAATTTCAACAAATTTCGGTTTGTCCTTTAAATCAGCCCAAGTTTGACCGTGTATTCTTACAGCTTCTTGATCGATCTCTCTTTCTGGATTTAAGTACTCGTGAAGTAGAGTCTTGAGCGTCGCTAAGTCCTGAATCTCAACACACGCAATCTCAATTACGCGGTCTCCGTTCTCCACGTAAAGACCGGTGGTCTCGGTGTCAACTACCACTAAGCGGCGGCTAGTCAAGTCAAATTCTCTTCAGAGCCTTCGAGCGCTTGAATCTTAAACGCTTCTTCGCGGGCGAGGTGATCTACCAGTTCGTTAAATCGATCCCCGGAGTGCCCACGCACCCAGTGCCAAGTAATACGGTGTTTCTGTGTGCATGCATGTAGTTCTTGCCATAACTCTTTGTTCTTCACTGGTTTGCGGTTGGCTGTCTGCCAATTGTTCGTACTCCAGGTGTCAATCCAATCGTTAATCCCGTTGATAACGTATTGAGAGTCGGTGTACAGTTGAATTTCAAACGGTTCGGGAAGATGAGCTAGAGCAGCAATCACTGCTTGCATTTCCATTCGATTGTTTGTCGTCGAAGGATCCCCGCCAGAGAGTGTTGTAGACTCAGACTCTATGACTACAAAAACTGCCCAACCTCCAGGTCCTGGATTGCCTAGGCAGGCTCCATCAGTATAGATAACACAGGTCCTCATCGTTGAGGTGCCCTTAAGGAATAAGAATTATTGGGAAAGTTATGGATTCGGCGCGAGATTGTTCTTTATTCGCGCGTTATTGCGAAGCGCTCGTACGAAAGTACGCACGTCTCGGTTTTCGTGAGATGTTTCTAAATCGGTCTGGATCGACTGTTGGTCGATTTGAGGTAATTCGTCCCACTGACCAGCGTGGACACCAGTGACCACAAGTATTGCCTTGTCGTTAAACACCGCATCAACATCTAGTATTACTCGCTCGCCTTCGTCCAACACTTTAACCTTGAAAGCTTCATCACGCACGGGGTGAGGAACTTCCCGATCTTGCCGAGCTAATCGGTCGACTGTGATCCAATCCACACCGTAGTCTCTCGCGACTTGGTTGAAATCTTCTGTCTCCAACAGCTGTTTATAAGCCGCGTCGCGATCACGTTCAGCTCGGCGTGCAGCCTCTTCTCGCCTTAAGACCGCTAGCACTTGTATACGAACATCTTCGAGTGGTTTCAACTCGGGTGGCGTTCGGGACACCAATCGAGCAACAACAGCTTGCCGCTCGTCAACATCGATGACTCGACTATTGAATCCATTCTCCAATACGTCCGGTCCCAAAATTTGTTCTCGTACATCGAACGCATCCAACACCCCTTCCCCTATGGTGCGGGTTACGTTTGCTTGAGTTTGAATTTCTTTACCGAACGCTTCAGCCACCGGTTCAAGTGTGCTATTTTCATCGGCTACAATTCCTAGTTGTCGTTTAGCTTCGTCGTATTCAGGAGTAGCTAAATCCTCAAGCATCTCCTGTCGTATTTCCTCAAAACGAGCCCCCAAAGAGGCTAAATCGACCTCCTGAATTTCGTTCAACTTTATCAGGTGAACACCAAATTGAGTGACTACGGGTTCAGAAAGCTCCCCTATTTCCAATGAAAACAACACATCCTCAAATTCTGGCACAAACCGGCCGCGCCCAGCAAAATCCAAATCTCCGCCAAAAATCGCATTAGACTCGTCTTCGGAATGCTCTGCCGCCAGTTCCCCAAAACTCGCTCCATCAACAATTTGTTGCCGAATGTCCTGAATCAACTCCATGGCTGCTTCCTTAGTACGAGTAGCGTCAACCTTAATGAGAATGTGTTGCGACTTTCTCTCGGCATTTTCCTGAGCTAAACGCTGCTCTTCCTCAAACGCAGTCGATATATCTTCCTCGGAGACTTCGAGTCCTTCGGTATAGTCCGCTTTGGAAATCGTTATGAAGCTTAGTTCAAAGGCCTCATCTGTCATATACTCGTCAGAGTGTTCTTCGTAGTAAGTAGTGACGTCTTCTTCGGCAGGTTCAATGTCGCCAACATAAGAATTAGCATCGAACAACAAGTATGCGATATCTCGAGTCTGTCTCCCGACGCGCGCCGCATCCATCATTTCTCTTTCGGTGTAAAAAGACGTGAGACGTTGAACATTCCATAATGCCTCGACAATATGGTCTTTGCGCAGTTCTTCTTCGTATGCCTCAAGAGAATAATTTAGCATTCGGGGTACGCGAGTAATGAAAGCTTCCTGATCGAATACGCCATCGACCTGAAACAAGGGGTTCGCATAGATGGTTTCTAAGTAGTGTTGTCTCGAGGAAACCATACCTAGATCTGCTGCTTTTTGTACGTACAGCTGGTGCTCGATCATCCTTTCAAGGACGGCGCGACCGTTCACCATAGACTCGATTGTTTCTAAGTCAATCTCACCATTGTATCTTTGGAAAAGACTGATCTTTTCGTTCTGAAGCGCTCGAGCAAACGCCGCTTCGGGTATGTTGTAGCCATTTACTACCGCTACCCCAGGTGGGGTAAATGTCGCAAATAGATTGAATGCACCAAACCCGAAGACGACGAGCACAAACGCGATTAGTCCAAAAATAATCTTGGCACTAGTGGTTTGTGCTCGTACTCGTAATCGCTGAAGCACGCTACGCTCTTGAGTTACTGATTAGTAAAAAAGCAAAGTTCCTGCAGAACCGAAGCGTCTACCCGTTGACAGACTCGTTTAGGAGTTTGCCGGCCTTAAAAACAACATGTTTCCTAGCTGGAACGGCAACGGGTTCTCCCGTGCGAGGATGCCGTGCCGTATAGGCAGCGCGATGGCGCGCACTCATACTGCCGAAACCGGTCAATACAACAGAGTCGCCGTCGGTCAACGCCTGAGTGATACCACTTAAGACCGCATCAACGGCTGACTTGGCTTCCTTGCGTGTCAATCCGGCTTCGTGTCGGACATGTTCTACTAAATCTCGCTTTTGCATGTGATTACCTCGAGTATGAAATAAAGGACAAATAAAAATTAGAGAATCAGGTCAATTCTGATTCTCCAAATAACCGGTTTCGCCAAAAGGCGGAAACAACGAATACGCATTAACCGTTCACCAAAAGAGGTTTCTTAGTGTCATCGTCTTTGTAAATGAGCAAAGGTGCGCACTCACCGAGTACGACCTGAGCATCGACAACGACCTTTTCCACTTCTTTATTTGACGGAATGTCGTACATCGTATCTAAAAGGATTTCTTCCATGATGGACCGAAGTCCACGTGCCCCAGTTTTGCGATGCAACGCTTTTTTAGCGATTGCACTGAGAGCATCCTGCCGAAACTCAATGGAGACATCCTCCATGTGAAAGAGTTCGGCATATTGTTTCGTAAGAGCATTCTTCGGTTCTGTAAGTATTCTCACTAATGCGCTTTCATCTAGTTCATCCAATGTAGCAACAACAGGCAGTCTACCAACGAACTCTGGAATCAAGCCATATCTTATCAAGTCGTCGGGTTCCACCTTCTTCAATATCGTGTCGATGCTCTCCGGACTATTCGGGCCTGAAACAGTTGCCTCGAAACCAATCCCACTATCGTCGGTTCGTGCTTGAATCACACGGTCCAAACCTGCAAATGCACCGCCGCAAATGAACAAGATGTTCGACGTATTCACGTGCATGTATTCACCCTGTGGGTGTTTTCTAGATCCATGGGGCGGAACCGACGAAGTTGTGCCTTCGATGAGTTTTAAGAGAGCTTGCTGGACGCCTTCACCCGATACGTCTCTAGTTATCGATGGGTTGTCAGATTTTCGAGAAATCTTGTCAATTTCATCGATGTAGACGATGCCCTGCTGAGCCTTCTCAACATCGTAATCGCATTTTTGAAGTAATTTCTGTAGTACATTCTCGACGTCTTCACCTACGTAGCCTGCTTCTGTTAGCGTCGTAGCGTCTGCGATACAAAACGGAACGTCCATGAGTCGTGCGAGGGTTTCCGCCAATAACGTTTTTCCACTTCCTGTGGGACCGATCAAGAGAATGTTTGCCTTTGCGATCTCGACGTTACTACGATCCTTGGAACGAATACGCTTGAAATGCGTGTATACGGCTACTGATAAGACTCGTTTTGCGTGTTCCTGCCCGATGACGTACTCGTCGAGTCTAGCTTTGATCTCGTGCGGAAGGAGCAGCCGCGCCAAACGACCCGGTGGTTCGGTTGGGTCTTTGAATTCCTCCCGTACCATTTCAACGCACACATCAATGCATTCATTACATATGAATACGGAAGGTCCACCAGAAATGAGTTTCCTCACTTCAAACTGGCTCTTCTCACAGAATGAACAGAAGGCGCGCCCGGAAATTCCGCTACCCATTAAATGTACGCTCCGGCTATAGTGAATCGAATTAGCAAGAACGGAGCGTGACTACACAAATGTAGTTGTGAAAACAAAGGGATTTTCATTGTCGGGGGAATAAGTATAGAGCAAATTTCCTAGAACGTACAAACAAAGTGTTGAAAAAGAACACAAACACGTTAGTTAAGTGGACATTTTAGTTTCTCGAGTGTTCCTTACCACATCAATAAGGCCATATTTTTTCGCATCATCGGGCGACATCCAGAAATCTCGATCTGTGTCTGTCGCGATTTGTTCTTGCTTCTGACCGGTATGCTGAGCTAGTAGGCGGTTGAGTGTCTCGCGTAAATGGAGTATCTCTTTGACCTGAAGTTCTATGTCCGCTGCCGTTCCTTCAGTGCCACCGCTCGGCTGATGCAACATGATTCGGGAGTTTGGTAAAGCTGACCGTTTACCTGCCGTGCCGGCGGCGAGAAGAAATGCTCCCATACTGGCAGCTTGACCAATACAAGTGGTTGCTACATCCGATCGAATATATTGCATAGTGTCATAAATCGACAGTCCCGCTGATACGGAACCACCCGGTGAATTAATGTAAACGTGAATGTCCTTTTCAGGATTTTCTGATTCACACCAGAGTAGTTGTGCCACAACGACGTTCGCAACAGCGTCGGTTACGACATCTGCTATGAAAATGATGCGTTCTTTCAGCAATCTTGAGTAGATGTCATAAGAGCGCTCCCCGCGTGCACTCTGTTCCAAGACCATCGGTACAAAATTCATCCCTTGAACTTCATCCATCTCTTTGAATTCCCCTAAATTTAGTCTTCATCGTTTGTTTTCGCTACATTGGAGCGTCGAAATTTATTTCTAAACCAATTAGTAAAAGCATTTCCTTGGGACTCTCCCACGTCAGATTCCTCTATAGCGTCTGCGACGTTCGGATCAACTAAAACGCTATGGTCGCCGCCAAACTCCGACTCGTCTTTCAACTTTTTCGCATGCTTTTCAGCTTCAAGTGTTTGAGCAATTTCCTCCGAACTCACTGGTGCAGCCCAACTAAAAGGACCTCCATCTGGTGGTAGAGTCCACAATCCACTCCGACTGAGATAATAGAAGTCGAAGAAACTCACTGACACTTCAGGAACCGAATAGCGTTTAAAAATGTCATTCATTACGTGCGTTCGCATGACGTTATTTCGAATGAGATTTTGGTATTCAGGTTCAAACACTCGATCAGAATCCAATCCAAGTTTGCTGAGACGTTCGTACTCTACGCGTGAGTACTCTACAATTAAATCATCTGTTGGTTCAAGACTATGCTCCTCGGCATATTGACGAATAAAAAGACCTTCGAGAATACCAAAATATGTTCGAGTTAGTAATGAAGGTTTCAATCCGTTTCTATTCGGTAAGAACGTAGCTCCTAGTTCAGACCAATTTTCTTCAACTGGTGGTGCGTGATGCTCTCCGACTAATATGCGATAAGGTAAATCAATTGGATTCAGCGCACAAATTTGTGAGGCCACTTGGGCTTGCTTAGCATCGCGGGTGCCTTGCTGTATCGTTCCTTCGACATACCTTTTCAGCTCGTCATTCAGCTCTTCCATATTCTTGTAAGGAACATCGTCACGAGTAAAAAATTCTTCGTTGACCGAATCGGGTGATAATTCTTCAACCTTCAAAATCTTGACTTTGACGTGTAAATGGCGCGATGGTAGTCGAGACACGTCTAACCACGAGAAAATCGGTTCCGTCGGCGTTGCCTCCGATTGTTCACTTTCCTCCGTCGAATCGTCAGACTCGGATTCATCCACTTCGCCGACTTCGATTGAGTTCGTGTCCTCAACGAATTCTTCGTCCGCATCCTGAAGTGATGACAAAGGAACATTTGCAATTTGTGCAGCAACTTCAAACTCGTCGCCGGTTGAACGATTCAGTAAATCGTCGTGTAATACTGAACCTAATAGGTCGTCATCGTATAACCATTTCTCGATAACGACTTGGTGTTTTCCTAGATAATCTTGCGCCCATTCCGCGTATGTGCTTCTAATATCTCCAGTGAAATTTGACGCAATGTCTTCGATTTCGACGATCACCCTATCACCTGTCTGAATTGGTCGATCGACCTCTGATCCGATAGCACGTTCAAACCGATAAAGAGAACCACTGCGGTTTAGAAAGTCTTCATCAGCTGAAATCTTTGGATCACAAAGATATAAAGACTCTAGCTGGGATAGATCGAGAACAGGTTTTACGACGAAGTCAACTATGTACTCCGTTTGGCTTAAGTCGTCTGGGTGGTCGATATCAGCGTGTGTAATTTTCCAAACATCACAGTCGTCAAGATTTTCTGCAAATTCCATTGCCTCTCGGACGCCCAGGGTGTGTATGTTCTTTAAGATCGCGTCGCGATATCGATCTTTTATCAAACTGCGCGGTACTTTACCTGGTCGAAAACCGGGTAGACGGGCTTCTTGAGCCAATTCTTCAGCATTACTCTCGAATCGTTTATTAATTTCGTCCTCACTGAGTTTGAAGCGGAGTCTTCGCTCGAGTGAACTGAGTGGTTTGATCGACGTCGTATGCATCAAGAACTGTTATCTCAAAATTTGGTGTTGATGGGATTTGTCGTTGGGGTGGATGATGGGGCTTGAACCCACGACAACCAGATCCACAATCTGGGGCTCTACCAACTGAGCTACATCCACCAAAGAACTTTCATCGCGCTCGCGCCAGAGCTTGGAAGTTAGTAGGCTCTAACCCAATAGAAATGATCGATCAATTTTACGGATGATTTAACCGGTCTGAACCTATACCTAACGGATGCTCAGCGAGAAAAATTGGCACGCTCGGAAGGACTCGAACCTTCAACCCTCGGCTTAGAAGGCCGATGCTCTATCCAGTTGAGCTACGAGCGCTTCGTATCGATGATCACAAAAAATGCCAAGAACTTTTGGGGAAATTCAATGAACTCTTTGGTGGGATATTCGGCTATAGCAAGATATCCTTTCCTAAAGCTGTAGCATAACCATCCAATCGATAGGCACAAGGCTACTAGTGCATAAGACCAAACAAAGAGATCCGCCAACCATAAAAACAAAGCCTTCACCGATGGATTAGCGTCCGATAAAGACAACGTTACTACAAGAAAAAAGAAAAACCATAGCAACCAAGCTTTTAAAGACACACAAATGAAATATAAAACGTTTTTACGGATGGTTCTATTTCGAACACGATAAACACACTATCCAAGCGATAAACAAAAGGCTGGGACCACAGTGAGCAAAGTCATTAAAAGACTGCCCCGCAGGTTAGGTATGAAACCTGATAATAGAAAGAAACAGCTAAAGGCTAGCCCGAAAAACCAAAGCGCAAAGTGGGAAAGGAACAACCAACCGAAAGCGACAATTTCAAGCGCACGTATTGTTATTCTCGTCGACACTTTGAATTTTCTCGGCTTAAATTAGTGCTATCATCTGTATTAAACACCAAAATTCTACACTATCCACTTCACCCATCGGACCAAGTCAACTATTGCGTCGGATGGTCCTTCTTCAGGCTCACTCCTAGATTCGGGTGTCCAATACAAGAAACCAGGCTCCCCGACTTATCAAGCCTTCTGCATGGAGAGATGGTCGGGGTAGAGAGATTTGAACTCCCGACACCCTGCTCCCAAAGCAGGTGCGCTACCAGACTGCGCTATACCCCGATCTTCTAAATGGTGTGAAGCGATATATGCTACTTACCAGATATCCACAAATCAAATGATCTCTTGAGACTACCTGCATCGCAAACACTGTGCAAAATTGTTTGCTCCTCCTCGCCTGGATTCTCTTTAATAAATGACCGCGCGCGTTCTTAACGGTTTAACAATTGCTAAATCCATTCGACACGAAGTAGGCAATAGAGTTCAACAAATCGACGAACAATATGACGTGCGCCCTGGGCTTACAGTAATCTTAGTAGGGAATGACCCTGCTTCAGAGCTCTATGTCCGATTAAAGAAACGAGACTGTGAAGCCGCCGGAATTAGTTGCGAGATCAAGAATTTCTCCGCCGACACTTCTGAACAACAGCTCACCGACACGATCGATTCGTTAAATGCGGATACGGATGTTCACGGAATATTGCTACAACTGCCATTACCCGAACAGTTCTATGCTCCTAGAATTGTTGATCGGATCGATCCAATCAAAGATGTAGACGGTATCACACCCTTGAATATGGGCAAACTTGCGCTACGAGAACCGGCTCATCGTTGTTGTACACCGAAGGGCGTAATGACTTTGCTCGATCATACAGGCATAGATCTTCTGGGATTGGATGCTGTGGTTGTGGGTGCGTCGAATCATGTCGGTCGACCAATGTGTTTGGAGTTGTTGTTGCGTGGATGTACGGTCACGTGTACCCACAAATATTCGAGAGACACCTCATTTCACACACGGCAAGCAGACATTCTCGTGACCGCAACGGGTATTGGTGGTCTGATTCGAAAAGACTGGGTAAAGCCTGGTGCAGTGGTCATTGACGTTGGAATCGAAACGCAACCAGACGGTCGATTGAAAGGTGATGTCGCATATGAGGAAGTGAAAGAAATCGCGTCTTGGATTACTCCAGTACCCGGTGGTGTTGGTCCAATGACTCGAGTCTCAATATTGCAGAACTTACTAGCAACCGTCGAACAGACGCTACATTGAACCGCTTCTTCATCGCTGACCTTCACCTAGACTCTGCGGAACCACAAAAACTCTTCGCTCTACAAGCGGTGTTAGCCAATGCCGTTAAACTCGATTGTGAAATATACATTCTTGGCGATCTAGTCGAGACATGGATTGGAGACGATGACGATTGTGCGTTCGCCGATAAACTTCGTGAGACTCTTCGAGTTCCGTCTCAACGAGTCCCACTCTATCTCATGCACGGTAATCGAGATTTTCTGTTCGGTCAAACATTCGCTTCAGACGTCGGTGCCAAAATTCTTGACGATCCAACTGTAATCGAAATTGACGGTGAACGAGTAATGCTCTCTCATGGGGACGTGTATTGCACGAGCGACCTTCCATACCAAGAAATTCGTACGAAATTTCGATCTGCAGATTGGCAACAGTCGTTTCTCTCAAAGACTTTAGATGAACGCAGACATCTCGCAGCAACGATGCGTATGCAAAGCAAGGAAGCGGTCGCAGAGAAAAGTGAGAACATCACTGATGTTGTTGAAGACGCAATAGTAGAGTCCCTTCAGAGTTATGACTGCCGGACAATGATTCACGGGCATACTCATCGCCCCGGTCAACATCGAATGGGAAACGGATATACGCGTTACGTATTGGGGGATTGGGGACGATGCGGCTGGCAAATATATGCAACACCGCAAATTCGTCTGGAATGTTTCCCAGTGTGAGACGTAGCTAGAGAAGTTCTGACTAGCCCGTCGTATCGACGGGATCACCGCTGTGAAATCTAAATTGGTCGTCAAAACGGGTGATTAATTGCGCTTCATGATTCAGTAGATCCTGTACACGCGCGGTAATCACTCTCTCCTCTTCTAGACGCCGAGCCAAATCGAGATACGCCAAAAAATGCCGATGCTCAGAGTCCTTCAATTTGCCGTACAACTTCGCGACTCTTCCTATAAGAACTTCCTCCAACAATTCAAATCGCTCGTAGCTTCGGGCCTCAATAATGGAGGCAATTAATAAATCATCAAATTTGGTGGGGCTATGTTCTCGTGCGTAGCTGTGCAGCGCCCTTGCGTACTTACTCGGGCTTAGATGTACGTATTCGATCTGCAATGTTTTCAGTAACGCATGCACCTGTTCAAAGTGGCGCATTTCTTCGCGCACGATCCTTGAGAGTTGGACCGCAAAATCACACTGCTCTTCGTATCGATAGATCATTGACAATGCAGAACTCGCCGCTTTGCGTTCACAGTTTGCATGATCAATCAACAACAGAGGCTGAAGTTTCGAAGCTTGTTCGACCCAAGACGTTGGGGTGCTGACGTGGAGAAACTCAGCCACTTCGAGTACCGCCATATTGATGACTTTTTGTGCTACGACGTTAGGTTAGAAATTCTGAAACGCTAAAGCTGCTTCGGTCGCTACTTTTGAAGCGTTATTACGGATTTCCGAAAGCGCCATCAAGTAATCCGGACTAATGTCAGGATTGTAGTACTCGCCGTCAAATACAGAACATTCAAAACCGTCGACACTGGTGTTTCCTTCGCGCGCCGCGGCAATCAAGTCAGGAAGCGTTTGATACACGAGCATGTCTGCTCCGATGCGGTTCGCAATCTGTTCTTCATTGCGATTGTTCGCTAAGAATTCGCTACTTGTCGGTAAATCAATACCGTATACATTCGGATATCGGATCGGTGGCGCTGCGGACGCTACATACACTTTTTTAGCACCTGCAATACGTGCTTGCCGAATACTCTCGGACAAAGTCGTTCCACGAACAATGGAATCTTCAATAAGCAGCACGTTTTTACCTTCAAACTCAAGCTGAATCGCGTTTAATTTTTGACGCACCGATTTGCGTCGCATACTTTGTTCAGGCATGATGAAAGTACGACCTATATAACGATTCTTGACGAATCCTTCACGTAGTTTCACGTCTAATCGATTCGCGACTGGAATTGCCGCGGTTCGACTAGTCTCGGGTATCGGAATCACTACGTCGATATCATGTTCGCCTTGGGGAAACCGGTCCAAGATTTGATCAGCGAGCTTGTCACCCATTCGAAGTCTTGCTTTGTACACAGAGATATTGTCTAAGACCGAATCAGGACGTGCGAGGTATACATGCTCGAAAATACACGGTGTCAGACAAGAATTATCGTGGCAGACTTGGGCGTGAAGTTGCCCTTGGCGATCGATAAAAATCGCTTCTCCCGGTCGTACATCGCGATAAATCTCGTACCCCAAAACCGAGAGAACCGCAGACTCACTAGCCATGATGTAGTCATCGGTTACACCCCGTTTGATGCCCACAATAAGTGGTCGAATCCCTCGGGGATCCCGAATTCCAACGATTCCAGAACCAACTATTAGCGCGACCACAGCGTACCCGCCGCGACATGCTAAATGTAGCTTTCTCACTGCATCAAATACGTTCTCAGGTTCGACGACGCACCGGTTTGTGCTATTTAATTCATTTGCAAGCACATTCAGAAACAATTCTGAGTCCGACGAGGTGTTGATATGTCGGGGGACGTTGCGAAAATACTGTTCTCGCAGTTCGCGTACGTTGGTGAGGTTCCCGTTATGAGCTAGACCAATGCCGTAGGGGGAATTCACGTAGAGAGGCTGTGCTTCGTGAAAACTGCTGGTACCTGCAGTCGGATAGCGAACATGCCCGATTCCCATGTTGCCACGGAGTCCTTGAAGATGTTGTTCATCAAAAACTTCGCTGACGAGTCCAGCTTGCTTATAGCTGTGACACCGCTGATCATGGGAAGTTACAATTCCTGCGGAATCCTGCCCTCGGTGCTGAAGCACCAATAACGCGTCATATAGTTCTTGGCTGACTGGGTCGCTACTGACTATGCCAACGATGCCACACATTATGTGCTTGTCGGAGGACTTGCAGGCGTAGAAAAAGACCCGAGAATGTCTCGAACGAAGACTTCAAACTCCATCAAAAACTGTAACAATCGTGAGTTTTTCCAGAGTGCTTCTGGAGCGGTTCCAAGTTCGAAAATTATACCAATCGCAATCACTACGAAAGCACCAGTCAAGAATCCTAAAACCATGCCGAGTACCCTGTCCAAAGGTTTTAGTCCAGTCATGTCCAGAGCTTTACTAACAATTTGTTGGGTAAAAGCCCCTACGACCAAAACTGCTATAAGTAAAAGAGAAAAACCAATGACTTCTGGTAACCAGGGTATCGACTCTAGACCTTTAGGAAATATCAAGTTTCCAATGGTTGTGCCAAACATGATGCCGAGCACGATCCCCACGACCCACGCAGCCAAGCCAACGAGGGATTTGAGAAACCCGCTAAATCTTCCAACAAGCGCGCCGAGCAGCAATATCACACAGATAGCGATATCGACTACGCCAATTTCGAAAGGCGACACGTCTCCTAATCTCGGTAAGCAACGATCATCGGTTTGATGTCGTATTTCGTCTCTAGCGTCGACGATTGATCTTCTGCGTCATCGCGCCGGAGAAATGGTCCAACCGCGACCCGATGCATCGTTTTACCATCGACCTTCGCAACTGACAACCATGCTTGGTCGCCTGCAGCTAGGCACTGATCGACTAAATTTTGAGCACTCTCCTCGTTTGCGAAACTCGCGAGTTGTACCGCCCACCGCTTGGTATCGGCAACTTCAGAAGTGAGTTCTGGTTCCCCGATTCGAACACCCGTTTCTTTATCAAAACCGTCAGCATCAACGAGCGCGTCAAGTTTTACTCCCGCTGCGCGCACGTCATCCAAGGGCGGTTCTTCAATTGTTAAATCGGGTAATTCGATTTCGGGATTTTCAAAATCGTCGATCTCGGTGGTGATCTGTACGGGTTTATCGAACAGCATTGGTACAAGAATGACCAACACCGCGACTAAGAAAATGATCCCCACGACAATGTTTCGCTTTTTAGCATCCATTCTGTTTTTCTTCATTCCATTAACTCGCGACTTTTGCCCGGAGTCGACCTACGACATCAAAAGAACCGACGACTAAGATCAAGTCTCCTGATACCGTATTGGCTACCAATTCTTGGTAGGCGAAATCCAATTCTTCGATACATTGTATTCCAAAGTTGGCACTTTGACTCTTCCAAGTCGTTCCTCGTCTTCCCTGTGTGGTAGTTACCAGGATGCGATCCGTCGGTACTCTTAGCGCATTGACAATTCCCGAAAAGTCTTTGCGCTTCGAAGTCCCCAACAACACTTTAGCAACTCGTTTATCGGTCAATTTCGGCAAGAATCGCATTAAATATTCGACGGCATCTGGATTGTGTGCGACATCGAGTAGCCAGATCCGATCCCTGTGGTGAATCAGTTCCATTCGACCTGGTAATTGCTGGAAAGAAGCACTGGATACGACGGAATCACTCATGTTGTACCCCAAGATGACCGTAATTTGTGCTGCCAGTGCGATCGATAGGGGATGCTTGGATACCCCCGATATCTCAATACGACTTGCGCTAGCTCCTTGAAGAATAGAGATGGTACCCTTGTTTTGGTCGTGCAACTGAACGTCAAATGCAGGACCACGGCGAAATATTGGACAAGCAAGAGCACGGGCTCGACCAAGGACAGTAGGTATGCTCTTTAGGCTACCGTAGAGGAGTGGTACGTCGCAACGCACAATTCCCGCTTTTTCCCATCCAATAGTCTCAAGGTCTGGTCCCAACATTTCTTGATGATCTAACGCGATCGAGGTTATCACATTTACGTCTCGACTTACGACATTGGTGGCATCATATCGTCCTCCGACGCCAACTTCCAACAAAGCGACGTCTACTTGGTGTTGCTTGAAAATCCACAGGCCAACCAATGTCGCGTAGTCATGGTAGCTCAAGTGGACATCATCTTGTGCTTCATGTATAGCTTCGAAAGCGGAAACGATTTCTTGATCTTCAACCACTCGACCATTGATCTGAATTCGTTCGTTGTATCGGTGAAGATGAGGAGAGTAAGTACTTCCGACTCGAACACCGTGCGCAACGAGCAACTGTTCGGTGAAATTAACCGTGGTTCCCTTGCCATTCGTTCCCGCAATGACTACTACTTGACGTGCAGGTTTCAATAAGCCCAATCGTCGTGCGACAAGAACCACGTGATACCAACTCCGTCTTCGACCAGTTTGCTGCACAAATTCAATCCAAGCAAGCCAAGAATGAAGATCTGAGGACCCCACAGGGGGCGAGACTATTTGGTGTAGAGCCAGACGATTACTCTACAAGCGTTTCGTGCGGTTCTATGAATTCACGCACATTTACAAAGTCGTCAGATTCCCACTGGTGTAGTCGGCATTCAGAACCTAGAATTCGGGGGATCCGCAATCGACTCAACTCGGGGTACTCTTTGTAACAAACTTGCACAAGGTACAAACCCATCGGTGGTGCTGTTTTGGATGCGCGACTTCGGTCCCGGTACGAAAGCAATGAGTTCATATCTAGCGCGATTCCACGTCCGATATCCAACAATGCACCGGCAATATTTCGCACCATGCGTAGTAAGAACGCATTAGCAATAATGTCAACTATTACGTAATCACCCATACGAAGCACAGATAGCGAATGTAAGCAACGACGCGGCGACTTCGATTGACAGTTTGCTCCGCGGAACGACGTAAAGTCGTGCTCTCCCAAGAATGCCTGTGCTTGTGAATTCATCGCTTCGACGTTTAAACCTGGTGCTCCCCAAGTGGCAAAATTTCTTCCGATCGCGGGAACGTGATCACACTCGCCGAAGACGTACAAATAGCGACGCCAACGAGAAGATCGACGTACGTCAAAGTTTGGAGCTACCGTTACTAGAGTGTGCACCGCGATGTCGTCCGGAAGGTACGCGTTAATGCCTTGTCGCCAGTTGTAATTTTCACGAAATGAATCACTCTCAAATCCAATCACTTGATTGGTTGCGTGCACCCCACTATCAGTTCGACTAGAGAAGTCGATACGTACTTGTTCGGCTGCAACTTGAGAGATCGCGTCTTCAAGTTCGCTTTGTACAGTTCTCTGTGCCAGTTGTGTTTGCAATCCACAGAATCCGGTTCCGTTGTATTCGATCCCTAGAGCTAGGTAATGGCTCATAAGTTGTTCGGCTACGCTAATTTGCCTTTGAGTCCGGCGTACTCGCAACATGCTTGAAACCTCCTGGCGAGTTGTTGCGGACTCAGTCCCACCACCTTACGCGTCGGTTCATGGCCCAGCCAGCGCAACGCGTGCACGGCTTGGGCCGCGATGCCCTTGAGCAATCGATAGTCGGGTCGACCTTCCTGATTGGTCTTGGAGGCTCGCACCTGCACTAAGAGCGTGTCGTTGGTCTGTCCGTCTTGCACGTCGCGCCACTCTAGTGCCGCGACCTCACTCCTTCGCAGTCTCGCCATGAAGAGCAGCGCGATGATCACCTGGTCCTGCTTCGCCCTTCTCCTAGCTCGGTGCTCGGTCTCATGCGGACGTTGTTGTTCGGCCGTATTCATGCAGAGCACGAAGTCCTCGTAGGTCAGCCCCTGCGATTGTCCCCGGCCGCGCTCTTTGCCGAGTCGGCGCATGCCGGCCACGGCTTCGGTGGTCAGACTCCAGCCGAGATCTCGACCCATCGCCTTGACCATCCGCTTGATCGCCGCGACCGCCACCGAGATGCTGCTCGGCGCCAGGTTGCGGTCGTGGTACAGATAACTCACGTATTCGGCGAGGGTGCGATCGCTCAGGTCGCGATTCCCGCACCAGCGGGCGAATTGCCGAAAGGCGTGGGCGTAGGCGCGGTGCGTGTTCGCGCTGGTCGCCGCATGGATGACGTGAAAGAGGTTCGCGGGGAGTTTGCGGTCGTCTCGCAGGAGCGCGGTGAGGGGTAAATTCATGGTGGACTTCTCAGCTAAAAAAGTGGTTGATAACTGCCCTTATCAGTCAAAATTCATTTTCTCTTCTCGGCGTGGATCGGCGTTGCGCGCGTCCCGCCACCAGTCGTCGTTTTTCCAATACCAGGTGCATTGCGATTTTGTAGGAGCAACCATATCGCTTCTGCAATCAACGCATGAATGGTCGTGTCCTCGTTCGCCGCCATCTGCTTGAGTTTCTTATGGACTGCGGGATCGAAGTAGCTACCCACGTGCTTGGAACCACGTTTGAGCAATTCCTCGAGTACGGGCATGGCGCTGGTGCTTGGTGGTGTGTCGGACTTGACCACGTCTGAGAACGTGTTGTTTGATTTCATGGATCGTCTCCTGGTGATGAGGGTTTTTGAGTAAGGTAGCGACCGAGTGCGGTCAGCTCGCGGGCAGCTTTGCTTTTGGGCTCTGCCTCGATCGCAGTCTGTCCGTTGAGCAATGCTCGACCGAAGATCGTTCGCTGTGTCAGTCGCGCCGCGCTGACTTCGACGTCTAGAGCCGAGATCGCTTTCTCCGCTTCGTTCGCGTCCTGTCCTCGCGGCGGGCACTGATTGAGCACCACTACCACTTCCGTCTTAGCCATCTGTGCGAGCGTGAGCGTATTCACCACCGCTTTGATATCGAGAAAAGACGGCCGGGTGGGAATGAGGACCAGGTGTGCGCTGCGCATGGCTTCTAACGCGATGGAGTCCGAATGCGGTGCCGTGTCAATAACGACCACATCGCCCTGGTGCTCGGCTAGTCGTTGTAGTTCTGACTGCAGTCGGTTCGCGTGCGTAGCCAGGACCACGGGATCTTTGGCGTGGCGATAGTCGGACCACGCGCACGCTGACGCTTGCGGATCGAGGTCTATGAGCGCCACGTTCTTTTCTTCTACCTGTGCAAACCAGGTGGCGAGATGAATGGCAACGGTCGTTTTCCCGGATCCGCCTTTCTGACTGGCTACTGCGATGACGTTCATTGTGTTAATTATATATTTAATTCATTATTTCAAATATTAACAAAGTGGTGGTGGAGTGTCTGTAACGGATCGATCTCGATAATCTTCACCCTTCGCCGATTTGTCCAGGAGCAAACATTCGGATTATGAACGAGTACGCAGTGCCGGTTAAGACAAAAATAAATCGTCTCCTATATTCTTTCGAGATTGTGATTCGAGCGCGCAACGCAACTGAAGCTAAGCGCATTGTCGCGCACCTTTACGAAGGTAAGATAGAATCCATAGGAACACCGAAAGAAATCACTTATTCGTAGAAGTAAAGCCGGCGTGAACTAGTGCGCGATCAAAGCAGAGTGATACTTCAAAAAATCGTACTGGGTGTTAGGTTGTAGAAAGAGCGGATCCTCGCAACGAGTTCTAAATCCCCCGTGTGACCGCGATAGAGGATGGGGTCTACATCGTCTTAGGTCGTTTTCGTCGCTCTACGGGCTTCCTCGAAGGGCGTTTTTTGAGAGATCGGCCGAAAAGCTTAAATTAGCCGTTTAAGCACCAGTTACCCCTGAGATGAACATTCACCCGTCTAAGATCCTTTTCGCGGGAACTCGCCACTCGATTTTGTGATCTGGCACATGTTTCGAGCTACGATCATCAACGAGTTGCAAAATTCAAGATCGTGAAAATCGAAATTGACGTTTTAGATCTACTCCAAGCGTTCGCTCTCGGCGCGGCGCGCGGGTGCCTGGGATCCGTAGACCTTCGTCAGTTTTCGTTCCATCGATCGCAGACACCCGGTGCCGATCGCAAAACAGCGACCAATCCCCGACGTCGAAG
>VXUA01000036.1 GCA_009837185.1 Gammaproteobacteria bacterium | reverse complement strand
CTGTCTCGTGTGGCGCTGAGAGTGCTCGCCCGTCTTGAAGTCGATGATGTCTGCGTGTTCTGGATGGACGGCGAGCAGGTCGAGGCGGCCTGTGAATCGGTCCGCTTGAGCAACGAGCGTTGCTTCAGGATGCGTGCCGACCGCGAGGCGGCTGCTGACTGGGTGATCAGCGGATCGCGCTCCAACCACATCGGGCTTGGTGCGAATGATGGGGCTTTGTGAAACGAGTGCCTGTATCGCTTGCCGCATCTCTGCGCAACGGTGCCCCAAGCGCTGACGCAGGCGGTCAACTTGTGACGACATGCGAGGATTGGGCGTCAGTTGCTCGAGATGCGCGTCGAGTGCCTCCGTGGCTATCTCGGTGTAGCCACCTAGCTGACGAATGACTTGAACCGCCTTCGCATCGGCAAGGGACGCGCATCCGGCTCGATTGAGGGCCAGCAGGACGACCTGGACACCTTCGTGCACGACTACGCCGACGATGCCGGCCTCGCTGACGCGCTCCGGGTAGCCCGGGCGATCCCAGAGATCCGGGTACGAAGCGCGTTTCAACGCGTATCGCCGCGGACACTGCTTTACTTCCTCGAGCGCCGAGAAACTCCATAGTGTCGGCGGCTTGGGCCAGGAGCCAGAGACGTTGACCGCTGTCTTGAAGGAGTCCGGCTCCGTCATCGTCCGAGCGCGGCGAGGACGGATTGGCTGGCTCGGGGAAGATTTCGGGTGATCAGGATCTCGTTAGTGAGATGGACGGGAGTGGTAGTGCTGAACTCGGCGGCGTCCCGCAAGCGTCCCTCGGCGGCGAAGCCCGGCGTCAGTGGAGGGTGGACGCCGACGATGAGATCTCCGGCTGAGTGGCGGGCGACGATAGGTGCCTCAAGGTGCCCGATCCCCGGCACTTCTACGATGGCGTTCCGGGCGAACTCCACACCCTCAGTGCCCAGACGCTCCAGATCGGCGAACAGACGATCTGTGGAAGCCTCGAGCCGAGTCTTGTCAAGAGAGGGCTCAGTGCCGTCAAGCAGGTAGCGCAGGAGACTCGCACCGACGTGTCGATCTAGGAGATCGTGTTCAAAGCGGTTCTTGAAACTCCGCAGGCACCGGTAGCAGGAGTGGTCACAATTCGACGGGCATTCTTGCAGCAGCGCGAGCGCGTCCTCGAAGACCCTTCGTCCCATGTCTCCTATGCGTTGGGAGAATCCGGCACCCCCGGCGAGTGTGTCATAGACGTAGACCTCGGCTTCGAGGCCAGCATGTCCGCCGGGAGTGAGTGCCGGGCGGTATTCGGCCTGCAGCTCGGCTCGTTCGATCTCAAGAGCCTGTGCAGCGGCAATCGTCAATGCCTCTGCCAGCGTGCGGAGGGCGACATCGGTCGCGAGGAGCCCTGGTTGTAGTGTCACCGGGCTCGCAGCCTGAACTCCGATGAGAAGAACATCTGAGATGAAGTCGGTGCCGAGTACGAGGCCGGACGTGGCTCTTGATCCCGGGCAGTTGGGCCGACGATCGTCCGGGTATGGCTTTGGGTGCTCGCCCGATAAGTGGCTCGACGGGTGAGCGGTAGGTCCGATGACTCCGCACAGTGTGCAGTAGGTGTAGCCCTCCCGCCTGGGCCCACTGTTCGTAACGAGTAGGTGGGTGCGGTGGAAGTACCTCCTAAGCCGAGGGGTGACCGCTTGCCACCGCTCGGGGTCAGCTGGGCCTTCGGCTACGAGCCTCGCGCGGGTCGCGTAGCTCCTCTCTGGTTGGTCCTCAGGTGATGTCCCTTCCTCCAAGGCCTGTGGATGAGCGAAACCAGGTGGCGTCATCCAGTTCTTAGCAGGCCCGAACATCCCGTCACTGCCGCAGGCTGGGCAGTTGCGCTTCTCGCCGCGGTCAGCATCCTCAAGGCTTGCAGTCGCTGCATAACGGCAGATGCTGCATTCGAAGTACAGGCGACGTTCCTGCCAGGCCTCGACACGATCGGACTGCATCGGTGAGTAGAGCGCACCGGATCTCCAGAGCTTCCCGTCAATCCATACTTCCTTGCCTGGCGCGTACTGCGTGAGCGCCACCGGCAGCCCTTGGTTCGGCGCATATTCGAACACCGGCCGAAACCGGCTTGACCGATTGCGGTCGAACACGTGGAAGGACACAACATCTGTCGGGAAGGCGTATCGCGGCAGGACTCCCTTGTAGAGCAGGCGATCTAGCAGGTTCGTCGCGGACCGGACAGCGGTGCTTGGCTCCTCATCGACTTCCGGGGGAGCCTCAATCAGCACTTCAATGGCCTCGTCCTCTGCCGCTTCGTGCACCCCCATACTCGTCGGCGCGCCTGCGGATTCGCCACTTGCCGCGTCCTCGGGAGGCAACGCAGAGTCGACGACCTGCAGGGTCTCGTGCACCAACCGTTCGAGCAGGTCCATGCGGTCTTCCTGCGTCAGAGACTTAGGAAGCCAGTCCTGTATGGATTCCCTCAACTCGTGCTCGTTCTCGCGGAGCCACCCCTCGAAGTCTCGACGATTGAGTCTCGAGTCCTCGCTGAGGAAGTCTCGGACCGTTCCTAGTACCTCGAACAGATGGGGCTGCTCTTCTGGGTCAACACGGGGGAGGCGGGATTCGTGGTACCGCTGGAAGAGATAGGCAGTCACGTGCCGCCGGGCGATCGCGACGTTGTCGAGTGTCAGTGTTGGATCCTCGACCGGCCCCCGCACCATCGACTGTGGTTCGCGGAAGTACTGTTCGTCGTGGCTGTCCGCGCTCCCGAAGGCGAGCACGGTGGCTACCGCGTTACCTCGCCGACCTGCTCGGCCAGCGCGCTGTTGGTAACTCGAACGAGCTGGTGGCATGTTCCGTAGAGCCACCCCTGACAGCGCGCCGATGTCGATCCCCACCTCCATCGTGGTGGTCGATGACAGAACATCTACGGCGGTGCGTGGCTGTTGTCCCGGTGCAGGCAAGCCGATGTCCACATCCTGGAACAGGAGTTCGTACTGCTCGGCACGCGAGAACACCTCGTCAGCCTGAGCCGCATTCAACTGCGCCGTATGCTCCGCAGCGATGAGGGCCACGGGTGGCTCCTGCATGGGTCCGAGCGCTCGACGGGAGCTTGCGCGGTAGTAGCCCTTCCTTGCGGCAAAGACGGGATCCGAATCGGGATCGATGGGGGTCACAGTGTCAAGACGGCCGCAGGCCACGCACTTTGCCAAACCGGGGAACGGTCGCTGCGTTGAGCGGCATGTCTGGCAATAGCCCCATTCAGGTCTGAGGTCGAGTGCCAGCTGTTGTGCCAGGAGCCGGTATGACTTGGATGCGACGTTCTCGGCGAACAACTCCAGCAGCGTCGGCAGCCACCACTTCTTGAAGGCCTTGACTGCGCCATGATCGCCAAGCCAGCGTTCAAGCGCGGTGAAGTGACCTGCGTGTGGTCGTACTCCCTGACGCGTCCTCCAGAAGCTCGGGGTCATGCTTCGGAACCAGTATCCGTTCGTTGACCAAGCGTTGAGCCATACGCGAGCTAGCGCGACCTTCTCAGCTGGCCCCGTAATGCCTGGGAGATCGTGAAGGTCTTGAAGGTCGACGGTGAGAGATTCTTGCTCGCGTAGACTAGCGAGAGCGAGCGATTGCACTCCGAAGTACTTGCTGGTGAGAGTCTCGTGGATTGCTCGCAGCAGCGCCTCGGGGGGATTCTCTGCTCGGACCTTCAGCATGAGCTTGATCGCATCGGTTGTATTCGACAGCACATCGCGCTGAAGAGCTCGGGCGACCTCAAGAGTGATGTGCAAGGATTCCGTGTTCTTCAGCTTGGGTCGCAGCCTGACTCCCATACGCTGCGAGGAGAGCAACACGGCGAGATATAGGTCCTCAAGGCTCATGAGATCTCCAACGCCAGGAACCCTCGCAAGATCCGCCCAGCCACTTAGGATGAGCGGCCGCAGAGCGTCGCGCATCGAGGTGTCCTGAAGGTTCGGCGCCAACCGAGCTGCGGTCTGACGAGAGTCAGAGAAGACCAAGACCTTCCGACCTCGTAACGGAGCAAAGCTGCTCGCAGCCTGAGGACTCGGCGGCTGAACCTGCAGTTGCCGTGCGACGAGCGCCTGGAAGGGTTGGTCTCCCTTCGTTTGGTGGTCCTGAACTGAGGTACGCCCAAAGGCAGCGGTGTCACCGCAGACTCCGCACGGCCGAAACTCTCCGAGACTGGCGTGCTGGTCCTCCTCACTCTCGGATGGTTCGACAAGTCGATCCCTGCGCAGGAAGACCTGCCTGACCCGGTCGCCGAAAGGCGAGGACTTGAGACGACCCGTCATCAGGTCGAGGTCGGCTGGCTCGACATCAGAAGTCGTTGGAGGCTCCAGCAGTAGATCTAGCGCGAAGAGTTGGCTGACGTAGCCTTCGGCTGCTTCGAACGATCCGCCAGGCTCGGACCATAGGTAGTCAGGTGATTCCACGTCGTCGGTGTATGCACGGGCGTATGCAGCTCCACAGTTGCGGCAGGTGAACAGTTCGAACACCCGAGAGCCGCACGGGCACGAATCGCGAGGTTGGCTCCAGGCCTGTCCGACGGGTCCGGGTGGAAGATCGCGACGAACTGGGCAGGCCTCGTCGAGGCATACCCAGATGCCGGGCAGCCCGCGAAAGAACGCGTGGATCCGGCACGGCAGGAGTCCGGGCTCCGCAGGACCCGGACGTGCGGAACTTCCAAGCGCGATAAGGGTTGTAAGCGCTCGGTCTGCCATCTCCGGATCGCTCTCGGGGAAGAGATCAGTCGCCAACTCTTCCAGCGGCGCGGCGACTTGCATTGTCATGTTCACGAGGCTGCCCATCGGGGGGAAGTCCTGCAGGGCCTGGAATAGGGCCGCTGAACTACTCGATGCCGATACGACACCGCGGTATGCCAGCAGGTCTTCCACCACCCCCAGTCGTTCCTCGTCCGATGCAGCTCCATAGAAGTCAGAAAGCGAGACATTCGCAAGTACCGATGCGTCCTCCCTGCTCCCTACCCCTGAACGCTCGCGGAGTGCCAGGTCGCCGGTCAGGGTCACGAAGGAGTCTGGATCTGTGCCGCAGAGTTCGGCGGCGAACTCCGCCGCGTAGTCCCGGTCGTTGAAACTCGCGCTTGTGCAGATGACCTGGAGCCGGTCCTGCGGAATGCCAAGTCGGTCCCGTAGTCTCCGCAAGAGCAGTCCCACCTCGGCTCCTGCGGCGCCTCGATACAGGTGCGCCTCGTCGACCACAAGCATCAGGCGCTCGTCTTCATGAGCGGCTAGCCAGTCGCGTGTGCGCTCGAAGATTGGTCGTTCTAGGGGCCTCATGAGCATGTACTCGAGCATGGAGTAGTTGGTTACAAGAACGTCTGGTGGGTTGGCGAGCACTTCGTGCCTAGTGATCAACTCCGCATCTTGAGCTTGCATGACAGCTCGCTGGTATCGCCCTGTCCGGTCCCGCCATCGCTGGTTTGGTAGCCCATACCAAGACCTGAGGTCTGGTTTGGCCGGCCACTTGCCGCGTTCCTTCAGGCTCTCTAGGAGGTGATCGGCGGCATCAGCGTCCGGGTCGTCTGGATCCGAGGCCCTGTTCATCAGATCGACGTAGAACTCACCGATGGGCCGAAGTCGGTCCTGGTCCTTCGCTGTGGTCCGTACTCCCGGATAGGGGGTTCGGCTCGTGTAACGGGCGAATCTGGCCGGGCGCCTCGACCATTCCATGAACATGCCCGAGACCGCCGCGTCACCAAAGAACAGTCGTAGGCGACCCAGTTGATCGTTCACGAGGGCATTCATCGGATATAGCAGCACCGCCCGTACGGATGGCTGACCAAACGATTCCGGCCGAGTCGCTGACTCGATCGCCAGCTTCGACAGGATGGGTAGAAGGAATGACTCAGTCTTCCCCGAGCCCGTTCCCGTGGTGAGTGCGAGGCTCCTTCCATCGGACACGGTCGCCTCGATGGCGTCTGCCTGATGTCGGTACGGCGGGTC
>VXUA01000041.1 GCA_009837185.1 Gammaproteobacteria bacterium | reverse complement strand
CAAGCGCTCGACCTCAAAATCCGCACCCAACCCTTCCCAATCCACTAAGAAAAAAACGCCCCATCAGGGCGAAAACGCTAAAATGTAGTGCCTAACGATCTTGGCAAATACATACATATCAACAACTTAGCATTTCAGACCGTCGAAGTCAGGAGGTACATACAGGACAGGTTGGAAAATCGTCGGTTTCTTTAGTATCGCTACCATCCTCGCCGAAGGTAAAGGACTCTCTTGTCCTTCCTTCTTGTAGGTTCTGTATCTTCGCACGTAAAGTCTCTTGTGGCATCAAGTACATACTCGTTCGAGCACCTTCAAACAAACAGTTCCAAGCTGCCGCCGCGTTTGCATGTTCAAAAATAGCTTCCAGTCTAGATATATTCAGCCCGCGGAGGTCTTCGAGACCATCAGGGAATTCGGAAATTAACACTGCTGTAAACCAATCACCCGCTCCTGCACTATCAACGATATTTTTGGGTTGTAAAGCCGGTCGGCTAATCCAATCACTCGTGTGATTCGCGAGTCGAGTTCGGTATCGAAACCCGTGGCTACCCAAAGTATGAATTTCGATGTAGATGCTTTCGCTGAGTTCTAATGCATTTAATGGCTGGGGAAAGCGCTCGTCTGCGTATTTAACAATATGAGCGATACGCAAGGCTTCAAGCATATATTGGGAGTTCATTCGGGTACTAGGTTCAAAAACGACGAGTGCTCCTGACTCAGCAGCGGCTTCAGCTAATGTTATCATGCCTCGTGATGCTCGGTCAAGAAAAAATACTGTAGGAGGAATCCAATGCGAGAGCGCCGTTTGCGCTGTGTCATTTCGTATAGCACGAAAACTCGGTAACCGAGACCGACAAAAGGGACAATGATTAGAAAAGCAATGTGTTTTGCCGTCTTTCGATGTTCGCTTGATCCGGTGCACTACAATCGGTGTGGGAGCTTGGGGAGCGAGATTCGCGAAGTCTAGCTTAACTCCCACTTTGTTTAGATCTCTTTGAACGACCTGTGAAGCAACATCACCGTTCAAGCGTGTAATTGGGAAGCTATCCCACCCTAGATAACTCAAGATAGCAAGAACGTTGCCACAGGTACCACCTGCGAACCATCGAGTTGGTTGCTCGTCTTCAGGTCCAAAAATTAGGTCAAGAGCTAATAAACCGGTTCCGTAGACACAATGTGAATTCTTAGAAGTCATCAGTCAGTGTTCGATTCGTTATTGTTTAGATAAGGTTCGCCAGCGAGCCACAGATGCAACAAATCTACTTCACTCTCATGCGCTTTTTCGATTTCATCCCAATTTACATTGTACGCGATTGACTCTACGTAGCGAACTGGTAAATTACGCTCGATGGCTGCCATCACGGCACCCAGTGCTAGTGCTTTACTTCCAGTCGGCGTAAGTAGTAATTGGGAACCGTCTGCTTCTCGAAATACCACCTTTCGTTCGTCATCAATTCGCAACACCGTTCGGTATAAATCAAGAGGATTGCCTTCGGCGGCGTAAATTACGTTTCGTGGGGTTACTTCCCAGATGTTTAATATTTCATTAGCGAAGTGCTCCAACAATCGATCGCCGGCCCGAGGATCCCTGGAGGGAAACGGTAGTATAGGACAAACGTCGTGTGGCCGAATTTCGTCGTAAATTCTATTTAACGCTTCTCGTTGATCAATCGCCAGTTGAGGCAACCAAAGCTTTGCTGCTTTTGAAGTGCTTTCCAATCCATAGTTCCCTTTGAAACCGAAGATTTCTTTGGATCTGTCTAACGGTTCGGAAGATATTTTTTGATCGACAATCGAATGTTCAGCTAGCACAATATGTAATTGGTTGTTTGATGGATTCTGATCAGCCCACTCCATGGTGCAACGAATTATCGGAAAACTGATTCCGGTAGATAGAGCACTCACGTCAACAACGATGTCAGTCCAATGGTTTGACAATTCTTGCGCGACCCTTGAAACAGCTCGACGTCCTCCAACTAATGACAAGTCACGACTCAAGATTTCAATGGGTACTACACTAAGATCATTTAGTTCATTAGTTAATAACGCATTTACATCGTTTGCTCTTGAAATTAAATCGTCTGTAGTCTTGGGTCGTTCTTCTTTTAGCAGCAATGCTTTTAGGCGATGCTGAAGCAGTCTATTGAGCTCGAGTGGAAAGACTTGTGCACGGGGATCAAATCCCGCTCCACCTAACAAGAGTACGCGACGATTGGGCTGTTCAAAATGCTTCTGTAACAAATTCTTGACACTGTCGCCTCGATGGCTCGGGCAATTTATCCAGCGCACAATGCTCGTTACCTAGTTATTGTGACAGAGAGTTCGTGTATCGATCCTTCAATAAATCCACCGCGATAGAATGGGAGCCCGTAATGAAGACTCGCTGCGCCACCAATCTCTAAAAGACACCACAAATCTCCCTTTGTTTTGTGATTTTGAACGAGTTGTATCGCGTTGTATGAAATACCAAACTGAAGAACTCGGGCTAGGTGTGGATTCTCTATTGGTAACTCGTTGAAGTCTGATTGAGGAATCCCATAGGAATTTGCACCCGCGCCTAGAGGAGCATTTTCTTTTAAAGTAGCGACTCGGCAAAGCGAAGAGATTAATTCGATCAATGCGCGCACATTGTCGCATTCAGGAAAGGTCCACGAATTGACAATCTCCGAACCACGTTCTCGGAGTAGCCGATGCTGTTCTCGTGACGATAACGACGCTGGTCGGTTTCTCACGATTTTGGTTTCGGCTTGTTCAACCAATCGTTCTGCTAACTGCAAGAACAACTCTGGATTGTTTGAGCCGCTGTCGCACAAGGTATTGATACCGTAGTAATAAGGTCGGCCAAACCGATGCATTAATTGTATCTGAGCACCGTGTGCTACGCCGCTGTCGCACTTCATCGGTTTGCTTGGTTCAACATCTTGGCGGCGAGAAAATAGATCGCTTGGCCGAAGTCGGTTTGCGAAGCGGTGAAGCAAAATCCTCTCCATTGCAACTTGAACATCTTCACCGACATCTTGATCTGTTGTACCCTTCGCGTAATTCTGCACTTTGTGTTGAATTTGCTCGCGCCACTGCATGCTTATCCCATATTTCTCGTGATCCTTACTAACTAGATCTCTCAGGTTCGCTAGTTGACCTTTAGTGAGCTTTGGTGGATCATTTTGAAGAACCGAAGCTAGATCACTTATCCCTCTCTGTTCAAACACTGGCATCATACGAATGTAGCGAGTGGACATGTCCCGAGCCATTTTTTGAAATCTTTTGCGCTCAGCTTTACGGTTGTCGTCGCTGTGAAAACGGATCTCGGTAATGTCCCGTTTTGTTTGAACTCTTTTTAGATCCTCTATTGCGCGGCTTTCAGCTCCTTGAAACACTTGCTCTGGAGATAACGCATCATATCGCGTCATTATCCATCGGCCTATGGGTAACTCACGTCTAACCAACCAAGAAGTTAGAAAGTCAAATTGTGTTATGTGTAACTCGTGGGCATCGTCAAAAATGACCAATGGATTTAAGTTGGAAACCTGATTGTCTGAGGCGACTTGAAACTCTTCGATGACGTCAAAGGGACGATAGGGAGCTATTGCAATAGCGGGAAGTTGATCTAGAGCCGGTGGCAACAGCGCAGCAGATATGTTATAGATTGCGAGTTCCACTTGACTTGCTTTCTTATATAAGTCGGCGACACTCTCGACACCGATACTCGCTGCGGCCGCTACAGAGGTGTTCTTTGGGACGACGGTGACCTCTTGAAGAGAATGACCCGCGGCTTCTATATTTTGGATCCAAGCGAGACAAGTGCGAGCTTGAAGCATAGACTCCAACAATCGAGTACGTATTTCTGGAGGGTAGGGAAACTCCCAAAACTCACGGTAGTCGGTGGTTAATGAAATGCGACAGGTCAACTTCGTGGGCACATGATCAACTAACATTCCACATTCCGAAAGCGCGGATTCTATGTCGCTGTAGGACTCCAAATCGATGTGATTTAACAGTGTTTTGATTGTGCGATACTGAAACAATCTAGCTAAAGTTGTCTTACCGCTACCTGGAGTGCCGCTTACTATCACTAGGCGATCGTAGAGCCGATCACAGTTATCTTTGAAGAATGCCCTTATTGGTAAAGGAGTAATTGCAGCAAGAAAACTTTCGTCGTTCACGAAAAACTCTGTCGCTCGTTTCTTAAAGGGATTACTCAATTATGGTACCTTCTAAATATGTCGTTGATGTCGACGAAAGAGCGGGCGCATCGCGATTTTTGCCCCCTTACTAGATTCCGCCCATAGCAAAGCCAGCGAGTTATTTGGGGTATTGTGTTCTAGCACTAGAGGTAAAGAACACTCTGCGTATCCCCGCTTAAGATTATCGATTTCGCATTCTTCAAGATGCTGCTTCGACTCTATGTTTGGATCATAGTGTTTTTCAGTCAATAGTAAGAATCTATGGTCAGTTTGATCGGTAACTTTGATTGAACTATCAAATATCGAGCTAAAAGAAAACTCTAAGTTTTTGAACCAGTTGTGTTCTCGCTCGTGAGCTGCTTGTTGCTTACGTTTAAGCAAAGTGCATCGAGCTTGTTGGGTCGCGAGATAGTGATGAACACGCAGACTCCAATTTTCTTGCATTAGTTCAATTTGCAGTTCTCTTCGTGCGTAATCCAGAGAATTCCATAGCCGAACGAGTTTTCCCTTCCACTCTTTCTCTAAGCCAGGTCTACGCAATATAGATGTACCGCTAGCAGTGAAATCGTCAATCACAAAAAGGCAATGAAATCGAGCATTCCGATCGTTAGTGTCGTTCCGCAGACAATCCAGCAGATCCTGCCACTTGTCGGGATCTATCTGAGTAAAACTCACTACTTGTTCGTTTTTCAATTTACCTCTCGCCGCATATCGTAAGAGATCGGTTCGCGCACCGTCGCTAAGTCCCATAAACAGCACGTGTCGAAAACAATAGTCAAATCGCTTTGATCCATTCGGGTGCGACCATAAGCGGTAACGATCAACCGCTAGATCGTTAGCAGCCACCTGGGTGACCATTGGTCGTATGTGTTCGAAATAACACAGATCAATGAGTTTTGTGAGCTCTGCTGGACTCACGTATACGAGCCGATCTTTTAAAAAGTCGTAGGCAGTTTGACGCTCTTCGGAAGTTTCAAATTGCGTCAACCAAGTAATGAGAGACTCTAAGAACTGTACCCCGGCAACGAAGTCACGATAACCATCATACTTGAACTTCGATATTAGCCGCAGCCACTCATATTCAATTCGAGCACGGTCGTTTGACCATTGCATGACGCTACCAAGGGTTCGCAAACAAAGAGCTTCATTCAAAGTTGCATCCTCACTACACCGTCCATTGTTTGCATTCGATCCAAATAGTACAAAGTTCCACTAATACCATTACATCTGGTTGGTAACAGATTCCAACAGTAATGCGGATCAGCCGATACGTCTCGCACGCTGAGTCCTAACGACGAACGTAGTAACTCGCTGTCGTTCCCCGGCCAACGACCATTGTCCCCGATCCGGAGCACATTTGATTCGTCAACGGAAAATTCTTTGCAGATAGCTTGAACTACTGACACCTTCGATACGTTTTTGGGTAAGACATCCAAAGAATGACTAGAAGTCATCACCTTTAGCTCGCCTTCGCTTTCACAATTAGCTAATTCTTGTACCACTAACCACAACTGGGCTACCTTTGTGGCAGTCGCTGGTCGAATTGAGATTTGATATGGATATTTCTTGATGTTTATTCCCGGTGTGTGCTTTATGGCGCACTGCAATCGTTCCCAAAACCGCTCCAGTGCTGGATCCGCAAAATCTTCGTCGATCTCGACTTCAGTATTCAGGCGCGTGATTTGTGATGCGTTGAGGTATCCGAGTAGCACTCTTGCTTGAAACTGGGTAGGAATCACAGTTCGTAACTGTTGCCTTACTGAGTTTCCTCGTCCCGTCGCAATACCTATCGGGATTCCTGCTTTTAACAACTCAACCATTCGTTCCGCAATCGATTTGTCTGGCGGATCGAAGCGAGTATTTGTCTCAACTAGAGTGCCGTCATAATCAAATACAACAGCCCGAATGTCCACACTGACCAATCTACTTCGAAAAGCAGAGTATTTTTTATACCAAATTGATGGTGATACTTCGTGCTCTTCGTTCATGCCAAGAGCGGCAATCTTTCGGTGAACAATAGTTTGACGGTCCGATCCTCTCACCGTATCTTGTGTGAGGCGAGCAGGTAAGTGGTATAACTTGCGACCAAACTCTGGAATTCGTGGGCGGCCTGGATCAATGTCATGAAGGGCACTCATCCAACCAACAATTTGAATTGAATGGTAAATGGACAAAATTTGAGCGGTAGCAAAATTCTCTCCGAGCGGTAAAACGACTTGTGGAATGTGTTTAGGTATAAGATCAAGGGTTTGTCTTGCCAATTCTTCCTCACCAGGACCGACAAATGCAACAACGAAACTCTCGGTACCGAAACGATTAATCCAGTTGTGTCGACCGTGCGCGAAATTTCGAAAGTCCGTCACGCTTGACGCAATCAAAGCGCTTTCGGTGAATTTTGACTCTAGATCTAGAGCCCCAGCTTTCCCACTGGGACCGTGCAAGACGATCGCGTTTGAACGACCATCCGCTGCCAATAGCAAATTTCTCTTTAACTCTTCCTCTGAACTCTTACTCGAGAAACACGATTGGATTAGTGTAGTCAAGTTTTGTGGTAATTTCTCAAATGACGCAACAAGGAAAACTGTGGAGACAAACAATGAATTGGTTGCTAAATATCCGTCTTTCCCTACGTTAGCTTCAAACGAAAACACCCGATCTAGCCATAATCTCCGCGCATCTCTCTCTAAAGGACTGTTCAATTTTGCGCAGAAGACCGTCAGCTCATTGACTTCTAAAATCGACGCACGTTTGAGTGCTCGTCGGATATCTACGTTCCTCCCCGTTCCCGAAAATAGCCACAAACTGCAATTCGACCCCCACGGTATCGTGGCTTCCAACTCGAGAGGAGTAACAGCGTACCCCGGAGATCTATGGTAATGTCTGTGTAGAGCGACGGCAATTGATGCAGCAGAGTAAGAACCGCCAGAACCGCATGCGATCAGCGTCTTTTCTGTTTGATCAAACCACAATTGCTTCAACCAATCTCTGTGGTTTGTAACCGCCCACTGATAAGCTTCAGGTAGCAAACGAAGCTCGTTCTTATAAGGACGCCCCATTATGATTCACGCTCAATCAACAGTGTTTCCCATGTCATAGGTAGTCTAATAATATATGTGTATAAATACATGTTATTTTATACATATATCGGACGCTATAGAATACTCCTCAGTTTTATGTGCCACTCCCAGGGGATCTCAGCTAGATGAGTGAGTTTGTGAATTTCAATTCAAGACCAATAAGATGGTTGAAGAGAGTTGAGATTTACCTTGCTGCATTCAGATGAAACTGTTGAAGTTCGAATTGGAGGAGCTTCGAAGGATTACACCGCATGTTTGGTATCAGTGGTTGCTAGCTATTTAACTTTTGCAACTACAGTTCTTTCTCACTCTTCAATTCTTGCAACACTCGAAACCCAATATTTATAGCCTCTTGTGCTTGACTAGTAGAAATCTTTTGTCCATGTACCACAGCGTTGCATACCTCAAGTACGTAGTCGAATGAACTCCGAAATTTTTGGTATTTTGGTTTTCTGGATGCCAATGTTCTAAACATTGCTCGAGCACTCACGGTACCTTTCGGTCGTGCTGCCACACCATTCGAACAGGTACGTTTGTACAGAATACGACGAAGTTCAATTTCGAAATCTCTTCTCATCCATGCTAGCACGAAATTCGGTCCGTACATCCTTTATTTCAGCTCTTGCTTCTTCAACTCGTGCTTCAAATTCGATAATCTTTCCAAGTCTCAATTTTTGGACAAACGGTGCTACGAGGAAAAATACAAATAGCGCAAGGTAGGTTGCAGAAGTTGTAGTTAAAGAAGCTGTGGGAGGGAAACCGGTTTGTAGGTGGAAGACCCATAGAAAGTAAGCTGCTACTAATCCAGATATGATGGACCAAAGGTTTGTTCGGAGGAAGTGTCGCATTAGAGTTACGGGTCTGTTTTTTCTGTTTAGCTGGTCCGTTTTGGGTTTGTCTGTATGAATATTTGCTTCTATAAGTTCAAGATATTCCGGAATAGTCACATGTTAGGCATCATTGATGTCGGAGCGTTTAGTTTTCTTACACAACCTAGTACACTAAAGCAAATATTGGCTTTGTTTGAACTCTCCCCTGTTTTAGCAACCAATTCGTGCTAGCTCAATTCCGGTATCGTATTAGATTTGGCAATAGGACACGCGAGATGGTAGCTAACTTCATCGAAAGAAAGCTGTTTGTGAGCTTAAATGATTTCTAACTAGAAACTGTACCTTTAAGCACTGTCTTAGGACTTGGTAGAAATCGTGAATGTCCTGGTTGCGCGCACCTCGAGCTCAGAGTACATCAAAATGAGTCACTAAGTAAGACAAAATGACAATACCGTTTTTTGTGAGGTTGTTTCCCTCCTGTTCAGAATTACACTTACAGAGAAGTGGCTGGGTTTTAGATCGACTCACACGAACACGTGAAAGGATTTTGTTTCTGAATTGGTTCACCACACTTCTTCAACGAGTTGTTTCGTTGAGATTGATCGCGATCACAGCTATTCGATGAATATTTGCTCGAATCGTTGTACGCAACTCATGGTGTTCTTTGACTAGTGTGTTAGTGAACATGTTCCACGAATACTACATCGCATGAAAAAATTTCTGAACCGCGTGTTTTTCTAATGTATACTCGAACTTGTACAGCGTTTATTAAACGTATGGCTTCGAAACAAATTTCATTCCATTTAAAATTGCCACACATCTAACATCGAGTTGAAGGAATAGGGATCGTTTGACAAATAGCTTGAACAGATATGGACTTTGATTACGAACACGCGTTGACAGAGTTGAAACAACGTAAGGCAGACGATCGTAATGAGGAAGATGTCAAGGTAGAGATTGTAGAGCCCGTGCTTCGAGATGTGTTGGGTTATTCTTCTCAAGACATTCGAAGGGAGCACCAACTTAAGTCCAAACGACTCGATTTCCTCTGTCGCCGACCGGACGGGAAACTTGATGTCATAGTCGAAGCTAAAGCACTAGGTGTGAACTTGGATTTACGTCCCTCTCGGTCAGATTCAGCAAAGCGCATACCCAAAATTCAACTAGAAGAGTACCTACGTAAACGACCAGATTCGGAACACGGAGTTTTTGGGTTACTAACTAATGGAGAAGAGTGGCGTGTCTGCCGTCGTATTGAGAATGACATAGTGTGGTTATCTTCTGCAATTGCTCCCACGTCAATCGAACTGCGGCTTGCGTTGAAACCCATGTTGTCTCGAGCTATGCTTCCCGACGAGAGTAGTAAATATTCAACAACTTTGGGTCAAGAAATTCTTGATCACATCACAAGTTCAACAAATCATCACTGTCTTTTGAAACGAATAGCTGGAGAAGAGTTGTACATCCAAGAGCATACGAAATTGGTCTCGTCATTTAGAACGGAACCAACATCCACTTCTAACGATGATTTGTTGAATGAGACTTATTTCGTGACCCTAGGATCTCTCGCACAGGACGGAATTCTGTCTGTTGCGGATGTATACGATGCACTACGCGAGACGTACCTACTACACTCCTCAATAAGAGTAAGCGGAATTGGTATAGCATTCGGCGGTGATAGTGAATCTGAGACCGCGTGCCGCGTCTTCGCATGGGACGGGAACACACTTCACACATCGAATTCGTTTAGTCCTGACCTCCCAGGGACCCGAGTACTGCGGCAGTTGGAGTCACTTGCGAGATGGAAAAGCGGAAGATCGAACCAACTGATCGAACAATTAAATGCAAGGTCGATCCAAAAGGAGTTCTACGATGAAATCGCAGCATGGTTTAAACGTACGGGTACGGAACTAAATGACCTACGCCACTTGGTAAGGATTCTGTTTACCTGGTTTCTGAAGGAACATGGAATTATTCCGACCGAATTGTTTGAGAAGCACGCAGATATTCATATCCATGATCAGCTGGAACATCTTTTTACGCAAACACTTTCCATGGAACAAAACCGCCGTAAGGTACCTAAACGATTACAAACACTAAAGGAAGCCTTATACGATGCACCTTTCTTGAATGGCTCTTTGTTCAACGAAGACAAAGCTTTGCTTCGTACCCTGATTCCAGATTTGGAATACATTCGAGCTGGAAAGTCTGAAGACGGCTTGTTCACTATACTCAAAAGGTATGATTGGACATTGACCGAGCACGACGAGTTGCGCTCCGATACTGCGCTAGATCCAAGTATGATCGGTAGTGTCTTCGAACGCTTCATAGCACTTGCTGAAAACATCGAACCTAGTCCATTGGCGCGTCAGCCTGCTGGAACTTATTACACCCCTCAGGACTTAACGGACGAGATGGTGTGCGACGCACTCGCCTACTATCTTTCGGGAAATCTGGAAGGAATAGCGTATACGGATGCACTAAATCTTCTTCACCCAGTCGAAGGAGATACGAAGGGTACCCAACACTTGAGACAGTCTCCACTTAAGGAAAAGATAGTTGAACGACTTCGCAAGGTGACCGTGCTCGATCCCTGCACTGGTAGTGGTGAGTTTATTGTGTCCGTGCTGAACGCTTTGAGACGTACTGAACGTCGCTTGCTTGAGGACGCATACGACGACCTGAAACGCGTTGAACACGCCATCGAACACCAACTTTATGCAGTAGACGTTCACCCGATGGCAATTCAGGTAACTCGTTTTCGTTTCTACCTTGCAATGATTGGTACGCAAACAGCACTTCAACCTAACAAGCCAATAGGACCATTCCCCAATCTTGAAACTCGGATTGCGACAGCTAATTCACTTGCAACGCGATTAATGGATGAGCATGTCGAGTTCGAAAGTTCTCATTTACATAGTACAGATATGCGCGAATGGAGAAAAATCAGAGATTCATACACCGATGCTTATAGTCCAGCCGAGAAAAAGAAACAACGGGATAGAGAATCTAGAGCAAGACAGAAGCTGATAGACAAACTTTACGATCCATTACCATATGTCATTGAGTGGTTGGAAAAGGAATCGTTGGGAAATGAAAGTATCGTAGCAGAGTGTGGACTGCCATTGCTTTTCGGTAAGGAGCGATGGGATGTCGTGATTGGAAATCCACCATATCAAACGCCGAGTGGTACGGAAAAAAGAGTTGCAAATCAATACGGATACGAGACCACAAATTGTGGTGATCTCTACTGTTTATTCGTCGAGTTGGGCATTAAGCTCTTGGGCGAAACTGGCGTATTAACAATGGTTGTTCCACATTCTTTATGCTTTTCTGCTTACAAAAAGAAACTTCGTGAATTGTGCGCTGATAGGGCTCAGACCATTCACCTTAGAACCTATAACAACCGACCGTCTCCGGTGTTCTTGCCGCATCCCTTCATCAAGGGTGGAAGTACGGGGGCAGAGAGTCGTCAGCGCGTAACTGTTGTGTCGATATTGGTAGGCAGTGTATTGGAAGAGTCCAGTCCAATAATATATTCTTCAAGTTACATCGGACTGCAAACCAAGCAGCGAAAGCAAATCCTTCGTTGTCGCCCGTCTTACCAACAACCCATTGCCGATCGATGGACTACAGCAGGTACGGAAGAACTTGTTCAGTTGCTCACAGCAATGCGCGGCGCTAAGACAAAAATAACTGTTGAGAACGCGACACGAGAAATAACTTTTCCTCGCACCGCGCATTATTTCCTCACATGTCTACCACGGGAAATACTTGATTCAGCAAGACGTAGAAAGTTTAGTGTCCCGAATGACGAGTACTTTTGGCCACGGATTTGCTTGTACAATTCAACAGTATTTCTTGCATATTGGTTAATGGTTGGAGACGCTTTTGATGTACTTCCAAGTCTGTTTGAAACTGTTCGACTTCCTCCGACCTGGACTTCAGATCCATCATTTTTGGAAAAGGCAGCGGGAATTGGGCGAGAGTTTTGTAATCATAACACTCTAAATAGGTGTATGACGGTTTTCGTAAGAAAGGGTAAAAAGTTTCCAAACTACAACTTTTCAGATAACGCACCGGAATTAGTACGAGACGCAGATCGAGCGTGTATCAAGGGGTATGCTTTGGAGAATCGAGAGCATGAACTGTTAAATCAGATTCAACAAGTGCGACTGTTCCATACCTGGAACCTGTAGTCGAAGAAAATTTGCCGTAAAGTCTAACAGTATTGATTTGTTGAATAGTTTGAAATCCTTGAACTGTATCATGCATTAAGCAGAGATTTGCACCACCGGTACCGCATTCGTGAACCTATCACTGGACGCATTCTCATCGCCTCGGGGAGTGGAACATTCCTCCCTTTGGGCGCTTCAAATTAGATTTGAATGATAGAGCCAGTATTCGATATTTGGTTCTGCGGATTAGTGTCCCTTTAAATAACCTAAACATGTAAGCGTCTTTCATCGCAGTGATGTACCGTCACAGTTACATGGCCTCGCGTATGTGGAGGGACATTTCTTTGAATTCGGATCTCAGAGAACTTAGTTTTTCAAATGGTTTTAGAGTAGTGGTTATCACCCCACAATTGGCTGTCTTGCTCTTTTCGCTTCAGCTAGGTGACTCTTAATTAGTTTGAAAACCCTGATCCGAATATTTCTACTAGTTCAGTTTAAATCGACATGACCGTCTATTCCTAACAGCTCGAATTAATTTCATAGGCCAAGGGACAACCCGACGACAGACTAGTGGTGTGAGTCAACAAATTCGGCACAAACTATGAAATGCTTCAATTCATCGTGTTTCAACTTATTTCATCGACTCGAAATGTCGCACTTGAGTAGGCGTTTCTCATCAATCCCTATCCAGCGTCGTTTGCTGACAAGATATTAAAATGGTTCTGACTTAACTAGAGATCAAAATTCCATTTATGTTTGAGCAAATACAGAAAGAGATTCAAAACGACTACTACCGTCAGCGATTTGACAATGATGGTACTCGATTCGTTGCGTGGTATGTTAGGAACATTCATCGACGGGATATGATTGAAACTGTTGAGGACGTAACTGATGGTCCTGACGATAAACAAATCGACGCAATTGTTGTAGACGACGAAAACTCGACGATTTTTGTGATACAGGGTAAATTCACTACCAGGGACACAGTGGACGCTGAACCACTAAGAGAAGTACTCGCTTCCTGGTTTCAACTCTTTGACCTTGTTCGATTGCAAGAGACGGGTAATCAAAAACTGAAACGAAGACTACCGGAAGTTGCCACTGCTCTTGAAAATGAATATCGTGTGGCGTTTGAATTGGTTATTACTGGTAGCCTCACAGATGAGGCAAGCAGCGATCTTGAACATTTTCAGCGCAAATTAATAGGAGCGGAAGACTTTTCTGCCGATCTTCACGTAGTCGATCTGGATGAGATTAAATCTAGATACCAGATGACGTTGGATGTGGAACATCCGCTAATAAGTCACGAATTGAAACTGGAAAACGGAAAATACATGGTAATGCAACTTGGTCAAACGAAGTGCATTATTGCAGCGATGCCGCTTGCAGAGTGTATCACGTTTCCAGGCATATCGGATGGGACGTTGTTTCAAAAGAATGTGCGACAGTCCCTCGGCTTAAAGAACAATCGAGTGAACAAAGGAATTCGAGACTCAATCTATGGAGAAGACAGCCGTGATTTCTTCTTTCTTCACAATGGAGTTACGGCACTTTGTTCCCGCGCTGACATTGCTAACGGAACATTGACAGTTCGTAACGTAAATGTTGTCAATGGATGTCAGTCGCTAAACACGATGCTCTCTTGTAGTGAACGTGTCAAAGAGCTGGACGAAGCTTACGTAATGTTTAGATTCTATGAAATTCCTGAACGAGAGAGAGCCGACCGCATAAGCATTTCGACAAACTCGCAAAGTTCCGTAAAACCCCGAGATCTGAGGAGCAACGACAGGCGAGTCTTAGCAATAAAACGAGCATATGAACAAAGATTTCCGAATGGTTATTTCATAACGAAGCGTGGTGAAGACGCTCCTGCTAACAAAGATGAAAAATTCGTCGTTGACTTGCTTGAACTTGGTAAGTGGTTAATCGCTTGGCATTCTCAGAGACCTAATGTTTCCTATAGTGAAAGCCAGATATTCGACAGGCACTTTGAACAACTCTTTAAACGCGGGACTGAGTACTCTCCTGAAAATATCGACGCATTGAATCGCTGGATGACCAATATTATGAACCGGTGGGTCCCTGCAAACCCAATAGGTATGAATGAAACTTTACTCGCGATGAAAGCCTACGCACCTTACCACCATCTGTACGCAGTGTCTTTAGTTTTTTGTAAGGCAAACGGGATCATGAGTCGAGTACCAGAGCCAGCGTTGTCGTTCGAAAAAGCATTGAAAGCAGATCAAGTCGATCAAATCGTAGAGATGGCCGGAGCATGCCTGAGCAACGCACTAGAGGTTGCCGCCGAAGAGTTTCAAGCTTTAAATAAGGTATTCAGTCCACAAAATTGGATTAAGACCAAAACTTGTCTTGCCGGCATACGTCTATCTATTACTAATTTCTTTGGTTTTTTATCATCGAATCAACAGGGTCGAGACACAAAACAGAATATGCAAGAGCACTTAAATATGCACGATGATTATTTTGAAGATCGATGGACTGCAGACTAGTCACAAACGCCTGTTTTCCTTGAACCGGTAAGCTGTGTGAAGGTCCATGCAACGTTTCAAACTATTGGTATAGAAATTCGCTCACGAAAGATTGTGATACTTGATCGGAGCGAGTGCTTGCATGGTGCCCGGGGCCGGAATCGAACCGGCACGGAGTTACCTCCGAGGGATTTTCGTACCACTACAACTTTCGTCGCGGATCTCTACGATCGGTTGTGGTCTGGACTTTCTCTTCACCTTCCAAAGTGATATCGAAGGAAGGGGGAGCCGTTAAGTCTCTACACTTTCAATAGCACAAACCTGCTACCGCTTAGCTCGGGATTGCCACAATCTCACGGATTGAAATTTCCCCGAATTTGACTCCATTCATAGTAGGTGTCGCCACCAATATGCTCAAATTTTCGGTTAAGTCCCTTGCGTCTACCTATTTCGCCACCCGGGCAATGGGCTTTCGAATCAGGTCAACCTATTTTAAGAAAGGTACATGGTTGATTGATCGAATCAAGTGCAGCTCAAAACTCTAAAATATCGCCGTTAGGTAGCACATTTCAAGCTTACACACAGCATTTCATTGAGACCCTCAAGGTGTCGAATCCTTCGTATAGTTTACGATGAAAAAAGAGTAAGCGCCCAGGTGTTGGAACTGGCAGACAAGCAGGATTTAGGTTCCTGTGCCTTCGGGCGTGAGGGTTCGACTCCCTCCCTGGGCACCACATCGTACGTTCATTTATAGATCAGTTCGAGCCACAACTAAAAAGTGCACATCATTTCTCCTGACGAAGTCGATCTGGGAAGTCTTGACATTCCGGATACAGATCGACTATGTGTTGTGATTGTCCGCGTGAAGGACTACACTAGCACACTGTCTAATGCGGAAAGATCTTATGCGAACGCTGTGGGTGAAGTTCGAAGGAAACAGTATTCTTCAGGTCGGCGCGCGATACAGTTAGGATTGAGCTCCCTAAACGTAATCGATAGTCCCATTCTCTTTGACGATCGTAAGCCTAGTTGGCCAAGCAACATCGTTGGAAGTATAGCCCATTCCCACAGTCTAGCGGTAGCACTCGTTGGTTTCAAAAGGGACTTTCGTGGGGTGGGAATCGACATTCTTCCTAAACGTGCTGTTTCAGATAGAGTGCGAGAACGTATATTGCTTGAAGAAGAGCTAAGGTTTGTTTCGGAGGGAGGCTATAGAGACAGGCAAACAATGTTTTTTTGTGCTAAAGAAGCCATTTACAAAGCTAGTAATCCAGAAACAGACGAATTTCTTGGATTTAAGGATGTCTGCGTGCGCTTAAATCAGTCGAGCACTGAATATTCAGCCAAAACTGCAATACCTAAACGTTCATCGGATATGGTCGCCCGCGGCCGAGGTTATGTGTTTTCCTTGGAAAATCACTGGTTTACGGTGTTTCTTATACCGTAGCGGTGCTGTCACTGAACATTTGAGCACACCTGTAAAACTGACTTGTGTCTCTTACGATTTCAGTTCCAAATTCACTCGTGGCCTTTTGATAGGCAAATCTGGTAATTACTCGTAAGTGGATTCACACGAGGTTTCTTCTTCGACTATACACTAGCAAATTGAGAAATCGAATGAAGCCTTGCCACTAGTTGAATGCGAACAGATAAAGTTCGCCATCGGTTGAAACTTTTTGGTTTGATAGAGCATCTACTTCGTTTTCCATCGGGATTTTCACTAGGAGAGATATATGAGTGGATTGTCAAAGGGACGCTTTCGTGTTTTGGGGCTTGTCGGTCTTGGGGTATTTGTAGGTGCTTCAATCTCCGCATTTGTCACGATTGCAATAACGAACAATTTGAATCACACCAAGGATGTTGTACTTGACGCAAAAAATTCGGAAGCGGAGAACAGCACAATTCAAACGAGTGAGGTCTCCGGACAAGTAGTAGACGAAAAACACCCGAAGAAACCGCAACAAGACTCATTCAAATCCGCATCTGGCAACGATCCCGATGAGACATTGAACATACTGATCAACGACAATGTCGAAGATATCGCACAACTACGTACATTTCTGAGGGTAGCTGAAGAGTTGGTGCAACAGGACGGAATCAGAGTATTGGGTCGAATTTTTAATTCTGCCATGGATAGTAGTGTTCGCGACACCATCATGAAATCTGTCGCTCAAAGTGCAGCGATGGATGATCCACCAAGTGTTTTTCACGAAGCTACGTTATTACCGCGTGAAGTGCAAGATATTGTTTTACCAGAGATCGTAAAGACATGGGCGGGCTCGGATCCTTTGATTGCTTTCGATGCTATTTCAAACCTAGACAAAAGTGGGCTACGCGTAAGTCTTCAAGAGACTCTAATCGGTGCGTGGGCTGAGCACGACGCACAAGATATTTTAGCAGCCTAGAACTCCTACCCGAGCGATTGCGTACAAAAGCTGAAGACTTAGCAATGCTTGCGATCGCAAGGTCTTCCCCGGCAGATGCGGTTCAGTTCTTAGAGAACATGGACGACACGAGTAAAAAACGCGAACTTGCACGAACGATAGCCGAAAATTGGGCCAAGAGTGATATCTATGACGCACTGAATTGGGCGACATCGTCTCAGTTGTCCGACAAGCGAACTAACCACGAAATTTTCACCATCGTGCTTAGGGAGCTCGCAGACAAAGATCCTGAGCTAGCATTGCAAACAGCCCTGAACCAACCACTGTATGAGTCTGCCTTTGGATTCGAAAGCGGGTTGGAGGAAATCGTCGTCGAACAAGTAGTCCAATATGACTTAGATAAAGCTATTGCTATGTTGTCTCAAGTACGACCCGGTGATACAAGGATTGACGCGTACAAATCCGTCGGTAGAGAACTGGTTCTGAACGCGGAGTATGACCGCGCTCTCATGCTCGGGCAACAATTGCCAGATGACGAACGAAAGAAGTATTTAAACACTGTACTGTCGTTGTGGGCTCAAGAAGAACCAGACACGTTGCTTGCGTCCATGGATAGTATCATTGCGACACCAGAACTCAAACAACAAGCTGCAGGAATCTTATTAGCTCATAATTTCCTCAATGGAAGCTCCATTCTTGACCAAGATCAAGTAGAGCAATTGCAAGGACTTATGGCAGAAGGAGAACCCACAGTAGTACAGATGGACATGACTAATCTCGACGGAAACAGTATTGTACAACGAGCAATTGAGCAAGGAGGGACGGTATTTTTCCCAACGACTCAGCGCACGATTACTTCATCTGACAATTTCAACCCAGAAGAAATGCAGAAAAACCTACAAAAATCATTAGAAAAAACGTTAGAGACCGTACTAAAAGATGTGAACGCTACAGGGGGCAAAGTAGAAGTTAAAACGGACGTCAAGAAAGAGGTGAATGAACCAGAGACAAAAGATTCAGATTAAGACTGTCGTTTTCGATAGGGTCGGATTTTCCCTCCAAGAAGCTTCCTTAAGCAGTTATTCTGCTAGTGTCTTGAGAATACCTTTGCGAATAGCACGCTTGTAGATTTTTTCGGATGCAGTTCGTGGTAAGCGCTCATAGCTTATCCAAATGTGTTCAGGTACTTTGAATTTCGCTAGGTATTCTTGTGCCCATGATTGAATGTCTTGCGCTGAGACCGTTGATGCTGACTCTACACAGACTACACTTGCGAGTGCTTCGCCAAGTCTTGCATCTGGAATTCCAAAAACCGCGCATTCAACGATTTTTGGATGTTCGTATAAAACCGCTTCCACCTCTTGACAACTGATATTTTCACCGCCGCGTAGCACGATATCCTTCTTTCGATCGGTTATGTATACAAATCCTTCGTCGTCAAGATAGCCGACATCACCGGACTTGACCCATCCGTTGGACATGGATGAGACCGTAGCTTCGGGATCGTTCCAATACTCTAAACAGTTCATGATTCCCCAAATACACAATTCTCCCGTTTCTCCTTGCGGTAGGTCGTTACCGTCTTCGTCAATCGTCTTAATTTTTGTAATGGGGGGTATAGCTTGTCCACAACTCTTCGGTCGCTTTTTAAACGCATTACCAGTGATATTGGTGGCGAATCCTTGCGTTTCCGTCATTCCCCAACCTGTAGACTGACCCCCACGAGCGAGTTTTTGATCGATTTGTTTGGAGTGTTCAGGAGCCATCGGAGCTCCGCCCCCACCAGCTGTTTGTAGAGAACTCAGGTCAAACTTTTCAAGATGAGGAGATTGCGTGAGTTCCCAAGACATGGTCGGTACGCCATTGAACGCAGTGATTTTCTCGTCTTGAATGATCCGAAGTGCTTCGTCTACATCCCATTTGTACATGCCGACTAGCTTTCTCCCTCCACGAAAGGAAGTTAGCATTTGGACTGCGAGTCCAGTGACGTGAAACAACGGCACCGTAAGAATACTAGCGGGTTTAATCGCATCTTCCGTAGATGAGTTTGAACCAAAGAATCGTTCTCGAGGATCCGGGCCACTCAAGGTGTCGCCTTGTCCCTGGTGTTCTCTCTTGATCTGTGCTGCTCGCCAGTTGATAATCGCTCCTGCTTCCCATCCCAACAACGCATGTGTTAAAGCTTGATGGCTTGAAAGAACACCCTTTGGAGTTGCGGTAGAACCCGAGGTATACAGTAACGTAGCGGGAAGTGCGGAGGGAACATGTAAATTGGGCATTTCATCGGACGCAGCAGCAATCCAATCTTGCCATTCGATAGTGGTAGGTTGATCGCCTGCTCGTACGGTGATAACCGTAAGTCCTAATTCATCGATGAAATCCTTTATTCTGGCATAGCGTTCGCTATCAACGATGAGGATAGATAAACCGCTGTCTTTGATTGCATGGCACATTTCCGTAGAAGTCCACCATGCGTTGAGCGCGGTAGCGATACCACCAACAGTAGTAATTCCCATGAAAGCCCAGATCCATTCCGGATAGTTTCGAAGTGAAATACCGACTCGATCTCCGAATTGAAAATCCGAATTTAACAGTGTGTTCGCAACTCTAGCGGCTATTTGCCAAGCTTCAGCATAAGTAAATCGTTCCTTCTGATAGACATAGAAGTCGTCTTGTGCGTGTTCTAGTCCGAAACGATAGATTTCCAAGAGATTCTGCGGTGCATGTTTGAAGCCAATAAAATCAGTGCCACGAACTGTTATGGTCGTTGTCTCATAGGGTTCACCGGGTGCTGTTAATTCAGCGATAGCGGTTTCGTAGTAGTTCACAGACTGGTCTCCATCGCACAAAATTTTACGAAGGACTACTCAGAGGATAAGATGGCATATGTAGTACATTCGCGCGTCCCAATGGAAGAATCATTCAATTCAGGTCGATTGTTTGGAGTAAGACAAATATACATATTGCAACTTATATATGTGATTTAATAGATTGATAAATATGGAAACAGCTCGATCAGTAGACATTCTCGATTGCATGCTGTTGTGAAACTTGGAAGCTCATTTACCTTGGAGATGACCTCAACAGGCAACAAGCTGAGCGAAGTAAATGCCTCTCCGAAAGTTAACCGAATCTCTGACGGTATACCTACGGACGATTACTATGCGAACAACGTTAGTACGTTGTTGAGTTTTGTAGTGAACCGTTATAGTGATCTGCTCAATACGGAAGAGATTCGATTCTCCACTTCCGTCTTGGAATTGTCGGCTGAAGCACAACGGTTGTATGCACGCATATTGAGCTGTCGTGGACCAATTTTCCTTAAATCACAGTTCGTGTATCGCGAGGTGAAAGATGTTGCAAGTGCGTTTGAAGAATTGGCACGAAACAAACTCATCAAAAGTAACTCCGAGTTTCCGTCGGAGTTGCTGTGCCAAAAACTGACTCTTAGTCAACTTCGCGAAGCTTTTGAACTTCAAGAATTCAAGGGATCTAAATCGCTCCTAGTATCTAAGATTCAAGACATACACGCAGAAGAGAACATTCTTGAACGAATTCGTCTGAGACTTCCATGGTTTGAATTAGATCAGACCGATCGAATCGCAACCTTCTCGCTACTGTTTTTTGGGGATCACTATCAGGATCTAAGCACGTTCGTCGTCCATGACCTTGGGATCCTGCGTCTTGAACAATACACCCTTGACTCAAAGAATCGACAGTTCAAGAGTAGACAGGAAATTGACTGTTACCTAGATTGGTGGGCTCTCTCTGAACGCATGAACGAGGAAGAACCTCTCGAAACTGAGCAGTTGATTGAATCCATCCAGACTTTGAAGTCATCAAATACGAACCGAACGCTGGAGCGTCAACGATCAAAGTTGCTCAATAGGATTGGACGTGAGGTCGAAAGGCGAGGGGAACTGTTGCAGTCTCTTCGAGCTTACCGGTGCTCATCATTGCATCCTGCACGTGAAAGACAGATGCGTGTGTGCCATCGTCTTGGTCAATTCAACGATGTGGAAACGCTTCGGACAACAATTCTTGCAAACCCGTGGACGATCGAAGAGAAGCTATTCGCTGAAAAATTCAAAAGTAAGTCAAGGATAGCTGTTAAATATAATACAAATGAACAGATATTAATAGATCCTTTTACAGACAGTATCGAAAATTTTGCTTGTAGCGAATTTGAAGCACGTGGTTGGTCTGCTTGGCACTTAGAAAATAACCTTCCTTCAGCTCTTTTTGGTCTGGCCTATTGGGATTGGGTCTATGCACCTGTTCAAGAGGCGTTTGTGAACCCGTTTCAAATTGGACCGCGAGATCTATATTCACCAGAATTTTTTGCCGTTCGGCGTGAACTCTGTGTCGATCCGATGATGGATTCGATGCCTCTAGCCCAAAGACTAGAGCAGACATTTGAACAAAAATTTGGCATCTCAAATCCGTTGGTGAATTGGAAAATTTTCGATAAATCAGTGTTAGAAACTGTTGTTCGATGTATGGGCGAAGAGTCGATCCGAAAACTCCTTCAGTTGATGCAACCTGATCTCAGACAAATGCGATCCGGCTTTCCGGACCTATTTGTAGTTAAACCTGACGATACCTTTGAGTTTGTCGAGGTGAAGGGACCTACAGATCAAGTGAGACCGAATCAACATATTTGGCTTCAATCATTGGCATCTGAGGAACTACCAGTCAGCGTTCTGAAGTTCAAATTAGTCGCGTGAAGCTTTCGATAGGGGTCTCAGAACTCGCAACATTCGTGCATCGTCGGGGTGATATCAACTATCGCTTCGATGAGTCAACCCACATGCACGAAGGGATCAGAGCACAGCAACAATATCAAGAACAACAACTCAAAGAGTCGCAACACTATAGTCGGGAACACCATCTTTCTAGAAAGTTTGTCTACGAGGAACTTCAGTTAAATGTGTCCGGACGTGCCGACGGAGTACTTCTGATTCCAACAATTCTGGTCGAAGAGGTCAAAGCGACACGCAAACCAGTCGATGAATTGTTTCATAGTCGCGGTACCGAACATGTTGCGCAAGCACGTCTGTACGCCGCGATGCTTGTGACAGAAGAAACAGAAGTCCAAGACTGCGAAGTTAAAGTGACTTACGTTCATCCTGACACACTATCGACCAAATCGTTTACAGAGACTGTCGACAGAGATGAGTTGAAGCAATTTTTCATAGATACTTGTACCCATTTTGCCTCATTTGTGCTCGCAGTAATGCAACGGATTGATCGTCGTAACACACTGGCAACAAAGCAAGAACTTCCTTTTACAACAGTTGCGGAAGAACAAAGAAACTTAGCCCGTCGCGTTTATATGTCAATTCGGGATCGCGAAGATCTCATGTTCGAAGCACCCACAGGTACCGGGAAGACGATCGCAACTTTGTATCCAGCAATCAAAGCAATGGGATCGAGTCTGATTGATCGGATGATTTATACGACGGCGCGTACGACGGGGCAGCGTGTCGTGCACGACACGATGAAGATACTAAGTACGAGCAATGAACATGTACGCTCGATTGTTATCACGGCGAAAGACCGAATTTGCTTCACTCCTGGTGCGACTTGTGCACCGGAAAACTGTGAGTTTGCTCAAGGACACTTCGACAGGGTCCAAGCAGCTCGGAAGGATTTGTTGGCCCATCCCAATATAGATCAGAAACTTGTGGAGCTTGTAGCACGATCACACAAAGTTTGCCCATTTGAACTAACTCTGGATGCAGCAGAATGGTGCGACATAGTTGTGGGAGACTACAACTATGTGTTCGATCCGTTCGTCGCACTTCAACGACTACACTCAAGGTTGTTTAAGCGAGTAGGGATACTCGTTGACGAAGCACATCGACTGAGTAGTCGCGTTGCTGATATGCTCTCGGCCGAATTAAGCTTGGAGCTCCTTAAAAGCGTAAATTCCGAGTGTCCGTTACAGAATATTCGTTCGATCACCAAGAAACTGATTCAATGGTTCGAAAATGCTGCAAGCAACTCACTATCGAACGTGGAAGAGTTTGAGATTCCTGTTCTGGATGAGAAATTCTGGCAGTTAATCGAAGCATTTATCGTTGCGTGCGAAGATGTCGACATAGAGTCGACCGATGAATCGGTATTTCGTTGTTGGTCAGCAATATTGCGCATGCATGATGCAAGAACTCGCTACGACTCGGAGTCCTATATCTGTTTGATGCGGCGTGCGGAAGAGGATTTGACGCTACTATTACGCTGCATTGCACCAGGATCATGGATTCGAGCGATTTTTAAAGAGTATTCTGGCAGCGTTCGGTTCTCTGGTACTCTATCGCCCGCTAGGGTTTTTGAAGAAAGCCACGGAGTATCAGGGCCATTCGTGAGGGCACCGAGCAAACCAGACCCACAACGCTTTGGCGTGATGCTCGTACCAGATATCTCTACTTATTGGAATGATCGCGAGAGGAGTGTTGATGAAATTGTTAAAGTGATAGAAGAGATTAGGTCTTCCGCGCCCGGAAACTGGCTCGTTGCTTTCCCGTCGTTCGAGTATCTAGAACGTGTTTTTGATGCGGTTGAGAGTGAAGACGATGACATACTAAAACAAAAAGCCAGCATGTCCGTCGAGGAGCGAGCAGAATTCATCGAATGGATGAACGAACCAAACGCACGAATTGGACTGACAGTGATGGGCGGTGTATTCACGGAATCTGTGGATTTTGAACCTGTAGCCCTAGCTGGCGTTGTCGTCGTTGGTCCGAGTATCCCACCATCTTCATTAGAGTTAGACAAACTGCGAAATTCCACAGAACTTGGATTTGAGCTAGCGTATAGACAACCAGCAATGACGAGAGTTGTGCAAGCAGCTGGAAGAGTCGTCCGTCATGCAAATGATCAAGGCGTAATCATCTTGATAGATCCTCGATTCACACGAACCGAATATCAACAATACTTTCCCATGCATTGGGACGCGCAAATTGTGAGAATTGGTCAGATTCGAAATGCTCTTGACCAGTTCTGGCAAGGCGAGTCAGTGTCAGCATCATCACACGCTGTGTGAGAACTGTTTTCGAGTAGCATCGGTTGCGTTCCGGAACTACACGGCGTCGTGTCGCAAGCAACTCTTCTTCCGGACTTTCAGCGTGCCTCTATCGTACGTGAGAAGTATGAGAGAGGGCTAATAACGTCAACATTTATGGACAGCAAAAATCCGCAAACTCACACATACCGATGATTACAAAATTTCTTGTAGAAATTGTTCTTGAAACAATTGCGCAAGACTGACAGTTTCCCACTAGAATTAGTGTTTACTCCTAAGAATAACACGCCACAATCTAATGAATATTCCAATCGTTCGCATCGTAACCGTTATCGCTGGACTTCTCATTGGATTTGGTATCACCTGGGGACTTTTCTTTCTGTCAAAGGATCGGGAGAGTACTGAGCCGGTTCGGACAAACAACCCGGAGGAAGTCTCTTCCAGTGACGAGAACGTTGAAACAGATAGCACGAGCTCGTCAAACCTGAATGAACCTCTAGTGATCTCAGGCGATATCACCAAACTCGATATCCCACAAGATCTGTTCGGTCAAAAACACGTTATTGCGACTTGGGTGGTGTTCCTTGACGAAGATCAGATTCTTAATTGGCTTGAACAATCCACGCAGGCGGAATGGAACGTATCAACATCATTCCGGACGGAATTTCAAACCGCATTAGTCCAGAAACTTTCCCAGAGTTCGCCAGACAAGCACTAAAGTTCGCCGCCGCTAGAATCGAACCGGTCCGTTCTGCTTTGGGTTCAAATGTTTTCTTTGAATGGGCGGCGAACGACCTAGAAGAAGCAATAAATTACGCGAAAACTGCGCCATCGTTAAGTATGCTCGACCGGTCATGGGTGCTGCACAGTATTCTGCAATCACAAGTTGGTTTGACATTGGAGCAACAAAAAGAAATTGCACGGGAGTTGGGAGATGAGGCATACGCTATTACTTTTTATTTTCAATCACTCCTCACCACCAAAATTGAAGACCCTAAGAAAATTTGGTATGAAATCGTTGATCTGGCAATTCCTGACAACTTCCAACATATAGACACGCTCGAATTTGTAGCTAAAGCTTGGATTGATGAAGCGGGGCTAGAGATATTTGATGAAATTAGCGCATCCTTTACCGACAAGAGTCTTTTGGAATGGGTCGCCATTAGAGTATTGTGGGATCTTGCACAGGTCGAGGGACAGACTGAGGAAGTATTCGACTATACATTGAATCTTCACGACGACTTTCCGCGAAAAGGATTCATTCTGCGATCCATGATCGGTAGATGGGCACGTGCTGATTACAAGGCTGTGTTGAATCGAGCCGAGACTCTTCCGCCGAGTTCTTACCGCCAAGAGATGATCGAGGATGGTTATAACGAAAAGGCGAGAATCGAACCAAAGCAAACACTTGAGACTCTAGACTCCTTACCGCCAGGTCTTTTAGAGCGGGTCAGTCAGACTGCGATTCGAGAATTGACAAAACAATCTCCAACAGACGCGGTAGACATAGTGCTACAGATAGAAGATGACAAATTACAACGAGAATTAGCTACAAGTCTAGTGTACACCTGGATGAATAAGGATCTCGAGTCGACGAAGAATTGGATATTGAACCTACCCGCCGGAGAACCGCTTCGTGACGCCTTACTCGCGCCGCTCGCGAATTCATTGACCGAGACTGATCCTCGGCTCGCCTTCGAAATTGCACTCCAGCAGTCGTTACAGCAGAGTGGAGACAACTTGAAGGGACACGAGGCTAGCATTGTCCGGCGGATTGCAGAAACTGACGTTGAGTTAGCGATCGAACTGCTACCCCAGATTCGAGAAGAATCTCGGCGCTCCACTTATAGGTCGATAGCAGGCGCGCTGGTTGATAGTGGTGATACTCCAAGGGCGATCCAACTCATAAACACGTTGACAGCGTCCGAACAGCTTGAACACTACCGTGATTCTGTTTGGAATTGGATAGAAAAAGACGCAGAAGGTTTGAAAAATAGTGTCGAGGACATTGAGAGTGTAGAGTCAAGATCTAATGTTGTGCTGATTATGATCGGTACAAATTCACACACGAAAGCATACAGTGATGAAGAATTAAAGTCGCTAGAAAAACACCTGACGAACGAACACAAAGAAATGCTTGAGCAAATACCACAGGGAGTACAACCATAAAACGGTTCGATCTCAACATAGAGAATGTTCCTCGTTTTCGAAGCCGATGTCGAAAAATGCCGTTATTGACTTTGCTTTTTGACTATTGAATATGATCTGAGTACCTTCATGAAAAGACCAATAAATGTTGTTCTCCTCCTGTTTTCGTTAGGAATTGTGTTAGGCATCGGTGGCGCGCTCTTGCTCGATGTCTACACGTCGTCGAATGGCTCTACCGACAGTCTTGACAGGAGTTCGTCGTTTGAAAACGGTACTCCCCAACCAAACGATCTTGAGGAACCAACCAGTCTGGAGTCGCATGGAGACATCAGTGAGCATGACGAAGGACTCAAAGAGATTTTGACTGCATCCCAGAATCTGAACGCAATTGAACTCAAAGCAGCTGTCCTTTCGTTTGTGGCAGACGCACCTCAAAGTAGTCTGGGTGCACTCTTAGAACTGCTAGGAGATGAATCTTTCACACACTCTATACACACAAAGCATGAACTTCAGAGGGCTCTCTTGGCAAAGTTAGCTAAAACTCACCCTCGAGAAGCTTTGGGTTTCGCTGTAGAGCATGATGTACCGCAACAACTTGCATCGGTGACATCCGTGGCCTCAATGTCTCTTTATCTTCAGTTTGCTTTGCCACCTTCCGCTCCTGCTCAAACTTCATTCATAACAACTGTCTTCAACGTTTGGGCTGCGAGAGACCAAACGGAAGCTATCGAGCAGGCTCGCGAATTGGACGAGCAGAAGCGGAAGTTAGCACTCGAAGGTATTCTCAAATCACAGGTAGGCCAATCGCTTGACGAGCTACGCAGAATCGCAGTCGACTTAGGTAGTGAACAACACGCAGTAGATGCGTATCTAGCTTCGTTTAATTCAGAACACTTGGAAGACCCAAGGACAGCGTGGGCGAAAGTGAGCCCACTTGCAAGTACTCGCAACCTCCCGCATGAATGGGTATTGAAAAACGTCGTATTACAGTGGTATGAGCGAGAAGGGGTAAGCATCGTGGACGAGATACAAGCGTCTGAAGTGTCATCCAATGTTAAATCAGAAACCACTAGGATAGTACTCTGGCATGCTGTCGAAGACAGTCCGGAAGAAACCTTTAGCCTAGTGCTGAAAATTCCCATAGATATGCGTTGGGGCATGCCTTATGTTCACGATGTAGTTAGGGCATGGGCTAACTTTGATCCACAAGCTGCTTATAACGCTCTTGACGAAATCGACGATCCTTTCTTACTAGACATATTACCGAGTGCTGTTGTCAGTACTTGGGCTTGGAATGATCCACATTACGTTTTAGAAAACATAAAGGATTTTCCACCCAAGCTCCACGATGTTGCAACTGCAGGCGCAATTGGATCAATTGCTATGAACGATCCACTTGAAGGAGCTGAACGTGCACTTGACATTTCAAATCCTACTGCTCGATCTCGAGCACTTGATCATGTGATAAATATCTGGAGGCAGCTAGACGTGGACGCGGTTGTGAATTGGGTGGAGAACGTAGAAACTAATCCTCGGCAACGGTTCGAGTTAGTTGATACACTAACAAGTTGGCTCGTCTCGGACGACCCACTCCGAGCGTTTGAAATAGCTCGAAAAGAGACTGGTTTAGGTTGGGATGACACGGGTTTAGAGGCTGATATCGTCCGTTCAATTTCTCGATACGAAGGACTTGAAACTGCGGTTGAGTTACTCCCACAGGTGCGTGAAGGAAAGACTCGAGCAGTAGCTTCTGCGCATCTTGCTGACACGATGATCAGAAACGGAGATACGACGAGAGCGCTCGCGCTTGGTCTCGACTTGCCACCCTCGGAACAGGAAGTGTACTTTCCTAGCATCGCGGACACATGGGTAGATATTGACCCGGGTAGCTTGCTCGAAGCGATCGAAAAAATTCCCGCACCGGAACTACGTTCCAGAATTGCGTTACAACTATTTGAAGAGCAGCGAGTTGATAATTACACCGTAGCACCAGTTGACAGCTTAACCGAGTCTCAGATTGAAGTGCTCAAGCAGCATCTAACTGCTGCGGGTCGCGCTAAGATAGATAAACCGCAATAGTATTCACTCATTCGACATAGTATTCTTTAAAACAACTCGCGCGAACTAGAATTTCGTACCGAACAATTTTCCTTTTCGACAGAAAAGTTTATTGCAGCGAAGCTGTGAGTGCACTCAAACCGATTTTGAAAACTCGATTAAAGGACAATCAACTGCCAAACAGTTGAACGATGAATAGACGGCGAACGAAGATTGTCTGTACTGTTGGACCTGCCTCCAATGATTGGAACACGATGCGCGCGATGCAGGAAGCAGGGATGGACGCGGTACGAATCAATATGTCCCATGCAAGTCAAGAAGATGCTGCGCGTAGTATTGATATCGTCAATAGACTAAACCACGAATTGCGATATCCAATTCCAATCATGCTGGATACCAATGGCCCCGAAATTCGCACTGGCATACTCTCTGAACCCTTACTACTAAAACAAGGGGAGTTAGTCGTCGTAAGTGGCTCTGAAAAACCGGAAGGACTCGAAAATCTACCAGCGATCCAAGTTGGATACCCGCGCTTTGAAAGTACCGTTCGAGTAGGCGACACAATTCGGTTTGACAACGGTCTGATTAATCTCAAAGTCAAAGAAAAGGCTGAGCAAGGACTAATGTGCCATGTCTTGGACGGCGGTAAATTGGGCAGTCGAAAACACGTTAATCTGCCAGGTGTGTTTGTGGAATTACCGGCAATATCTGCAAAGGATGAAGAAGATGTCAAGTTTGCCAAGGAACACGACGTCAGTTTTATAGCACAGTCGTTCGTTCGATCACCCAGCGATATTCAAGCCATGCGTAGTCTTTTGGGTGAGTCGCATCAGTGGGTGAAGGTAATTGCGAAAATTGAAAACCAAGAAGGGGTTAGGGAGGTTGAATCGATTGCCGCAGCATCAGACGCGCTCATGGTTGCGCGTGGTGATCTAGGGATCGAGACAGACATTTCCGCGCTACCGCGCTTACAGCGGAACCTTGTTCAAACCACGCTGAAACTTGGTCGCCGTTGCCTGATCGCGACCCATTTGTTGGAGTCAATGGTCGAAAATCCAATCCCCACTCGAGCAGAAACGATAGATGTTGCGAATGCCGTATACGAAGGCGTGGATGCAGTGATTCTTTCAGCCGAAACCAGCGTTGGTCAACGACCGGCTGTAGCTGTGCAGCAACTTCGACGAATTATCGAAGAGAGTGAACATGCACCTGGACTAGACTTTTCTCAGGCATTGATAACAAACGATGTGAAACAGAATGTTGCTTGGTCCGCGGTGGAGCTAGCGAAACGAATTAACGCGTCAGGAATCATGGTTGTGACCCGTTCAGGTTACATGGCCGATTTAGTCACGAATTGCGCCCCTCTCGACGTTCCCATTCTCGCGTTTAGCAACTCAATGAAAACCCGCACTAGACTGATGGTCAATCGTAGCGTATATACCCACAGTATTCCATTTGATTCAGATCCTGAAAAGACCATTCAAACAGCTTTGCAGGTGCTTGCAGAACGAGAAAGCGTACAACCGAATGATCGCTTCGTTCTAGTCAGTGATGTGTTGAGTCACTCTGGTGTCGAGTCGATCCAAATTCGTCAAATTTAAACTTGGCTACCCAAATAGGATTGTGTAGTACAACCTCAAAGACACGATCATCATAAGCACACCAAAGATCCGTACGAATAGTATTCTCGAGAGTTTTCGACCAAGCCTTACCCCTATGGGTGCGAAGATCGTGCTCATGATTACGATCGGGATGAGTGCGGGAAGATATACAAAACCGAGAGAATAATCAACACTCAATTTAAAACCAGTGATCATATAACCTGTTGTCGCAAACATAGACAGAAAAAACGCGCCGACGCTTGCCGTCGCAGTCGCTTGTGCAACAGGTGTTTTATACGTTAATAATGAAGGGACCATCACGGGGCCACCACCTAAGCCAGCGAGTCCGCAGACTAGACCACCACTAGAGGTCAACGCATAGGGTATCCATTTTTTGGGAGTGGCACTCTTAACTTTGGGTAATCTGTTTAAAAGCATGATAGTAGCTAACGCGAAGATTACCGAGGCTACAATTGATTTGAGGTATTGAACTGGAATGTACTGTGCAACGAGACTCGCAAATATTGCGCCGAGCACTAGGCATGGCACCCAAGTTTGTACTAAATTCCAGTCGATCGTTCTCCGACGGTAGTGGACAGCCGCCGCAGTTCCAGTTGTGAAGATAATAGAAGCCATAGAAGTACCTACTGCAAAGAGTACAAGGCTGTTACTGGGGAGTATTGGATTATCAAAAACATCAAGCCATTCAAAAATGAAGATGAGACCAGGTACTATGATCACTCCACCACCCACTCCTAGCATGCCCGCTAGCAAGCCAGCGGAAGCTCCAAGGACGAGACAGATGATGAAGATTGCTACGAAATCCAAGACGGACCTTAATGTGACAAAAAAAGAAGAAAGTTTACAGAAACGAATTTAAGGAGAGAGAATTGTCGAAAAATGATCGCCGGAAACGAGCTTTTTACGTAGTTTTAATTTGTGCTTCGATATTGTTCGGTGTCTTGGTGATTGCGAGAACCGTAGAACGTGAAATCGTTGATGAAGAGGGGAACCGTTTTGTGGGAGACACGGTAGACGGACAAATTCATGGTGAGGGACGATTTGATTGGGCTGACGGCTCGTCTTACGAAGGAGACTTCAAGAACGGAGAGGTACATGGCGAAGGAACCATGCAGTACGTCGACGGTTCCAAATACTCAGGGACGTTCAACCGCGGCGAACGACATGGATACGGTGTGCTAACTCTTGAAGATGGCGATGTGTACGTAGGTACCTTCATTGCGGACAAGATCTCTGGAGAAGGTGAGTGGACCTCGGAGTCAAAAGGGGAATCGTACCGAGGATTGTGGAAAAACGGAAAACGACATGGTACAGGCGTGCTGACATGGGAGGATGGAGCGCAGTATACGGGATACTTTTTGAACAATCAAAGATATGGCTTTGGCGAACACATCAGCTCGGATGGGCAGACCTATCGTGGACATTTTCGATCCAATCTGAAACATGGCGACGGTATTTTGGAAGTAGACCAGCAAACGAGACGTTTTCAGTCTTGGGAACAGGGTCAGTTAATTATCGATGAAGAAATTAAGGAAGTCGAAAACTGTACATTGACGGTGGAAGAGAGTCCGTGGATGTTTGATGGTGACGAATGTGTGGATGGACTCGCACATGGAACCGGTCGCGCGGTTGCTCTTGACGGATCTGCTTACGTCAATTTCGGAACCTTCGTACTTGGTAACCTCGTCAAGGGCGTAGTTCTACCCATGACATTGCCGGAAGAGTTTGATGAGCCTTGACAACTACGAAGAACTAGAAGTTTACCGAGAGGTAAACGGCTGGAACTGTGCGTTGGCTCTCGACAGAGAGCGGCAACAATCGGTTGCGGTAAATCGACTTCACTTGGATTCTTCGGTATCTCAGGAAGCTATTCAAGAGTACCAAGAATGTCTACAACGGCTTCGTGACGATCCACACCCTAATTTACTGACTGTACTTGAAACAGGTATAGATAACGATCAATTAATCGTTATCACCGAGTGGTTGGAAGCTGAAGATCTGTCAGCGCGTAAAGATCAAGGGATGTCCTTCGATCAAATCGTGGCAATGAGCAATGCAATGGCAAGCGCATTACAACACTTACACTCGCATGGAATTGTGCATCGAACCATTAGTCCTGAGACTGTACTGTTTGAGTCGGAGACCCAATCTGTACGTTTGGACGTACCACTGTGGAATCTGGACTCTGAAGAGTCCGCTCCTCCTCACGATCAAGCCTACTATGCACCCGAGGTGTTAACCGGACAACAACATAGCACAGCTAGTGATATTTATGCTGTCGGAATTTTGCTGTACTCAACGATTGTAGGAAACTTTCCTTGGACAGACCAAAACGGGGTACCTCGAATTCGAGCCGAGGATGACGCTGTACCAAGACTGCCACTCTCACAGTCGTCATTACAGCAAGCAATTGAAGATATGTTGGCGTTTAGTCCAAGTGCGCGTACCTTCTCTTACGAGAATACTTTTGATCGTGGTGGGGATGAAGTCACAGATGCAACGATGGTTAGTGACGTTCGATATCGATCCGGGACGATTGACGTTTCTGAAATACAACGGGTGGCGCGACCACTTGATCGGCCTGTCTCCAGTTCAAGCGAGAGTCCCACCAAAAAGTCTCGATTTTGGTTGTACAGTACTGTGATGATTGTCGCTGTCTTCGGTGTCCTAGCGTCGGTGTTCGCGTACATAAATTTCGACGGTGTACGGATGCTCTTCTACGAAATCGGTATAGTTGATCACCCCGAGCTAAGTGAACGCTGGCGGGAAGCCGAATCACTTCGATTAGAGAAAAAACATAGTCTAATTACAGTAATTGCAGCATACAACAAAGTTCTAGAACTTGATCCTAGGCACAACGGCGCGCACCAAGCAATCGCCGACGAAAAACGACAGCTACGAGAAACTATTGATTCTTGGATTAAAGCTGACGAGTTTGCTAAGGCACAAGCAAGATTAGATGAATATGTCGCTGCTGTTCCCAATGACGACGAAATAGCCTCTCTGTTTAGCGAACTTGAGAATCGACAAAAACGAGATCGTTTGCTCGTCGATGCCCGTCCTCTGGTTGCGGCAGGTGTAGAAGATCTCGCTTCACTCCATGCCGCAGTCCTCACCTACAAGACCGTTTTGAGATTGTTTCCCGATAGTGAAGAAGCTCGACGACAATTACATGACATAGCTGTTATGTACACTAAAGCTGCCATCGAAGCAGCTAACGCGTCTGAAACACAAGCTGCAAGGAACTTTTTTGAGAAAGCCCAAGAAGCGGATCCAGACGCGCAGGAATTGGAAGAAGCTCGAGAGTCTGTAGAACTCGCAGAATCTTTAGAGACTGATATCAATACTACGCTTCAACAGGCAAATGCGTTTTTTGAAGACGGACGTTTGATCACACCACCTGACGAGGACAATGCGATGTCGACCTATCGACAGGTACTAGCTTTAGATCCTGACAACGAGAGAGCGCGGAGTCAACTTGTTGAGATTGAAAAACAGTTGATCGAACAGCATCGAGAGTTACTCGTAGAGAGAGAATTCGGTGCAGAAGCAAATGTAGTACGTTCGGCAGAACGGGCAGGAGTTTCTGAAGCCACACTTCAAGCGATGACAGATGCCCGTGAAAGTCTTCAGCAAGACATTCAGGAAGCTGTAGAGTTATATCGTGAGGCACAGTCTCTTTTTCAACGAGGTTATATTTCAGAACCTGAGAGCGACAATGCGATTGCAGTTCTTAGGAGAGCACAAGCAAAAGATGCACAGAATTCCGAGGTCAGCGCGTTGTTAGATCAGTGTGCCGAACGGACTGCGACAGTTGCACAGGAGGCGTTCAGAGCAGGACTTGTAGATCGAGCTAAACAGTACATTGGTCTCGCGCTAGAGATTCAACCAATGAATGACTTGTGGTCTCGACAGTATCAACAGTGGATGCAACTGGATTAGTATGTTTCCACACAAATCTTACTGAGTTTTTTTAATCGTGGTAGACATTCCTTTCGTACGAGACATGGAGTTTACCTACGGCTTGTCCCAACGAGTATCACCGAGGATTCGTCGGGTTGTCGCTCACAACCCAAGCCCGTTCACCTATTTTGGTACTGGTACCTATCTGGTTGGATCAGGCAGGGTCGCTGTGATTGATCCGGGCCCTGCCGATCCGGGTCACATCGACTCGATTCTCCTCGCAACACAAAATGAAGAAATCACTCACCTAGTAGTTACGCACACTCATCTTGACCATTCTCCAGGTTGTGCATTACTCAAAGAACATTGTGAGGCAAAGACTTATGGATATGGTCCTCACGGAGCAAATGTGAGCGACGATTGGGTTGTCGAAGAGGGATGCGATACAGAGTTTGTTCCAGATGTTGAAGTAAGACACCACGACGTAATTATGGGAAAAAGCTGGAGTCTTATTTGTGTACACACTCCAGGACATACTTCAAATCATGTGTGTTACATTTTGAACGAGGAAAAAGCATTGTTTTCTGGAGATCATGTAATGGGGTGGTCTACAAGTGTGATCTCGCCACCAGATGGAGATATGGAGAGTTATATGGCGAGCTTACGACTACTGTTGGAGTATGAACTCGACGTATATTGGCCCACTCATGGTCCGCCGATTACCGATCCGGTTCCGTACGTAGAAGCCTTCATTCAACATCGATTGCACCGAGAGCGACAGATTGTTGAATGCTGCGAGAAAAAAGTTCAAACGATTTCGGAGCTAGTGCCGTTAATGTACGAAAATTTGGATCCCATCCTCTATCCCGCAGCACGAAGAAGCGTTTACGCCGCTGTCCGTTTCATGGTGAAAAAGGGACTGTTGCGCACTGACGGACCATTAAATGAAGATTCTCGATTGTCCGTCAGCTAGCTCAGCGCGGGTTGGCGAATCAATTTAGGAACGGAAGGGGTCAGTGTCCCTCTGGTTCAACTGTATTCGATTCGCTGGCTACACTTGACTGTTCGGGAGCGACTGCTGCTAAAGGAAGATCCACCGTAATCGCTACCCCCGAGCCGTCTTCTAAGTTCACAGCTTGGACGGTTCCACCGTGATACTCAACAATCACTCGGACTACATACAAGCCCAACCCAAAATGCATCGTACTTTGTGTCCCGCGCATGCTGACTAACGAGTCGAACACTGCCGCAGTGTCACCAATTAAGGTCGGTCCTCTATTCGCAACCGTAATTCGTAATGAGGTAGTGCCAACCTGTAGTAGAACACTGATTGGGCTGTCGTGACGGTGAAAATCGATTGCATTGTCAATAATTTTGTCAAGCATTTGTTCGATATGAAAATCAGACACATTTGCAATCGCGGATTGTTCGTCGCAGACGAGAATAAACTCAACGTCTTTATGGGTGTTCTCTAAGTTAGAAACATAGCTTTTCAACAATCGTAACATGTCTACTCTTTCGAGCTCTTCATTTTGGAGAGAGTCTTCTAAACTCGCGGCGTCACTCAGGTTTTGTACGATTCGACCGATACGCACAACACCTCGTTGTGCGCTTTGGAGATATCGTTGTTGCTCCTCAGGGTCGTTCGTGCTGCGGAGATTTTCCAAGGATGTACTTAACGTATTTAGGGGATTATTGATTTCATGACGCAATGTTCTCGGCATGCGTTGGAGAAACGTCTGATGTTGGGTTAGACGACCTAACATTGAATCAATAGACCGGGCAAGTTCGCCGATTTCATCTCCTGTGTTTCTCTCCACGTTGAGCGAACTTACTTTTATTCGACCATATTCATCGATCGCTCGTGCTGTAGTGCTCCGAAGCTTCTGAATTCGATACGCGAGACGTATCGAGTATCCTAACAGAGCGACCGTGAGAATCGCAAAGATAACCAGCGAAACGACGACAATCGTCCGTAGTGTACCTGCAAGAAGTTTCAGGATGTCTTCCACGTTCTGCTGCACGACAGCTACACCAATGACTTCCCCGGGAGCTCGAATGGGGTAAGCAGCTATGATGGCAGGCGCCCCAGAAAGCGACAGAATCTTGTCTTTCGTTGGTTCGTTGTTTAATGCGCTGTTGATTACTTCGACGGTTCGTTGTTCGGCATCTTCGAGCGAAAGATCCCGGAAAGCTTGACCAGGATAAAAACGACGAAAGAAACCTCCTATTCTTTGAAAGAAATTTCTGGATTGATTCTCGCCACCAAAGAGATCTTCTTGAGCTGCACCTAGTATCGACTCTCCTCGTTTTCTGCTCATAGTATCGAAGATCATGACCTGTGTGTTTTCGAAACCAAGACTCTCAATCCTTTCTATGATCGGCGCGGATCTGTATACAACCAATTCAAAATACTCTTGGTCCGCGGCTGGCTGTGTCGTAGTTCGTTGGCTGCTCCCAATGGGATTGACGTCTACGTCAACGTAGGTCACTGCGAATATATCCAGACTTCCGAAGATTTCCATAGGTATAGTGAATTCGATATTCACCCCGTTCAGGGTTTCTGCTAGAAAAGCACCGACTTCTGCATATAGCTCTAGATCTTCCCCTTGCTTGTTCGCAAGATAGGTATCCGCTGAGGCAACTCCTGGTCTGGAGAAGGTAAAAGCAATTTCTTCTTGATCACCGTCCCGGTTGATGTAGTTTACTCTGAGATGATCGGAAGACTCGAGGCTAATGATCGTAGGATCTCTCGGGACGAAATCGGCATCCTCGACTTCAAGAAATCCGTGAAGTTGATTGATTGATTCCCCTAAACGCAACGTGAATGAACAGTCCTCCGAGCCAAATTTTCGCGAAACTACTTCCTCGGTAACTTTCCAATCTAGGGCTTTTCCGTCCAACAATACGCTACCGACAAGCGGTTGGGCGATTAGATCCTTGGATTCGTCGATTTCTGTAGGCAAGTCATCGAAGAGGGACTTCTGGTTGTTGAAGAGAATCGCGACACTATTCGCAAGACTAATCTGGTTATTCATCTGTGCGTCAACGAGTAGGGTTTCGACTTCTACGAGCAAGGTATAAAACAAAAACGGAGCAAACAGCAAAATTGCTGCGAGGAGCAGAAGTTTGGTACGAAGTTTAGGACCTCGAATCCGCGAACGAATTCTCATAGGCTTAGTCTATGCGTCGAGAATCCAGCGGTAGCCAAACCCGTATTCGCTCTTGATCGCTTCAAACTCAGCATCGACGTGTTCGAACTTCTTCCGTAAATTTCGAACGTGCGTGTTGATGGTATTGTTCGACACAAAACTTTGATTCGTCGTCTCCATGAGTGCTTCGTAGCTCACTGCGTGTCCCGGCGACCTGACAAGTCGTGCGAGCATTTTGAATTCTGTTTGCGACAAATCTATACGGTGCTCTTTCCACGAAACTAGCAAAGCATCTTGATCTAACTGTAATTCTCCAACTCGCACGATACTCGTACGATTGGTATCGTCTGAACTCGACCGGACCTGTTCGATTCGTAGTAATGAAGCGATTCGCTCGGCAAGGTAGTCGAGCGAAATTGGTTTTGGTAGGTAATCCCAAGCTCCCAAACGAAGACCTGAAATCTTGTCAATTTCGTCGATTCGTTCGGTGAGAAATATCACTGGTAGATCCGAGGAACGCGCCAACAGTTCTCGACAAAGTTCAAATCCCGCGTCCATTTCATCGCCTAATATGATGTCAAGAATAGCTAAGTCAGGCATTGCATGCCGAAAGCCAGCCAACGCCGAAGCGCGATCGGCAAATGCTACAACTTCATAACCTTTCTTTCGAATTGCGTCTTTGTAATTCGCTCTTTGATCTGGATCATCTTCAACAATCGCGATTCGCTTGGGCATTGTGGCTAACTCGTTAGGAAATAAGTGAAAAATTTTGGATACACATTGTACCCGTTGTTGTTCTCACATTCAGATTGCAAATTTGCTGCTACCATCAAATGATCGCGTTCTCATTAGGGCGTGAAGTACAACGTTTTCGTCTCTCAGAAAGTCCGTGGTAGACTGTATTAATATGTACAAATGTTCCACGTGGAACATCTAGTTTCACTTTTTTCCTCTTCTAACTCGGAATATTCGAGTGGTTGCGAGATGATCCTTCATGGATGTAGTTCATCTTTAATATAGTTGTGTGAGGGTGTAGACCTCCACTTTCAAAAATTTTTATATCCAGTGTAGGAAGGGAAATATGCACGCACTTCTAGGCATTGCTCTTGTCATCACGATCGCGTGGTTCCTCAGCGAGTCGAAGGGGCAAGTACGATGGCTCCCTGTTGGAATTACTCTGAGTGTCCAAATAGTTCTAGCGGTGATTTTGATACAGCTGCCGGTGGTATCTACAGGACTCTCCTACCTCAACGTGGTTGTCGGCGCGATCACCAATGCAACTGGTCAAGGTACTGCCTTTGTCTTTAGTTATTTGGGTGGGGGTGAACTACCGTTTGCCCTCACAGCTGAGAGTCCTCCCTTTATATTTGCGACACAGCTCTTGCCACAAATCATTGTTTTCGCGGTATTGGTGGCGTTGCTGTGGTACTGGCGCATTTTGCCTTTGATCATAAAGGGCATCTCATGGGCATTACAAAGGACCCTTCGAATTGGTGGCGCTGTAGCTGTAGCAGCAGCAGCGAGTGTATTCGTAGGGATGGTCGAAGCACCCATGATGATTCGTGGTTACCTCAAATCGATCACACGAAGCGAATTTTTTGTGGTGATCACTTGTGGCATGGCAACAGTTGCTGGATCTATGATGATCTTATACGTTACTGTGGTTGGTGATGTCCTGACTGATACGATTGCACACGTTATCACTGCATCTTTGCTCAACGTGTTGGGGGGAATTTTGATCGCGAGAATAATGATTCCTGATGATCATGTGACTGGAGAAATCGATCTCGAGGATGCATTTCAGTACCAGAGTTCGTTCGATGCACTAACCCGAGGTGCGATGGACGGGACAAAAATTGTGATCAACATCATCGCTATGTTGATCGTGCTCGTCAGTTTGGTCGCTCTCATCAATCATGTGATGTCCTTTTTAGTGATTGGTGGTAGCCCAATCACCTTAGAACGCATCGCATCCTGGTTGTTCCGTCCGCTGACGTTTTGCATGGGACTATCTTGGACTGACTCGGCGATCGGAAGCGAGCTAATGGGAATCAAATTGATGATCAACGAACTGGTCGCGTTTCAACAACTGGGGCAAGACGGTGTTTGGTTGTCTGATCGATCAAATTTGATCATGACTTATGCTTTGTGCGGATTCACAAACTTGGGGTCTGTAGGAATTCTCGTTGGTGGTGTGAGTGCTCTGGTCCCAGAGAGACGTGAAGATTTGCTCTCACTTGCTCCACGGACCCTAGTATCAGGAACTTTGGTCGCGTTTCTTACAGGGTCAATTGTCGGGGTAGTCTCGGCTTTTGGACCGAGCTAATTTGATTCGTTAGTTTGCTTTACGAATTCGCTAAATTTACGACTAATCGTTAGTCAGCAGCCATTTGCACGGTTGCTACGCCAGCAAGATTGGCTGCATCCCAAATTTGCACGAAGATATCAGCGCTCGAATCCGCATGAGGATTAATGATGACCGGTGCTTCGGGAAATTCTGCAGCTAACCGTTCGATGTTAGCTCGCACTGCGCTGACATCGACGGTTCTGCCACCGATTTGAATTTGGTCTCGAGCTGAGACGACAATCACAATGGATTTTTTATCGGGATCTACCGTCTGAGGCTGATCTTCTTCGGGAGGAGTCACATCGATTCCAATTTCCTTTACGAAGGTTGCCGTAACGATGAAAAAAATCAACATGATGAACACGACGTCCAACATGGGGGTGAGATTAATTTTTTGATCTTCTTCTAATGCGCCGCGAGCTCGATTTCTCACTGTGTGTTCCTCTGTTGCTCAAAAGAGATTGGTTACTGCAAACCGAAGAAGTTTGAAGTACAGTACTATTTTAGCCAAGAATATAGCAAAATTTCCTAGTCGATTGAACTCAGTATTTAGCACACGTTTGATGCTTGATGAATTACGAAATATTCATGTTGAACTTAAAGGATTTTCCGAAGTTCGTTGGAACTTATCCACAATGCCATGGAAATCACTGGTATCAATGCACTTTTGCAATAACGTTAAAAATCGGCAATATTTGTAGAAAAACACAGGTTTTTGCACTCTTTTCTTGAAATTGACGGGGAACAATTCTGCAGCGTCGAAGTTTTACCGCATCAGTTCAACTTTTATCCACTGAGTTATCCACAATTCCTAACCAGTCGACACCTGGTTGCAACTGACTTGTTAGGTTTGCTAATTTCTCACTCACTAACAATTCGTGCTGATACGGCCAAATTACGCGAGGAGGTAAGGAAGCTAATACAGACTCAATGCGTCGCCCAGACTGCATGCCATACTTAGTTCCGCGGTCGATCGCAAGATTGAATTCTGCGTAGCGTCCACGACGTATCAGCATCCATTCTTCCTCTTCGGATGTCCACTTCAAATGTGCGCGGCGTTTGACAATGGTGGTGTAAGCGCATAGAAAAGTTTCACCCACAGCCCTGACAAATTTAAAACAATCGTTGAATCCATCAGCATTGAAATCGTCAAAAAAAATGCCACCTACACCGCGCGTCTCGCCTCGATGCGGTAGATAGAAGTATTGATCACAGTTTTCCTTCAGTTCAATGTATCGTGCATCACTATCGCAAACCGAGCGCGCCTGTTCATGCCAGAATCTTATGTCTTCCTCGACAGGGATGTACGGAGTTAAATCGAATCCACCACCAAAAAACCAAGTCGGCTTTTGAGCTTCAACAAGAAACATACGCAAGTTTAAATGTGTAGTAGGCACGTGTGGATTGCATGGATGGACGATGACGGAAATCGCGGTCGCTCGAAAGGGGCAGTTCGCAAGGTTAGGATGTCGTTCGGTTGCAGCGTGGGGAAGACGATCACCGACACTGTAGGAGAATTGCACCGCGGCTTTTTCAAACAGGTCACCTTTCGTTAAAACACGCGGTTGAGCAACCCCACCTTTTGGTGAGTCGAAAGACTCGTTGAGAAACTTTCCGACACCGTCGAGTTCCTCAAACGTTCCAACGATGCGTTCTTGAAGATCAATGAAGAACTCCTTGACTGTTTCAATGGATACTTCAGTCATCGTAGCATGCAGAAATTTGGGACTCAACGCTCGGCAAACGAGCGGTTCGCACAAATGGAGTCAAAGGGTAGTTGTGAGTGGGTATGAACAGAATTCGAGAATGTAGGAAAGATTGGAGCGGGAAACGGGGGTTGAACCCGCGACCCCAACCTTGGCAAGGTTGTGCTCTACCACTGAGCTATTCCCGCTCTTGTCGAATCCATTGGAGGGACTAATTGTATTGATGGTGATTTAGTATTAAACCTGAGTGAGAGCTACGATTTTTCGAGTGTAGCGAAGATGTAATACGTTGATTTTTTGCACACAAGATTACTTGTTATTACTGTGTACAATTATAGTTTTAAATGAAACCGAGTTTTGACTGAGGACAAATAAATAGCATTCACTTCCCGGAAATACTTTGCTCATGGAAAGAAATAATTTGAACCAACGGCCACTGGAATTCGCAGAACATCTGCAGTCTTTTGTGAAGGGAAGGATGATCTCCTTTGACATACTTTCAAATCCTGATGTCGTATTTGAACAAGATTGGTTTACGGTTATAGATTCGGAAGAGTTTTCCTCGCAAACGTCGAAGATTCAGCATTTAGTCACCTCGATGAACGAGCAGAAACATCCAAACGAACAACAAACAAAGCAAGACTTGATCTTCCCGATGTTGTCTCTATTGGAATGGCCAGAATTTCTTGTTGAGCAAAAATTGTCTTTGGGTCGACAAAAAATAGTTCCAGATCTCCTTTTGTTCTCTGGTCAGAAAGAGAAGTATGAAGCTAGCAAGATACACGTCGAAGCGCATCGTTATGGACAGGGAATATGTATTGGAGAACTAAAACGCTGGGGTACTAATTTAGATCGTCACTCTGGTAGTGTAGCCTCACCAACTTCTCAGATGCTGCATTATTTGAGGAGAAACCAAGACATAAACGAGGGAAGAGGAGCGCAGTGGGGACTTCTGACGGACGGTCGAAAGTGGCGGATTTACTACGCACGGGCACAGTCCGTGACAGAGGAATTTTTGGAAATAGATTTAGGAGCTTTGTACGATTCCAGTGAGCAAGATTGTAGTGTGTTTGAAGCTGTAGATTCAAAAATTGTTCGGAAGCATGTTCTAGCCCTCTTTGTGTTTTTCTTCGCAAATCGCGCATTTTCTAACGAACCTCAATCTTCCCGTCACCTGAGAGCGATAGCGTCCGGAAGGCATTATGAGTCACGTGTAACAACGGCGATGGGCGAAGTGATTTTTAATGAGATTTACCCAAAAATTGCTCAAGAAATTGCTCGACAAGAGCCGGTCGCCACTCCGGACCAGATTCGTGATGAAGCATTAATGTTTTTGTTTCGTTTACTTTTTGTACTTTACGCCGAAGATCGAGGATTACTTCCAATTCAAAATAAAAGCTATAGGTTTCATCGATGTTTTCGTTACAAGGTTAGGGAACAGATAGGTGACTACCGACAGTTTTCAATCGATCCGATACGAAGTTCCACGGAATTTTGGAATCGATGCCTGCAATTATGGTCAGATATTTCGCAGGGTAACTCCGATTTTGGTTTACCAGCGTACAACGGAGACCTGTTTGATTTATCGAAGACACCGCTCTTGAACAGGATTTCATTTGACGACGTTGTCATGATGGAGATCGTTGAGCCACTTTCGTATCAACAGGGTCAATATGTCAACTATAGGACGTTAAACGTGCAACATTTGGGTGCAATATACGAACGTCTTTTAGCCCGTCGCATAGTCTTAGATGATGGGAAGTTAGTAGTAGTATCTGATCCGAGTTCTCGAAAGGAAACAGGTAGCTATTACACGCCTGACTATATCGTGCGTCTTACGATCGAAAAAGCACTCGGACCATTAGTCGAGGAAATTTATAAAAATTTTGACTCCCAGCTCAATAAAGTTGAATTGGGAGAGGGTACAGAGATAAAGAAGGAAATCGATCCTGCACAGTGCATACTAGACCTTCGTATTTGCGATCCTGCAATGGGTTCTGCTCATTTTTTGGTAGACGCTGTTGATTGGCTTAGTGATCGATTACTTGAAGCCCTTGCACACTGTACTGCCGAGATTCCTGGCTACGTGTCTCCAGTGTTTAAACGAATAACAGAAATTCGTGAACGAATTCTCGAAGGTGCACAAGCGGAAGGATGGGAAATAGTTGAAGAACAGCTCGACGACCGACAGATTGTGAAACGGCTTGTGCTGAAGAAGTGTATCTATGGTGTAGATCTCAATCCCATGGCAGTCGAACTCGCCAAACTTTCATTGTGGTTGCACACATTCACAGTTGGAGCTCCATTAAGTTTTCTTAACCATCACTTACGCTGTGGCAATTCAATATTTGGTAGTTGGATTGGTGAAGTTACAGCACAATTCGAGGACGATTTATTTCAACTGAATCTGAGTAAAGTTCTCCGTGCTACCGCCGTGAATATGCAGGAAATTGAAGAATTGCCTGATACCAATCTCGATGAAGTCCGTCAATCGGAAGGATTGTATCAACAACTTAATGACTCCGTATCACTTGTAAAGAATTTCTTAGACGTGCATCTAGGTTTAGCTTGGCTTCGTCCGACAAAGCACAAAAACGTACACGACTTGGACTTACCCTGGCTTTCAAAACATACAGATAAATTAGCCTTCAAAAAAGAACAGGAGGACTACGATGCACAGGTTGCTGCTTGGTGTGAAGGACAGTATGGAGATCCACTAAATGAAATTCCAGACGATCCGCATTTCCTGCATCTTTGGAACCAAGCTCAATCAATAGCAATAGAAAATTGCTTTTTACATTGGGAGGCAGCGTTTCCGGGTGTGTGGAACCACGAGCGTAACGGATTCGACGCAATCGTGGGTAATCCACCGTGGGAACGTATCAAGTTTGAAGAAGCGGAATGGATTGCGTACCGCAAACCTGCGTTAGCAAAAAATATGACACAAGATGAAAGAGACAAGGAATTTCACAATCTTTTGAGATCGGGTGACCCGCTCATTCAAGAGTTTTACGAAACTAAGACTAAAGCTGAACACACCATGGCGATGGTTAGACAAAGTGGGCACTATCCTTGGTTTTCGTTAGGTGACATCAACATTTATGGTTTATTTGCTGAGAGAGCCCTTACACTGTTGAACAGGCAAGGAAACACAGGACTAGTTTTGATGGCTGGAATTGCTGCTGATCGTTTCAGTGCACCCTTTTTTCAACGTGTAACTCGTCAAGGACGCTTACGTAATTTTTACCACTTTGAAAATCGACGAGTCGCCGCCGGACGGCATTTTCCTGACGTTCATGCCCAACTGAAGTTCTGTGTTTTTGTTGCCAGCGCTGAACCGAATGGAGATCAGACGCACTATGGTTGTTTCGTGGACGATGTAAAGAACGTTGAAAATGAGAATGTGTGTTTCAATGTGTCAACTTCGTTTTTTGATAAAGTCAATCCAAATACTGGCACCTTGCCAATATTACATACTAGAGAAGACAGAGATATATTGAGCAAAATTTATGATACTTCACCAATCATGCGACGGCACGATCAAGAATCTCCGCTCTTTAGTGTTAGGTTTTGCAGGATGTTCGATATGACTAACGACCGGAAGTCGGGTAAGATGCGCACACACAATCAACTATTGGAGGAAGAACAAATATGGGAACTTGAACACAACGTCTACGAAGGTGCGAATGGTCGATGGCTGCCCCTCTATGAGGGCAAAATGATTTGGCAATTCGATCATCGTTCAGCAGACGTAAAGTTTAATCCTTCTGCACCGCTAAAACGTGCAAGCCCAGCCTACCTTAGCGACGAAGCTCATCAAGATCCAAGTCGTTGTGCAACGCCGCAATTTTGGGTGAGTGAAAATGAGGTAAACAATCGGATAAGAGCAGTAGCTCAACGAGTGGTTCGGGAGAACGTCCATCGCTCCGAAGCGGACCTACACGTTTATATGAAAACACCGTTCTTTTTGGGGTTTCGCGACATTACCAATACGACTGATAGACGAACAATGATATCTACAGTAGTACCATACGTAGCCGCTAGCAATACGTTATGCTTGTTATTGTCAGAGTACGAATCGCTAGACGACTATGCAACTGTTTGTACTTTTTTGACCGGGAATTTTGGTTCACTGATATTTGACTTCGTCGCACGTTGTAAACTACATGGAAACCATATGAATTGGTTTATTTTGGAACAGCTTCCATGTGTACCCATTGAGCGCTATAACACGATCAAATTCGGCTCTAAAAGTGCGGGCGAAGTTGTGCGCGACATAGTACTCGAACTCATTTACACATCACACGCACTCGGCGCGTTTGCCGCGGCTTTAAATTACGTAGACAAAGACAACCAAGTTTACCCACCGTTTTCTTGGAATCCAGTACGGCGTCGGATGTTACGGGCAAAGTTAGACGCTGTTTACTTTCACCTGTATGGTATCACCGACCCTGCAAATATTGACCACATTCACGCGTTTTTTCGAGTGGAGGAAGAGGCTGAATTGGCTCGATTTGGTGACTTACAATCCAAGACTCTGAGGCATTATTGGTTGAACGCACTCGCAGCAGGCCAACCCGACGCGGAAATAACAACGCATGGGTAGTCCGCAGTGAAAAAGATCACTACTAGACGTGGTATTAGACGTCTGTGATCGTTCTTTTCGTTCTACTGACCAATGTTGGGTTAGGTTTCAGTAATCGAGTTGGCTAGCAAATCAACAATAACAGATCACTAAAAATTACTTCCTATAATCCGCACCCTCAAAACATAGGAAAGAGAGTTGACGTACCAAAAAATTCAGATCCCAAACCAAGGTGACCTTATTCGAGTGGGAACTAACGGCACTTTGGAAGTTCCAGAGAAGCCTATCATCCCCTTCATTGAAGGAGACGGTATCGGTATCGACATAACCCCGGTGATGCAGAAGGTAGTTGATGTAGCCGTCGAAGAGGCCTATGGGGATAGTCGACAGATTCAATGGATGGAAGTGTTCGCGGGAGAAAAGTCGTTAAGAGTCTATGGAGACAACGAATGGCTTCCGGACGAAACAATTGACGCAATCCGCGAATTCAAAGTCAGTATCAAGGGTCCTATGACCACGCCCGTGGGCGGTGGAATTCGCTCATTAAACGTCGCAATTCGTCAAATTCTCGACCTGTATGTGTGTCTGCGCCCCATCCGTTGGTTCCCTGGTGTACCTAGTCCGGTAGTAGCCCCAGAGAAAACAAACATGGTTATTTTCCGGGAAAATACGGAAGACATTTACAGTGGCGTCGAATGGGAAGCTGACTCTACTGAAGCAAAGAAACTATTGAGTTTTTTGCAGACCGATTTGAAAGTGTCGAAGATTAGGTTTCCAGACCACTGTGGTATCGGAATCAAACCTATATCAATAGCAGGTACGGAGCGATTGGTTCGTCAAGCGATGCAGTATGCGATTGCTAACGACCGCAGTTCCGTTACATTTGTCCACAAGGGCAACATCATGAAATACACTGAGGGAGCGTTCAAAGACTGGGGGTATCGTTTGGTTGCGAGAGAGTTTGGTGCGACACCCCTAGGTGGAGGACCTTGGCACGTATTGACCAATCCCAATACTGGCAAAGAAATCGTGATCAAAGACGTCATTACCGATTCAATGCTGCAGCAGATTCTTCTCCGACCTAGCGAGTATGATGTGATTGCCACTATGAATCTCAATGGTGACTTCTTGTCTGATGCTTTAGCCGCTCAGGTGGGGGGAATAGGTATAGCACCAGGAGCAAACATTGGAGACGGTATCGCAGTTTTTGAAGCGACTCACGGAACAGCTCCGAAATACGCCGGTCAGGACAAAGTGAATCCAGGTTCACTCATATTGTCGGCCGAAATGATGCTCCGACATCTTGGTTGGAAGGAAGCTGCAGATTGCATTATTAATGGTATTGAAGGTGCAATTGCAAATCGTACGGTCACTTATGATTTTGAACGGTTGATGGATGGCGCGACGCTGCTGAAGTGCTCAGAATTTGGCGATGCGATCATATCTCAGATGTGAGTGTCTGCTCGACAGCGACTTAAAGTCGTGTAACATTTACGTCAGGTAACTAATTTGCTCAATTCTTCATCGGACGCCGAATCGATTACTTTAGTTTGAACGATTCCACTTTCAGCGAACCCGATCATCAAGAGGATCTTGCTGTTGAAGAACTTGAAGAGCAAGTTAAACCACCACCGCTATATCGCGTTGTAATTATGAACGACGACTATACTCCGATGGAGTTTGTGGTTCATGTTTTGGAGACTTTTTTCGGGATGGATTTCGACAAGGCTTATCGCATTATGATGACGGTGCACACCATGGGGAAGGGCGTCGTAGGAATGTACCCAAAGGATATCGCGGAAACTAAGAGCGAACAAGTAAACTCTTACGCACGGCAAAACGGACATCCTCTTCTTACCACAGTAGAGAAAACGGAGTAAAGATCATGTTCACCCCAGATTTACTGCTTACTTTGGATCAAGCATTTGACCGTGCAAGAGTGGGCCGTCATGAGTTTGTTACCGTGGAACACTTGCTCTTAGCTCTTTTGGACAACCCTGATGCTCGTGAAGTCTTAGAAAACGTCGCCATCAATACGGAACTGCTGCGAGGCGATTTGGAGAAATATCTAGAGAAGTTCATGCCAGTGGTACCCGCTGGATTTAAACGCAAAGTAGAACAGTCCGGGGCGTTTTCACGCGTGATTTCCCGCGCGGTGTTTCATGCTCAGAGTACGCCAACGAAAGCGGACGTACGCGCACGCGACGTGTTGGTTGCGCTTTTCAATGAGACGGAGTCTCAAGCCGTGTACTTCTTGTCCAAGCAGGAAGTCAAACGCGTCGACGTGGTCCAATACATTGCACATGGAATTTCAAAAACCTCGCCGGAAAAGGAGATCGAGGAGACTGGTGACCCAACACTGGGCGAAGAACGTAAGCCTCGAGAAAAACCTAGCGCGCTTGGATCTTTCACGACAAACCTCAACGATGCCGCGAGAGCGGGTCTGGTCGATCCTCTAATTGGACGCGAGCAAGAACTCCAAAGAACGATCCAAATTCTGTGTCGCCGCCGCAAAAACAATCCATTGTTAGTGGGTGAGTCAGGAGTCGGCAAGACTGCAATTGCTGAAGGATTGGCGAAGAAGATCGTAGACGGTGAGGTACCAGATGTCGTGAAAGAGTGTAGCGTCTACACGCTTGACCTCGGTACGCTACTTGCCGGTACGAAGTATCGAGGCGACTTTGAAAAGCGGTTCAAAGCCCTGTTGAAAGAACTCTCCGGCAAACCTCATTCCATTCTCTTTATCGACGAAATTCACATGATTATCGGCGCGGGCGCAGCATCGGGCGGAGTCATGGATGCATCAAACTTGCTCAAACCGATGTTAGCATCAGGAGAGATCAGATGTATCGGTTCGACTACATTCGCTGAGTATCGCGGAGTCTTTGATAAGGATCGAGCGCTATCGCGACGATTCCAAAAGATCGATATCCCGGAACCTTCTGTAGAAGACACCTACAAGATTCTCAAAGGATTGAAATTGCGATATGAAGACCACTATCAGTTGCGTTTCACCGATCGTGCGTTGAGGACTGCCGCAGAGTTGTCCGCGCGCTACATCACTGATCGGTTTATGCCCGATAAGGCCATCGATGTAATTGATGAAGCTGGCGCTGCCCAACAGTTGGTAGCTGAAAAGAAGCGTAAGAAAACCATCGGCGCACCGGACGTCGAACGCGTGGTTGCGAACATCGCGCGCATACCTTCTTCGCAAGTCACAGTATCAGACAAAGAAGCACTCCGAACCCTTGATCACCGACTGAAACTTACTGTATTCGGTCAAGAAGAAGCTATTGATACGCTCACTTCTGCGATTCGATTGTCTCGCGCAGGTCTAAAAGCGGAACAGAAACCCATTGGGTCTTTCCTCTTCACCGGTCCGACTGGTGTAGGAAAAACGGAAGTTTGCCGTCAACTTGCGCTCATCATGGGCGTCGAACTGCTGCGCTTTGACATGTCCGAATACATGGAGCGCCACAACGTTTCACGATTAATAGGAGCTCCACCTGGTTATGTGGGTTTCGATCAAGGTGGCCAACTTACTGACGCAGTTACTAAACACCCACATAGCGTGATCCTGCTTGATGAAATTGAAAAGGCTCACCCAGAAGTCTTTAATCTCTTGCTGCAGATCATGGATCATGGGACGCTCACGGACAACAATGGACGAAAGGCGGATTTCCGCAACGCAGTACTCATCATGACTACTAATGCTGGCGCGCGAGAGGCTTCGAGGGTATCGATTGGTTTTGAAGAACAAGACCATTCTGCTGATGTCATGGAAACTCTCAAGAAGTACTTTTCACCTGAATTTCGAAATCGACTCGACGCGATCATTCGATTTAATGCGCTTGGCATGGAAATCATTCATTCGGTTGTCGACAAATTCCTCACGGAGTTACAAGCGCAGTTAGATTCGAAGAAAGTAGAACTACAGGTAGACGAGAGTGCTCGCCATTGGATCGCGGTAGAAGGGTACGACGACAAAATGGGAGCTAGGCCGATGCAAAGGTTGATTCAAGACGAGATTAAGCGTCCCTTAGCAGAGATGATTCTGTTTGGTACCCTCGCAGAAGCAGGTGGAATAGCAGAAGTGTCCGTCGATGAAGATGGCATCAAGATTAATGCTATTCCGAAAACGTCTGAGGCTCAGCAGATTAGCCATAAGAAAAACGAAGAAGACACAAACGAAAAAGAGACTGTTGATTGAACTGAACAGACTTAGAAACGGCAGTTTAATCTTTGATTACAAGTAGGTCAGAATGTGATTGAATCTCTTAAGAAATTTTGGACTCTCTGTCGTGAAAACGTGTCTTATCAAAATTGGTACGACTTTACGGCTCACTTTGTGCTCATAGGATCGATTATTTTCATGGCTTGTACGGCATGGGATTCGGAATTGGTTGGTCTTTCCCATAGGTATAGAGTTCTCGTTTTCTGGGTATCTGTCGGTGTTGCAACGTTGTTGTTTTGGAAGGCTGACAAAGTTCGAAGCGCTATGACTGCTTCAGAAGACAGTCAACCACCGAAGTGGCTGTACCGCTGTTGGGAAGTAAAAAATTGGGGTACTGCCTTCGCAATCATCGGCTTTTTGTTTGTTGTTCCCGATTTTCTCTTGGGTTAATTTTTGCTAAGCAGCTCGTAGCTTCCTTTCATAGTGAGGTGTCCCCCAATCTGAGTTAGCGCGTCGAATTTGTACAGTCCACCTTTGAAGTTGCCTCAGTTTGATGGACAGTTCATTTTGGGATTTGCTGTAGAACCGTGTTCTTGAGCATATCTCCGTTCATACGCTACTGGAGATCGATAATTCAGTGCCGAATAAATTCGACGTAGATTGTAGAAGCCTTCCAAATAGCTAAAGACTTCTCGGTTCGCCTCCGCGCGAGTGCGAAAACGGCGTCGCGGTTGTCGATCGATCAGCTCGGTCTCCAACGTCGCAAACGTACCAACTGGTCCGCGTCCTAAACGAAGTTTCTTGGAACGATGACGGTTGCGTTCCGAGCCTCCGACACACATTTCGTCCATCTGAACGGTACACATTTTCTCAGTTCCGACCATTGAGTCACAACATTCATAGCTTGGCGGATTCTGTGATTTAGATACCACGTGGTTTTTTGGGTAACGTCTAACTCGCGTCGAACTCGATAACTACTAATACCTTTAATATTCGTAACCATAAGATAAATCGCATTAATCCACGTGTCCAACGGAATGTACGTACCTTGCCGCATCGTGCCCGTTCTGATATTAAAATATTTCTAGCACGTCCGACAACGATACTCCATAGGACGACCGGATTTTGACTGAACTGTATCCATTGCGCCACAATGTCCACAATGTAGCTTTTCGTGGTCCGCTCCCCACATCATTTTCTCAACCCAGTCTTCCGCAATTTCCTCGTTCGGCACGATACCGAACAACTGCTTGACGGTTATGCGCATTCGGTTGTACTTGCCTAGTCCTCTTGGTTTTCTTCGTTTTGTCATGATACTATTAATATACCACAAAACGATGACAAAGTCAATAGTGCCAGTAAGTTATGAGCATAAACTTTAAATTTGTCGTAATTTAAACTGAAGAATTTCTAAGTACTACAGGAAGTAAACAAATATATTAGTCCCAAACCAACAGCCTATTCGAGGAACGATATCAGGGGCCTCGTTCTGGTCAGGCTTAAATCTGTAATCGGTAAGTCCTACAAACAACGTAGTTGGTAGTTTGTTCCGACTGCCAGTGTAGCCGATTTCCAGAGAGGCAAATTTCGCATCCCAATCATTTGACGGGCTTGTATAGTAGTCTGTCTTTAGAAACAACCCGTTCTCCGTGAAGTTGTAGAAATTTAGTCCAAAGTATGAGGTATCATCACTATAGAACCGCCTATGCTTAAGACTGCTGTTGCCAACACAGGCACTTAAAACATCATGCCGATAAAGGTTGTAATTACGAATTTACGAAACATACGCTTCTTCTGGTCAGGCGACAACGCTATCGATTGCGAGTTGGTTAGGTCGTTTCAGCAAGCAGCTCTTGACCATGGACATGACCTACAGACGAGTATTTCATTGGGTACAAAAATGTGTAACGAAAGACGGCGGTCAGTTTAACGTTCGCGGTACGTGATCCGTCCTTTCGTCAAGTCGTAGGGGGTCAATTCGACCTTTACTCGGTCGCCAGTAGAAATTCGAATGTAGTTCTTCCGCATTTTGCCTGATATGTGCGCGGTGATTTCGTAGCCATTGTCCAGCTTGACTTTGAACGTAGTATTGGGAAGCGTATTGGTTACTACGCCTTCCATTTCAATCTGTTCTTCTTTAGGCACTAAAGCTCCAACGATTATTTATGGTTGAACTTAGAAAAGTTGCAGTCATTTTAGAGATTGAGGACCCAGGGACTGTTGTAAGACCGCCAAACCTCCGATTGATTCCATATCGTTGGTTTTTCTTGTAGTTTCTTGTTTTCTTCGATGTAATTCAAAAAATCTGGCCGCGGTAGTGCGATAGCACCAAGAGAAGTAAGGTGTCTGGTCATCAACTGACAGTCGAGAAACGTAAAGTCTTCGCGATGGAGAATTTGGCATAGAGCGAGCATCGCTATTTTGGACCCGTTAGTTCTACTAGAGAACATCGACTCGCCGTAAAAGTGTTTACCCAGACCCACACCATAAATGCCGCCAATGAGCTGGTTTTCATACCGCACTTCAACGGAATGTGCGAAGCCTTGATCGTGCAGCGTACGATATGCTTGATCGATCTTGGGCGTGATCCAAGTAACTTCACAACCCTGTCTAGGTTCTGCACATCGAGTGATAACTTCCGCGAAGTCTTGGTCGACCGTAATCGTACATTGGTGTTGTCGCAACCATTTCTTCAAGCTCTTGGAAACGTGGAAGCAATCTGGGTAAAGGATTGCGCGAGGCGAAGGAGACCACCAATATATTGGCATATTGTCATTACTAAACCAAGGAAATATACCCTTCGAGTAGGCATCAATGAGCAAACGTGCGCTTAGTTCACCTCCCAGTGCTACTGGTCCGGCTTCAGGTCCTTGGTGAGGTACGTGGAAGGTGTCATTAGCAGACAGAATCTGAATATGGGCAGCCATGTTTCTCTACCTCAAACATCCTCGTCACAGTTCTGCTAGGTACTTCTCTGCGTCGAGCGCAGCCATACATCCAAAACCAGCAGACGTCACTGCTTGTCGATATACATGATCTGCTACATCACCTGCAGCGAAGACTCCGGGTTCACTCGTAGCGGTAGCGTTACCGTTCAGACCACTATTAATGATGAGATAACCATCGCGCATTTCTAGTTTGCCGTCAAAAAGGGTGGTATTTGGAGTGTGCCCGATTGCGATAAACACTCCGTTTAAATCTAACTCTTGGGTAGCATCAGTCTTGTTATTTCGAATACGGACACCGGTTACGCCACTCTCGTCGCCTAACACTTCATCCAACTCGTGGAACCAATGCGTCTTGACTTTCTTCGTGTCCACCAGTTTGAACAATCGGTCTTGCAATATCTTCTCTGCTCGAAGTTCATCACGTCGGTGAACGAGGTGTACTCGGGACGCTATGTTTGAAAGATATAGCGTCTCTTCTACAGCAGTGTTTCCACCACCGATCACAGCGACTTCTTGGTCTCTGAAAAAGAAACCGTCACAGGTAGCACAGGCACTGACCCCTCGTCCTAGAAAACGTTGTTCGCTATCTAGGCCAAGATATTTCGCGGACGCGCCGGTAGCAATGACCAGTGCGTCGCAGGAGTATACGTCGCTATCCCCAGTCAGAATTTTTCTACCGTTGCTAAACTCTACACCATGAATGTGGTCGTTGATTAACCCGACTCCGTACTTCTTCACGTGATCCTGCATACGGATCATCAGATCGGGTCCTTGTAGGCCACTTACATCTCCGGGCCAATTATCGACGTCGGTCGTCGTCGTAAGTTGACCGCCAACTTCAATGCCTGTGATAATCACGGGTTGCAGGTTTGCTCGTGCCGCATAAAGTGCGGCTGTATAGCCGGCAGGACCAGATCCGAGAACGATGAGACTGTGGTGTTGAGATGCTGAGTTCAGTGTATTGGAGTGTAATTTACGACAAAGGAAATTCTCTGATGTTCAAGGACGTCAAGAAAACCGCATATTGTAGAGTGAAAGTTGATCGAAGAGTTCCATTTCCGTTCGGCAATGGACTGCGTGAGCGTTAGTCTTCCTTTGGTTGCAGTACACGTTCGAAAAACTTTTCTAGTCTTCCCCAAGCATGTTCTGCTGGTTCTTTGTTGGTTTCCATGTCGCGCTCGACGTATAGCCAAAATCCGTGTGCGACCGGATCATAGACGTGAATGTCGTTTGGAATCCCTGCCTCCCGCAGCGCGTCAGTAAATTTTTCGACACTCTCAACCGGAATACCGCGATCCTGCCCTGCAAACGTACCATGAATTTCGTGGTGGATGTGCGAGAGTTTCTCTGGATCTTCAATCAGGGACCCGTAAAAAATCGCTGTACCTTCATGATGCTCGCCGCCCATTGCAAATGTGAGGGCTACACCGCCGCCAAAACACCAACCGATCGTCGCAACAGTACCGTTAGAATCGTCTCGATCTTTGAGATACTGCACGGCCGCATTCAAGTTCGAAACGATCTTCTCTTCGTCGCCACGGGCTTTTCTCATGAGTGCGATATTCTCGTCTCGATTCGACCCAGTCTCACCTTCATAAAGATCTGCTGCTAAAGCAATATAGCCTTCTTTAGCCAATGCATCCGCAACTTGTTTGATGCGTTCGACAACACCGTTCCATTCGTGAATCAAGATTATCGCGCCGAACGGACCGTCTCCTTCGGGTTCAGCTAAATACCCCTTAGCACCTTCAAAGTACTCCAATAGTTGTCCGCTCGGTGGAGCACCTTTTCCTTCGATGGTATCAAGAATTACAGATTCTCCCTGCGCGAGGCAGTGTCCTGACAAATAGGCTGTAAACAGAAAACACAAGAGTGGTAAACGTCTGGTGTTCATGCGATCTTGACCTCCCGAGAGTGTTAACGACGGTTCTCTTAGATAGTAACGACGGGTCGTTAATAATTGCTTTAAATCATACTTATGTGGTATCATACATGTATATAGTTCAAGGATGGACGTCTTTCCCCTACTAGCATGAAGCTACTTGACATTGCTTTGCGGGCTCGGGTCCGCAACTCTGTGCTACTGAGTCTGTTGGCACTGTTCACCTTTCTAGTACTCATTTCCTATAAACCGCTTGACCCTTCATGGTACTTCGCGGCCAACAACGTTGTAATTCAAAATTTACTTGGTAGCGTGGGCGCGACTTGCGCCGACGTGTTAGTAGACGTTTTCGGATATGTGGCGTTTTTGATTCCTGTATTGATCGTTGCGAAGGTTGGCGGTGTTTTGGTTGATACGAATCCATTAGAGTGGTGGCACGGTGCCCTCGCCGGTTTTGGATTTCTCGTGATTCTCTGTGGTGCTTGCGTGTTGAATGGATTATGGAATGGTGGTTATCTTGACGATCTCCAAGCGACATCGGGATATTTAGGACAATACTTAATCCAATTCACATATGGCTTGCTCGGTACCTACTTATTGGTACTGATTGCCTTGGTGTTTGTACTTGTAGGACTCTGGTTATTACTACGATTCCGAGTATCTCCTGTTCTTGAATGCATCGGAGTTGGGGTTCTGGGTTCGGTACGTCTTGTCGCGCTACCTATAAAACAATTGCTACGGCCAGATTCCCTGTCGCGCAGCGAACAACTAGCGGTTGAGCAAGCGACGGGCGAGACAACAATTACGTCGAAAACACCAACGAAGCGAGAACGCAAGCCCCGTCGATCGCGGACCCAGCAGAAGGAACGGGTGCAACCGACAGTCGGTACCGATAGACCAACCTCACGTCCAACTCGAACTCGAACAACAGCCCGATCTAGTCTTAGCGGGAAAGGGCGAAACCTTGCGATTCCGTCGGTCGAACTACTTCAGGAACAACGACAGGAGCTTGTGTCCACTCGAGCGGCCGAGTCGATAAATCGAATCGCTGAGGAGCTAAGTAGCAAACTAGCCGATTTTGGTGTAGACGCAGAAGTGGTTTCGGTAATGACGGGACCTGTAGTTACTCGATTTGAGATTCAGCCCGCTCCAGGCATCAAGGTCAGCAAGATTTCAGCGTTAGTGAAGGATCTCGCTCGGTCATTGGCGGTAGTTAGTGTTCGCGTCGTCGAAGTCATCCCAGGAAAATCGGTCGTAGGTATCGAAATACCTAACGATGATCGTTCAATCGTCTTTTTACGTCAGGTTTTGGAGTCACGTGATCCGATGAGTATGCGCTCACCGTTGAGCTTGGCACTAGGTCGAGATGTCGCGGGTAGCGCGGTATTCGTCAATATTGAAAAAATGCCCCATCTCCTAGTCGCGGGTACTACTGGATCTGGAAAGTCTGTCTGTCTCAATGGTATGCTCGTTAGTCTCCTATTAAACGCGACGCCTGAACAGGTTCGAATCATTCTGATCGATCCGAAGATGTTGGAGCTTTCCGTCTATGAAGACATTCCCCACCTCTTGACCCCGGTGGTAACCGATATGCAGGAAGCGGCATACTCGCTCAACTGGTGCATCGCGGAGATGGAGCGAAGATATCAGTTAATGGCTTCACTCAATGTTCGAAATATTGCGGGGCTGAACTCTAAGATCGACGAAGCGGCGGCGCGTGGCGAGACTATACCAGATCCTTTACGACCCTTCGATATGTTGGACGAAACGGTGGCTTTAGCCAAGTTACCGTTAATAGTTGTGATTGTTGATGAGTTTGCGGACATGATGATGATTGTTGGTAAAAAAGTCGAGCAGCTCATTGCGCGTCTTGCGCAGAAGGCGAGGGCGGCAGGAATCCATTTGATACTAGCGACTCAACGCCCATCCGTAGACGTGATTACTGGTCTCATTAAAGCAAACATTCCCGCCCGCATCAGTTTTCAAGTCTCCAGCCAGATAGATTCCCGTACGATTCTTGACCAAGGCGGAGCGGAACAATTGTTGGGTCATGGCGACATGTTGTATCTACCACCTGGGCACGCGGTACCCATTCGAGTACATGGAGCTTTTGTTTCCGACAACGATGTGCTGAACATCGCAGACTCGTGGCGGGCGAAACAAGAGCCAGATTATCAGACCGAAATTACGCAAGGTACTGTTGAACCTTCCGCTGGTTCCGTATTTTCTACGGATAATATGAACGATACGGATGAACTATATGATGAAGCGGTCAGATTTGTCGTCGAAAAACAAAAGGTATCAATTTCCTCAATTCAAAGGCAATTTCGGATTGGGTACAACCGCGCGGCGCGCATCGTTGAGTGCATGGAAGAAGCAGGCATTACAACAGCACCAGACGAATCGGGAAACCGTAGTGTTCTCGTCAACGCGGCTTAAGAAATTTGTATTTAGTATTGCGCTCGTACTGTTTGCTCCGTTAAGTTGGGTTGCTCAAACAGAAGATGACGCAAACCCTATTCAAGCTGCGTTATCAAAAAAACTTTTAGCGATCGAGACCTTTCAAGCAAAGTTCTCACAATTAGCGATCACGCAAAGTGGTGAGACTGAGGTTAGCCAATCTGGGCGCATTTTGTTTGATCGAAGCGGAAAGTTCTTGTGGGCAGTTTCACAACCTTTTGAGCAGTATGTTTTGGTGACCGACGATACCATGCGCGTCTATGATCCAGATTTAGAGCAACTTACGATCTCTGAGTTTGAATCAGAGAGTCAAGCATCCTTCGCTAGCTTGATTCTGACGTCCTCAACTGAGATTCTCGATGATTTTTACATTGAGTTCGAAGACAACCAATATACGTTGCTACCGAAAAGTCAAGGGCAAGATTTTGTTCGACTCAAAATAATTTTCGAAGACGACACGTTGAGCGTGATCGAGATTCTTGATCACTTCAATACGGTGAATCAGTTCAAGTTTTCAAATGTCGAAACCAATAGTCCGATAGACAGTGAAGAGTTCGAGTTAGACATACCCGAAGATACTGAAATCGTTGATCAACGACCAAAATCAACGGACGAAAACACCGACCAAGATGAGTGATTCTTCACATCGACCGCTAGCTGCTAGAGTACGTCCGACGAATCTCAATGAATTTGTTGGTCAAGTGCATCTCCTTGGTCCCGAGAAGCCTCTACAGTTGTTAGCTCAAAGCAAACAGATTCACTCAATGATTTTGTGGGGACCACCGGGTTCTGGGAAGACGACTCTCGCACGAAACTTGGTGAACAACGCCGACGCGCAGTTGTTGGAAATGTCTGCCGTCTCATCCGGGTTGAAGGACGTGCGAGCAGCACTTGAGACTGCACGCAATTCAATGCCTACTCGAACCGTTGTGTTTATTGACGAAGTTCATCGATTCAACAAGGCACAGCAGGATGCTTTTTTACCCCATGTCGAAGATGGTACGATCACGTTCATAGGCGCGACGACCGAAAACCCGTCGTTTGAAGTGATTTCGCCACTGCTGTCTCGGACTCGTGTGTTTGTGCTGAAGAAACTGACACCCGATGATCTCAAAACACTCGTACAACGCGCAGTTTCATTGGAATACTCGGAAGTTAACATCGACGAAGAGTGTATTGAACTCATGTGTCAATACGCCGATGGAGATGCCCGTCGTGTTCTGAGCGTACTTGAGTTTAGCGTTCAAATTGCAACCGACGACGTGATCACAAAGAGTCATCTTGAAACAGTCATGGGTCAAACCTATCGAAACTTTGACAAGCGAGGTGAGCATTTCTATGATCAAATTTCTGCGTTGCACAAAGCTTTAAGAGGAAGCGACCCAGATGCCGCGTTGTATTGGTTCATGCGGATGCTCGACGGTGGTTGTGATCCACTGTACATTGCTCGCAGGCTTGTTCGTTTTGCATCGGAAGATATAGGTCTCGCCGATAGTCGCGCACTGTCCCTTGCGTTGGACGCATGGGACACGTATTCACGCTTGGGGAGCCCTGAAGGAGAGTTGTCTCTTGCTCAAGCGGTTCTTTACCTTGCATCGGTCCCGAAAAGCAATGCTACTTACGCCGCATTTAAGGACGTTCGAATTCTGGTTAGTGAGAGTCCTGCGTGGCCGGTACCTCTGCGGTTTCGGAATGCGCCGACCGAGCTAATGGCAGAGTTAGATTACGGAAAAGGGTATCGGTATGCTCACAACGAAGCTGAGGCTTTCGTTCCTGATGAACATTACTTTCCGGATGAAATGCCCGAAACTCAGTTCTATCGCCCAACCGATCGCGGTTTAGAAAAGAAGATCGGTGAACACCTAGCTCGTTTACGGGAACTAAAACAGTCCACGTAATGTCAATAATGATTTTCGCAACCGGACGACCGAGAATATGGGCCGTCTGCACTACCTGTACCTTTAGAAAAGGAGTTTGATCGTGCTTGATCCAAGAAGATTTCGACAAGATCCAGAAGCCATTGCCGAAGCTCTGAAGCTTCGCGGGTTCGAGTTAGATCTTGCGACTTACCACGATCTGGAAGACGCTCGGCACAAACTTCAGACCGAAGTCGAAACACTACAACATGAACGCAACGTCAAGTCCAAACACATCGGTGTAGCGAAACAGAAAGGTGAGAACATTGATCCTTTGGTAGCGGAGGTTGGAGATTTAGGCACGCGTCTCGACGAGCTCAGCGGTGAATTTCATAGAATTCAAGATGAGTTACAAGACTTTTTGCTTCATGTTCCAAATTTACCTGACGCGAGTGTACCGTCCGGCGAAAGTGAAGAAGAGAACGAGGAATTGCGCGTTTGGGGTGAACGTCCTGTTTTTGATTTCAAACCTAAGGATCATGTAGAAATCGCTGGTACTTCGTTAGATTTTGAAGCTTCGGTAAGAATCTCGGGAAGTAGATTTTCGGTATTGAAAGGCGAGCTAGCGAAACTACATCGCTGCCTGATTCAGTTTATGTTGGACGTCCACATATCGGAACATGGATATGAAGAACTGTATGTACCCTTTATCGTTAATCGCGAGACCATGACCGCGACTGGACAACTACCAAAATTTGAAGACGACGTGTTTTTTGTCCGGGGCGAAATCGATCGATTTCTGATCCCTACTGCTGAAGTCCCAATTACGAACATGGTCCGCGAACAGATACTTGACGCATCAGAATTACCGATTCGGTATGTGAGCCATACACCGTGTTTTCGGCGTGAATCAGGTAGCCACGGGAAGGATACAAGAGGCCTGATTCGAGTCCATCAGTTTGAAAAAGTGGAACTTGTTCAAATCACGCATCCCGAAACTTCGTGGACTGCACTTGAGGAACTCACCAATCATGCTGAAACGATACTTCGACGCTTAGAACTTCCTTACCGAGCGGTAGTGCTGTGTGGAGGAGATTTGGGATTCGCCGCGGCCAAAACTATTGACTTGGAGGTTTGGTTACCAGGATTTAATCGTTACCGAGAGGTTTCGTCGTGTAGTAACTTTGTGGATTTTCAGGCTAGGAGAGCGCAGGCAAGATTTCGACCCAGTCCTACAGCACGTACTGAGTTTGTTCATACTCTGAACGGTTCTGGCTTAGCTATTGGTCGGACATTACTTGCTATTTTGGAGAACAACCAACAAGAAGATGGGACAATACGGTTGCCTGAAGCCTTGGTCCCTTACATGGGCGGCGTCGAGGTCTTAAAGTTCTAACGTTGCAAGTCTATTGTCGCGCTAGGAGACACGACACTACGCCAAACTAAAAATCGTACTGCAGACTGAATGTCACTTCGGTGTCACGGGAATGAGAGATTTCAACACCCCTCAAAGGATTATCGGTGTTCCAGTAGTTCCAACCCAAGTTCGCTGACGCCCCTCTAGCTAAATCGTATTGAACGCCGATTGAGGCTGAGATTTCGCGTTCACCGTCAAGTTGCCCGAAGTATGTTTCAAAGGAAGCACTGAGCATGCCACGTTTTGTCAGTATTCCTTGAGAAAGAAACGTACGTGTCTTGTTGCTCGCACCGCCCAACTGCGGGGTTATGGGCGTGAGTTCTTCATAGCCGAAGGAGATATCAAAAATCGTACTACCATAGATAACTTCACCTACCGAAATAATTCCGTGCGAGGCATATACATCGCCTTTTGATGAAGGCTGATAGGTGCCCTTCATTGAGCGAAGGGTAAACCGAAAATCTTTATTACCAATGGGACGTTGCGACACCATACCCCATTCGAAATCGCTGTCCTGATCAAAGACCGCTGAAACTATCCAAGGTCCGTAACGGCCACGATAACCCCCGTTCCGTTGTTCTAGTCTTCCTAGAAAGTTATCAAAATAGAGAAACGCATCGCCGGCGTTTGAGACTCTACGTGTATCACCTTGTATGAGCTGATGGAGGTCACCCATCAAAAACCTACCCCATGTACCTGAAACAAAGAGAGCTAAACGTTTGACGTAGTCAAAGTCGTCGATAATGCGTCGAGGATTGGTTGCTGTTGACACTTCGCCAAGAACTAATCCTTGTACGCGCCAACGATTGGGGAGTTGTGTGTTGAAACTGAGTTCAACGGTGCTGAAGAGATTATTCATCGTCGCGTCATCGTTGAGCCGCGTTTGCGATTCCAGATCTATTGAACCGGACAGCCTAAACGTGATGTCCCCGATTTCTAGAGCTATAGGTCCTTCAATCGCCGACAGTCGATCGTAATTCAGACTGAATCGTTGCTCGGCCAGCGTCGTTATTGAACTCAGAGTCAATACTGCGCTAAACAGGACAAGTACCCATGCTTTCTGCTGATTCATATGCATACTACTCAAACCTTTGGTAAAAACATCGTTTCAGTAGCGTGCCGCGCTAGGAGTCGGCCTGCTTTTAAGGCTTCGGTATTGTCTAGACTCCAGTGGACTCCACCATAGATGCGACTCATCCCATTTTCTTCTGCCATTTGGGTGAAGCTATTCCAGTGGCGAGACACGTCCTCTAATTGCGGCCAAAGAACTTGGTCCGGTGAATAACCCGAAAAGGCTACGTCGTCGCGTCCGCAAACGAACTTGAGCGTCTCGGAGGCAGCACCTCCAAACGTTGAGTGCCCTGAAGTATATGACGGAAATTCTGGAGTTGGGATGAAACTGTGCCAATCACTCTGATTTCGAACTCGATGATCCGTATTTCCTAGGCTATTTGCTCGAACTCGAATCGCGGTCTCGGGCCGGAGGATGTCGTAGTGGTATTTGTTGTCCCAAGCGTTGATCGATGCATCACATTGGGTCATTCCGAGCAGCGCGAAAGCTTTGGCCAAATCGACAAAATTCAGTTCCCGATTCTGAAGAACCTGAATCGCGATGTACATGAAATGTCCAGGGACTGTCGCTCCCCATGGCCCGTTTTCCCAAAACAATGCAATTTCTGACTCGTCTTCTGTTCGTACGGTACTATCGGTACCACCTAGCTCTTTGATAAGTTGGAACGCTTCTGCAAATTCCGAACTTTTTGGGTCATAAAATTCACTAGCGCGGAACTGGGATCCGTGGGTCATTGTCCATGGCTTGATCATACCCTGACCTGGGTACAGAGGACGATCGAAGGACTCGAACGCTGGACCTGGACGCGCACCATAAAACGGACCTGTAGGACTCCATTGCAACGCATCGCCCCTGCGTTTGTAGCGATTTAAGTAGTAGTTGACTTCGCTATCTTCTGAACCGTCATTAGTTCGACGCTTCAGTAACTTTCTAGCTACGTGATTACCCCAACGAACCGCATTAGTCTTAGCACTACTACCAGGATATTGGGCGAGAAATTTTCGCCGTTCGAAAACTAGCGGTTGTTGTAATACTTCGGAAGCGGCGATCGCAAATGCAACGCCATAGGCGATTTCTTCATCGGCATCAGCTGGACCCGCTCCCATGTCAAAGGGTTCTTGGTACGACTGTGCGATGCCGTTGGCAGCCAGAAAGCCAGCAGTATTCGTTAACCCGAAGATATATGCAGCACGCGGGGTGAAGAGCCGTTGATCGCGGATCTGTTGCATAACAACATCGATCCAATAGTAGAGCGCATTCTCGTTTTTCGGTTCAAGAATCTTGGTGAGGTATGAACCCTTGTTCCCAAAACTCGCCGAGAAGGGGCTGACGCAACTATGCAACAGCGGGAACGATGCGATTGCACCTGCACCCAACAGACAACGCCTACGTGTAAATTGCATTGCTAAAGGAATCTCAAATTACGATTGTTTGAATCGCTATGTTGCCGTATGTTAATAGACCACTTCCGGCGTGGAAAATTCTAGGCGAGTGAACGGTGGATACCTTTTGTTGCATAAACCTTATTAAATCCATTGTGTCGTGAGGTAAGAGAAGGGACACTTTGAGTGATGAGTCAATCTAAAGGCAATCTGACGGTTTGGGTATGCCGGCTATTTGTGCAACCAGCCGAGTCACTTGAGGAGTGAATAGTTGCGCGAGAGTAATTGAATTTGCAATCGTCACATCTTCACTTTCTACTATTTTGATTAGAGGACGCATAGACGGGCTAATCCCTGTCTGGGCATAAAAAGATCGAGCTGCGTTAATGACTGTCCAATGGGCCTCCGAGAGCTCGATATCGTTTTCTTTTGCTATGTTGGTCGCGAGTTCGCTGTCCCACTGACTGGGTACACGGAGGAATCCTTCATCGTCAAACTCGATCACGTCCAAGTTACCGAACTCGGCGTGGAGACTACAAGCTGAACGAAGTCATCGTAATCGATGCCTTTAACTCCTTCACACAAGGAAAGACCTCGAGCATTTACGTCTTGTAATATGGCAAACGTTTGTTCACAAGCTGTTTCTTCCGCGACGTACACTCCGTTGCCGAGAAAGAGTACTTTGTCATCGGGAAGCAAGCTACGCTTACATGCCGAAAAACCTGCCGAGTTGGAAACGAGGTGCAACATCAATCGCTTATGATAAAGTGAGCTGAGTGTAAATGTTGCCGTAGAGTCTCCGTGTCTATTGGTTTCACCCAGTCGGGTAATTGAGCCGGGTCAATGGAGCGTTCTCGGAGACTGTGTTGCAGAGCATAGACTTGTTCCACGCCATAGGTAGGAAGTGCGGACCACTTCATTTTTGTATCTTTAATGTTGATGGACTCAAGGTCACTAACAAGTTGATACACTCCGTCATCAAGAAACACGACCGATGTCGGTTGATCCATGATTCCGCTGACAAGGACGGCATCAATGGTCTCGTTTGCCAGGATGCCAGGCTTTTCTCGAACCGTGAACAGAACTGATTTCGTCATTGAAACGTTACCAAACGATCGGACTTGAACATAGCTTCGGTCAATTGGCCGAGACCCACTATCTCAAAGCCTTCGCTGGAATCTGTGCCCTGTTGATTGTGGATTCCTCGTCTTTCGCAAGCACCTACACAAACACAGAGTTGAACGCTCTGATCTGACGCGAACTCAATCCACTCTCGTTGAATGTTGCGTTCGTCAGAAGGAACGTTGTGAGACTTGTTTGCTATCAATACTGCGTCTTTGTAAAAGAAGACGCGGTAAAGTCTGTAATCGCTACGAACGGTGGCTTTTGCAAACTCCAACGCCTGTTCGCACGCGTTTGAACTGAACGGACTGCCTTGAACGAGTAGGCTGATTGTTGTTGTGTTCAAATTTCTGGTCGTGTGAATAGTGTACGAGTAGAACGTGGCGGAGGGGCGGGGATTCGAACCCCGGGAGGTAGTTAACCTCGCTGGTTTTCAAAACCAGTGCTTTCGTCCACTCAGCCACCCCTCCAATAAGTGACTTTAAAAATGAATGTCAGCGACTAAATTTTAAATAGAGTCATGAAGTCACTCGAAGCTATCTATATCGTATTCGGCTGGCACGTTATATCGTCCCAAGCCGCTCTTAATTGCCAAAAGATCATGCGTTCAATCTGAATCCTCTTAGTCTTATTACTAGCCTTCAATACAATATTACGCATTACGTAATACGTAAAATAGTGCATGTGATTGTTAGTTTTAAGGACAAGAATCTGCAAAAGTTTTATGAGGGAGAAAGAGTAGTTCGTTATCAAGCTGTGTCGAAACAACTCACACGTCGATTGACGATTTTAAATTCTGCTACTTCTTTGCAAGATCTTGCAATATTGAACAGCAACCACCTCGAAGAGTTATTGGTGGATCGAAAAAGACAACGCAGCATTCGGGTTAATGCTCAGTGGAGACTCTGCTTCCGGTGGACTCTTGACGGACCCACCAACGTTGAGATGACCGATTATCATAAATGAGGTATGTAAAGCCATGCAAAACAAAATGAACCCAGTTCACCCTGGTGAAATTTTAAAAGAGGAATTGCAAGAACGAGGTCTTTCTGCGACTGCATTAGCGCGAGCACTAGAAGTACCGCCTAATCGAATAACCTCTATTGTCAATGAACAAAGGTCAGTTACTCCTGAAACAGCTATCCTTTTATCGAGATTCTTTAATTCGTCGCCCGAATTTTGGTTGAATCTACAACAAACTTGGGAATTAAGGCAAGCCGAGAATCGATTTGAACAAGAACAGAGAGTAGCTTCGCGTTAGATAAAGAGTCCAATGCTTTCATTCAAATGTTCGCTGTCCTTGGAGCGTAGGAAGCTCCAATTTCAACTTGAGAACAATACCCTAGTTATCAAAGCCACATGGAGGTTGCTATATAACCTTGATTCGCACCTTGTCAATTCCAGCGGCATTTCAGCAATTTTGAACGACTGAGTTTAGGATGTTTTGTGGGCGAAAGGGAATTGTCCTTGGACTTCAGTTATAGTTTTATAACCGAGAAGTGACTTTATCGGGTGGAAGTACATGCTTTATGTCGTAAACCACGCAGTCGCTCGTACCGTATCCAAGTAGCGAGTCTACATTTGATACCTTGAATACATCATGCGCGACGGCGAGAATCACCGCATCGTAAGAACCTCGTTTTGGATGTGGGGTCAACCGAATATCGTCCTCAATATCGATCATGTATTCGTATGCAATGGGATCATAAACGTCGACTGTCGCTAATTCTGCTCGTAGTAGCGAGACAAGTTCTACGGCCTTACTATTCCGCGTGTCGGGACAGTTTTCTTTAAAAGTTATCCCGCACACTAGTGCCGTACAAGCTTTTGGTTCTTTTTTACGCTCTGAGAGCAAATGGACTATCTTTTGTGAAATCCATGCTGGCATCGAGTTGTTGATCTTTCGACCTGCAAGAATTACATCGGGTCGAAACCCAATCTCTCTAGCCTTGTGGGTTAAATAGTAGGGATCGACTCCGATGCAATGGCCTCCCACTAGCCCAGGTTGGAAACGCATGAAATTCCATTTAGTACCTGCAGCAGCGAGCACTTCGCCTGTGTCTATATCGAGAGCGTCAAAGAGCTGGGCTAATTCATTGACAAATGCAATATTCAGGTCGCGTTGAATATTTTCGATCACCTTTGCTGCTTCAGCAACTCGTATCGACGGGGCTCGGTGAGTCCCAGCTTGAACAAACGATTTGTAGAACGAATCAATGAAATCACCGGCTTTTTCGTTTGACCCCGATGTTACCTTGGTGACACTTTTCAGACGATGTTCTTTATCCCCAGGGTTAACTCTTTCTGGACTGTAACCGACCCAATAGTCGACGTTTATAGTCAATCCTGAATATCGCTCAATGATCGGAACGCACAAATCCTCGGTCGCGCCAGGGAACACCGTGGATTCGTACACGACGACATTACCCCTTTTCAATACCTTACCCACAGATTCACTGGCGGTGATCAGCATGGAGAGATCTGGCTCATTGTTTGCATCGATTGGAGTTGGGACCGTGACGATGTAGATGTCACAATCGTTGCAGTCCTCAATTGTGTTGGTGTACGCCAACTGATCATTAGTTATTTCGCCGGGCTCGATTTCTCCAGTGTTGTCGACTCCCGTTTTTAATGTAGCAATTCGTTGTGCCAATGTATCGAACCCAATGGTTGGGTAGATCTTACTACACGTAATAGCCATGGGAAGACCGACGTAACCAAGGCCGATCACACAAACTTTTAAGTTTGACGAAAGTTCGGGTAGGGTCATCGAGTCGAGCGAAACTTACTTGGTAGACGGAGTAGCAACAGGTTCGGTCCAGTCTTCGTTTTCTTGACGCTGAGAAGGCTGAACGGTGGTCAAATGATCCTTGTGCCCGCGTTTAATTTTCGCGACTTCAGGCACGACAAGGTGGGTACATATTACGCCCACGAACATCAACCCCGCACAAGACAGAAACGCAGTTTGAAGTCCTATTTTTTGGGCTAAAAATCCTAAAGGGATCATGCCGATGGGCATCAAACCGAAGCATGCCCACGTGATCGCCATGATTCTGCTCCTCATTTTCGCTGAAACGATGAGTTGCAGAACGCTCATATTGAGTGAGGATAACCCAGCACTACTCGCACCTACCAACGCAAGCACAATAAGAGCTACCCAATATGTTGTGCTCAATGCTAAGATTGCCAAGAAGAACGCCCACAAAAACGCCAAGAAGTACATTAACCTACCTTTTTGATCGACTTCTCCGAATCGTGCAATCGTCAGAGATCCTAACACTGCGCCTACACCTAATGCCACCAACAAACCACTCAACGTTTCGCTTTTACCTTCAAATAGTCGTCCATTAAAAGCTGGCAACAGGAACTGCGCGCTAAAACCGAACATCGTTGGGATTAATCCCATGAGGAGCAACCCTACAACGACGCGAGAGTTTCGTAAATAGACGACACCTTCCCAGAAATCACGAGCTAAAGACTTTTTGTGTATTCGTGTGGGGTTTCCTTGGTAGTGAATAAGCAAGGTACCAATAATCGAACAACCATACAAAATCGCGATACACAAGAACAACAAACCAACACTAGTGGTAGGGGAAAACAGCGGTAAGAAAATCATTGACAACAGGAGTCCGCCTAGAGCAATGCCAACCACTCGAGAGAGGTTAAAAGTGGACGCGGAGAGCGATAACGCATTCGTCAAGTGTCTTGGAGCGACAAGGTCAGGCATCACCGCGGTTCGTGTCGGCATGCTCAATGCCAAGATCGTACCGTTGAAGAAGCCGAAAACGATGAAATACCAAAAGGGTACATTTTCATCTCCGATCAGAATTAGAGTGCCAAATGTCAGCGCTGACAACATGCTCGCTACTTGTGCGCCAACCATGATGGTTTTCTTGCGGATTCGGTCTCCAAGTGCGCCTCCCAAAAATGAAAATACCGATGAGGGAATCCAAAATGAGAGCATCACCCAGGTGAGAGCAACCGCTGAATCGGTCAGGTCGAAAATTAACCATCCACGCGCATAGATTTGAATTTGGATTGCGAGCGAAGTCGCGAGGCTAGCAAACCAAAGCAACCGAAAGTCTCGGTACGCTAAAGACTCAAACGTGCGAGCGACGGAAATACCAACTTTGGTCAGTCGTTGTGAAAGGGTTAGAGGGGAAGTCAATTGGAATCTTTACAAGGATTTGTATTATGGTGATTCAAGAAACAGCGTTAGACTGTAGGATCCTAGAATTGTTCTCTGATTTAAATCACTCTTTGTCAAAAATATGAAGTCAGCGTCGCCACAAGACTATACTCCCGAGCAGGTGCTGGATTACTGGTTTGACGGCGTAGAACATGACCTAGAACAGCTTCATGCTCAAAGTAAGATTTGGTATAGTTTCTTTACCGAGAGAGACGAAGAAATCAAGACAAAATTTGGAGCATTGCTTCAAGAAATCGTCGCTGGACAACGTCAGGATTGGTCAGAAACGAGTTCGGGTGTACTTGCTTTAGTTTTAGTTCTAGACCAGTTTACGCGCCAAATCTATCGGAAAAAAACCGAAGCATTCGCTCATGATGAACAGGCAATCGCTATCACTTACTCTGGGATTAGCCGAGGTTTGGATCAAGAGATGTCCGTACCGGGTAGGTTGTTCTTTTACCATCCGTTTCAACATAGCGAGAAGCTCAAAGATCAAGAGTTTGGAGTGCAAATAGTCCGAAATCTGCGAAGTCATTGCGACGAATATTGGCACGAGTACGTTGACGAAAGCATGCGCTACTTCGAAGAACACTATGAGATTGTCCGTCGTTTTGGTCGATTTCCTCATCGAAACGAAGTACTAGATCGTCGTTCCACGCCGGAAGAGCTCGAATTTTTGTGTACTGCATCGAGATACGGTCAATAAGATTAATTGCGTTCCAAGCCTAAACCGTTTGTGAAAGTTGTACAAGTATTACCTCGGTTACACGGTGGTGGAGTGGAACGAGGCACGATAGAGATTGCTGGTTATCTCAAGCAGTTGGGACATGAGGCGATCGTGATTTCTGAAGGCGGCCCGCTGGTGAAAGAACTGACCACACTTGGTGTCGTTCATGTTAAGAAATCGGTGGGATCAAAGTCTTTGCGAGCTCTTCGAGGACTGTGGGAGTTGAGGAAATATTTCAACACCTACCGTCCGGACATCGTGCACAGTCGGTCGCGATTACCCGGTTGGTTGTGTTATTTCGCGATAAAGTTACTTCCCAAAGATATTCGACCTCGTTTTGTCACTTCTGTGCAGGGTCTTCATTCACTTTCAAGATATAGCTCGATCATCGCCAAAGGTGAACGTATTGAAGTGGTATCTACTACCGCGCAACGCTATCTACTTGACAACTACAAACACGTCGATCACAAGTCCGTCCGATTGATCCATCGAGGCGTAGACACATCTGAATTTAATCCAAGAGTTGAACCCAGTTCTGCTTGGATTCAAGAATGGAGTCAGTTGCGCCAGGAACATCAAAACCATGGTTCTCCAGTAGTGTCAATAGTGGGAAGAATATCTCGGCTGAAGGGACATCATGACTTTCTAAAGGTCATTGAACTGTTGCATGAGAAGAATGTTCCTGCAATTGGACTCATCATCGGAGGTATATCCAAAGAACACAATAAGTTACATCAAGAACTTCAGGAGAAAGTCCAAAAATCTGAAACTTTGCGATCTGCTGTACGTTTTCTAGGTCATCGATCTGATGTTCGAGAGTTCATGTCGGTGAGCGATTTCGTTGTCTCGCTCTCGACTACTCCGGAAGCATTTGGTCGTACCGTCCTCGAAGCCTTGTCACTAGGTGTGGCTGTAGTAGGATACGACCATGGAGGTGTGGGTGAACTCTTAAGAACGCTGTTTCCAGCTGGCGCAGTACCTGTCGGTAATACTCAAGTCGTGGCTGATCGAATCAAAGAGCTCTCATCTCGGAAACATCCCATAGAACCACATGAATTGACATTGCAGTCTATGCGGGACAAAACCGTCGCGATGTACGAGGAATTGTTATGTTGATCATAGTGTTTTGTTGTGCCATCGGCATCGTCGTCTTACTCTACGTCAATTTTCAATTCGCATGGTGGCGGCCAACGATCTCTTTTAACCACCCACGCGTGCTGATGTACCACATGATCAGTCATCACAAACGAAAAGCTAAATATAACAAACTTCGTGTCGATCCTATCGAATTTGACCGCCAACTAAATTGGCTGAAAGAAGACGGTTGGCGGTTTGTCTTTGTCTCAGAATTGGAGAACGAATCTACGCAGAAGCAAGTTGCTTTAACGTTTGATGATGGATATCGAGACAACTATTTAATCGCTGACCCGATCATGAAGAAGTACGACGCGAAGGCAACTTTGTACTTAGTCACCGATCGACACGACCGAGACTGGTCTTCAAGTAAAAAAGAACATCATGATGACGGAGAATTGTTGGCGGAACCAAAATTACTCGACGAAGACGTTGCCCATATGGTAGGTTCGCGGCGTTGGGAACTAGGTGGCCATACGGTGACGCATGCGAATCTTCTGCGCTTAGACGATGGACAGTGTTTGACCGAGATACACCGATGTCGAAGTGATTTACAAGAGATATTTGGTACCCCTGCGACATCTTTTGCCTATCCATTTGGACTGTTTGAAGACCGGCACGTGGATTTGGTAAACAAGGTAGGTTTTCAGTTCGCGGTGACCACGGAGCAGGGCATCAGTCTAGACTTGGATGCTGAACGTTTGAGGCTAAAGCGAGTGAAAGTGAGCGGGCGGGATGGTCTCGCTAGCTTTCGGCTTCGTATGCGGACAGGAAAGTGTCGTTTTCGAGATTAGCAAGAAGTTGCATTGCGTAAATGCTATGATTCTTCTTGGTCTTCGGTTGTTTCTTCTTCTACTTCTGATTCTGCTTCTTCAGTTTCGGATTCTGTTTCTGGAGGACGGCTATACACTCGGACGTACGTCTGTGAAATCCCTTGTTTTGGTCTTATTTTCACTTTGGCGATGAGATTACCGTCTTTGTCAACCCTAATGTCATGCTTCACAGAGCGGCTTGTTGAACTGTACGACTCGGTTAGGATGTTGCGTCGGAAACGGGTTATTCGACCATGTATCTTGCCGAGTAAGAACTCTCGAGTTACTCCACTTGCACAGGACGCTTTGACAGATTCTTCCTCTACTTCAAACGAGATTTCTTCGCACTCTAAGACAACCGGGAACTTTAATGTAGAATTTGGTCCGGAGGGACCACTGTTTCCTGGCGATGGGACCCCTAAAACAACAGTTGCCGCAGTTCCAAGACCACGACCCATAGAACTCGATTTTCGTACTTTATTTTGTAGAGTCTCCGTTGCTTCCTCGTTAACTAACCAAGTTCCGGTGATGCTTTTGTCTGTCTTCGCGTATAACGTTGTGGTGATAGAAAATCCTATCAATAGACTCACACAAAATATCGTCGCTCGTAGTGTTTTTTTCATTTCATTACAAAACATAGATTTCCACAAGTACAAATGATATTCCATTTAGGTCAAATTGTAGAACATGTTCGCTTTGGCTATCGTGGCGTAGTCTACCAATGCGACACAGAATTTTCGTTGACTGATGAATGGTACGACGAGATGGCTAAGTCTAAACCACCAAAACACAAACCTTGGTACGGAGTCTTAGTCCACGGTAGTACTAGCGCGACCTATGTTGCGCAGCGCCACCTTATGCTTAGCCGAAACAAGAACAAGATTGAACATCCCGACATCGTTTACTACTTTGACGAATTTGACGGGTTTGAATACCGTCCTAGACAACTGAATTAACGGCGGGCAGGAACCTGCTGGCAACTACAGTCCTGCGGCTATGAGGTCTTGTAATCGTATGATACCAATCGGTTTGTCCTCTTGAAGTACTACCAACGAAGTGATCCTGTCGACTTGCATTTGTTGAAGACAATCTATCGCTTTTGTATCCGGCGTGGTCGTACCATGTGTTACTTGAGGTAAATCTGAGCCTCGTCTACTGAGCTGAAAACACTCTTGTGCACTGAGTTTGGTTACTTCTTCGTTTCGCTCCAGTAGTCGTCGAATGTCTCCATCGGTAATCATTCCATAGAAATTAAAATCGTCGTTCACAAGGATTACTGCTCCGAGACCTTTAGAGGAAATTTCGTAAAGAACCTCCGAAAAACTAGCTTGTATTGGTTGCACCGGCAAAGCATCGCCGGAAACCATAAAGTCTTGCACATGCAACAGCAGCCGTTTTCCTAAAGTTCCGTGAGGATGAAATTGGGCAAAGTGTTCTGCGGTTAGTCCCCGTCGTTGTTGAACACAAATTGCCAGCACATCACACAAACTGAGCGTCGTCAGAGTACTCGTAGTCGGTGCTAAGTCCCATTCGTCTATCTCGGTCAGCTTAGGAATGTGGAGTGCAATGTCGCCAAAGGACTCGAGATTGGAATTGGGTTCAGTAAGCGTGATTACTGGACCGTTTGCAACCGATTTAAACTGTCTTGCAAACTCAATCGTCTCTACGTTACCACCGCCTTTGGAGATCGCTAGTAACGCTGCATCTGGTTCGATAACACCTGAGTCCCCATGGAGTGCTTCTACAGGATGTACAAAGACCGCTCGAGTGCCCGTACTAGAAAAAGTTGCGGCTGCTTTTTGACCTATTAAACCACTTTTTCCCAATCCTGTGAGAACTAGTAAGGCATCAAGTTGTACAAGAACGTCTACAGCTCGTTGAAAGTTCTCGACCACTAAATTTGCGGTTGCTTGTATCGCTTGCGTGTAATGCGCTAACATTGTTTGCGCTCTTTTAATGTCGTCGGTCACGGAGGTTAGAATTTTCTTGTTGAGTTGGTTGACTTAGCTACAAACTTCTTGATGCCGATTAGGCAACTGTACCTGTAATTTAAGGGATGACTATGCCACATACCTCGGATGCTCCGACTATGACCGTTGTACCACTACTTTGGGTAAAGAACATCGAAAAGTCAATACGATTCTTTGAAGAAATTGGATTCAAAATTGCGGAAACGTGGCAACCCCAAGACAAAATTCAGTGGTGTCGAGTCGAATTTCACGATGCGGCGTTAATGTTACAGCAAATTGACGACTTAGACGCTGATCAACCGATAGGCGAAGACATTGGGATTCAGTTGTATTTCATAACTGACGATGTCGAAGCTGTCTATCACCAAATACGGGCACGTGGGATTGACGTATCTCCACCCAGGATCGAATTCTACGGTATGAAACAAGTGTTTGTATCGGACCCTGACGGACGCACACTCTGTTTTGAATCTCCACATGCTATATAAACTTCCGTCTATTTCGCTAGCTACCTTCTTGTTTTTGATCGATATTTTCAGCAAAAATGATCCGATGACCCTCTGGGTCCACAAGTTCAAACTCACGATTTCCGTAAAAACGATTTTCGATTGCACCAACAGGATATTGCTTAGCGACGAGTTCCTCGCGTAACTTCGACAGTTTAGTAACGTCCACATAGAGAATTACTTGGTTAAGTACCGATTCCGCATTGCTTGGTGCTGGTATATAGGATGGGCTCGCGAGCATCAGTTCGAAGTTGTCTCGAGCAATAGCAGCCCAACCGGTCAAGCCAACGTCATCCATTCGGTCCGCAATTTGGAAGTTTAGGGTTTCGACATAGAACCGAAGCATCTCTTGTACGTCGCGACAAATCAACATCGGTCTGAGTCGAGTGCACGTGCTGCTCATTGTTATATCGTGTCTCCGTCTAACTGTGCTGACTTCGTCAACTCACGTTCAAATTAATTGAATTCTAATTTGGAACCTCTCAATTCGCCGGGTGTTAAGCTGTAACAAAGTCCCAACCACGATGGCAGATTGCCTCGACTATGGAAAAAGTCGCAAAGTCAGGTTGCTTTAAAATTGTGCCTGCGATATTCCCTTGACGAGGACTGACCAGCGGTTAAGTGGTAGGATTGACTTACATTAAGATCGTTAATCCACGTAGTAGACTAACGAGCAAATCAATGAGAATTCTCTCCCTTCAAACAAGTATTTATTGACCTTTGAAACGATGATTCTTCTCCAAAGGAGTGCTAGCCTGTGATCGATCTTATAAGAGTCTTTGTCTCTCCCGGCACAGTCTTTGAGTCTATGCGTTCTTACATCACCGCAATTCCCCCTTTAGTGACTCTAGTCGTTTGCGTTTGTATTTTCACGGCATTACAGGCATGGTACATGTCAGATGACGAGTATTTACGTGTGATTGAAGCTACAGCGGAGAGTTCCAGTGAAATGTCAAACCAAATGGCAGAGACGTTGCAACGAACATTTCTAAGAGGGGACCGTTCTGAAGAGGAAATTAAAGATTTTCTTGCTCATCAGCGAGAACTGACTGAGAAGCAGCGGGAAGCGATGACGTCGAAAGAGGGAATCCAATCAGCTAGAAGAATGCAAACAGTGTTTGTGCCGCTTACTTCATTATTTAGTTATGGTCTGATCGTTTTACTCGAAGCTACCTACTTCCTCATCGCTGGGAACATGATGAAGACTTCAAAACAATGGAGCGATTGGATCGGTTTTACACTTTGGTCCATGCTGCCACTTGTACTGTTGCTTTGTATTTCAACTCTCCCTACGATTCTGTCTGGGAAACTAGATCCATACAGTTTGCAAGCCCCGCTATCTTGGATTCCTGGTCTCGAGACAAACGTATTCGCACTAACGCTCACGATCCCTACTGTGTGGATCGTTTGGATCAGAGTAGTTGGGATGCATAAATGGATCGATAAACCAATACCCATTTGTCTCGTAGTTGTACTCATTCCCGCTCTTGTGGGCTGGTTAATCAGCATCGGGTCATTACAGCTTGCAAATCCCTACACCATGTAGTCGATTGTCCGACACTTTTGGACAGACAAAATAGTTGGTTCTCCAAGGACATATGTCTCGCAATTCCAGTATGGAACTAATTTACCGTAAACACAGAGGCTTGGTGCTTACCCAAGTGAACAAAGCAGTTACAATACGATTAGATGAACCCTTGGAACAAATGCCGATGAAGACAGTAATGACTTGGATCGTTCACGCTGTTCTTTTGTTCGTGTTAACGGGCTGTGCCAGCATTACGTACGAAGCACCAAAGTCGTTTGATCTTACAGGAAGATGGAATCTCGTAGTCGACGCGAGTGATCCTGCTCCAGATGTTGACAAGATTTGGGATACTGAGCGACAAGCTTCTGTGGAAGGAAGAAGAAGTGATCCAACTGCCTCAGCAATATACATAGAGCAAGACTTCCCGGTCGTGAAATCGAGTTTCATTGAAATCGCCCAAGACGACAATTTCATAGGCTTGCAGTACGAGGACACGCCTCATGTCGATTTGAACTGGGGTATTCAGGTGCGCGACGGCTGGCGCATGGAGGTAGGTTGGATCGGACAAGCGCTTATCATCAGCAAAGCGAGAGAGTCGATACAAGGCGTCGAGAAGCTCTCGTTGACCGAGTCTGGCGATCGCCTCGAGATTAAAGTCGAAGTTACGGCTAATCGCAAGAAATTTTCACTAAAACGCGTTTACGACAAAGAAAAGGAAACTAACTGATACCACAGAACAAGCTTCTTTTCAGTTTTCTAGTTATCGGTACCGGTTTCACACTCACAATTGAATAGCCCTCGGCAAGTTGTCGAAAAAATAATTTTTGGCGACTATGTGCTGACTATGGACGAGACCCGTCCGAATATTTCAGATGGTGCCGTTGCTATCGACCAAGGACGTATCGTCGCCGTCGGCTGTGCGCACGACGTCCGCGGGAAATTTACTTCCAACACCGAATATTCCGGAACGGACACCGTTGTTCTACCTGGTCTCGTAAATGGGCATACCCACGCGGCTATGACTCTGCTACGAGGTTACTCGGACGACATCCCGCTGATGGAATGGCTCAACGAACACATCAATCCAATTGAAGCCGCAGTGGTGAGCGAAGAATTTGTTCGGGTAGGTACACAGCTAGCATGTTGGGAAATGATCAGAGGGGGCACGACCACGTTTGTCGACATGTACTTTTTTCATGAAGTCGCTGCGTCCGTAGTAGACGAGATCGGAATACGCGGTCTGATTTCTGCAACAGTCGTAGATCAACCCAGAAATGACGCTGTAGATATTGACGATCAGTGGACGCAAGCTAACGAGTTTATTCAAAAGTGGACATCTAAAAACCAGCACACGACGGTTAGACCAGTCTTGGGCGGTCATGCGATTTACACTCTAAATCAAGCTCAATTGATTCAGTTAAGGGAACTTGCGCTAGAGTACGAATTACCAGTTCACATTCATCTCGCGGAGTCGCAGTTTGAATCTAACTATTCAAAGACAACTTACGGAAATACACCCATCAACTTTCTAGCGAGCATTGATTTCTTTGATTCGCACGTCATTGCAGCTCATGTGATTTGGTCGACTGCGCAAGAGATTGACATTCTCGCGCACTACAACGTCGGCGTAATACACAATCCGACATCAAACACAAAAATCGCATCGGGGATTGCCCCCGTGGCAGCGTATTTGGATGCAGGCGTTACTGTTGGCTTAGGCACCGATGGTGCTGCTACAAACAACGACCTTGACATGTGGGAAGAAATGCGACTCGCTGCTTACTTGCAAAAGGTAACAAAGATGGATCCAACAGTCCTACCGGCTAAGGTTGTCCTTGAATTGGCAACGAGTAAGGGCGCAGAAGCAATTGGATTGGGGAGCGAAATTGGGACGTTGAGAGAAGGGATGCGAGCAGATGTCATTCAGGTGGACTTGAAAAACGCACATCAGTTGCCCATGTACGATGTAGAGTCACATCTGGTGTATGCGACTCATGCAAGCGACGTTAAACGAACGTTTGTTGACGGCCAGTGTCTATACGACGACGGTGATTATCTAACCTTTGATCCTAAGAGCGTGCGCCGCCAAGTTACGCTAGTCTCGAATACTATCCGAAACTGCCAAAAGAATCTCTACTGACTACTCTTTGTCATTGATCCGTGGCGCAAAGTGTTCGCCACCTTGATGAAACACGACGCCTGATACTGCACCATTGTCATCTTTCTGAAACTCAATCTCGGCGTCAATTACCTTGTAGAAGAAACGGGTCGGGGACATGGGGAACACCCGAAATTCTGGTTCCCCGGTGACCTGAACGAAAAGACGATCTTGAACTCGTTTTACGGTAGCAATCAGTTGTTTGACCGGAGCAAACTCGGGCACCGGAACTTGGTATTGCCCGACATATTCTGTTAAAACTTCAGGATCAATTGATGCTTCCTCTCTAGTGCCGATGCCAAAGCTGTCGTCAACTCGTTCAGCATCAATCGAAACTCCTGGCTGTGACCACTTCAACGTCGTGGCTGTTCCATCCTCTCCAAGTTCAAAGTCCGCCTTTAAGCTCAGTGCTTGCAGCTCGAATACATGGTCTTCGGTATGTGCTAAAACAATAGGCCGTTGCCCGGTCACTTGTATTTGTAGGTTTCCATCTTTGCTCGATATTGTCATGTATTGGTCTTCAGCGAGCTTGTACACTCCCACGTACGGTGAGAAATCGGCCGAGTTTGGTAAGACCACTTCTCTGTAGAAGGAAGCACCGATTCTCGTGATTGCGGCAGATTCGGTTGAGGTCGTAAGAATCACCCATCCGCTCTTAGCCTCAGGATCAATTGCTAGAAAGCTAGCATATCCCCCTGTTTGGCCATTGTGCCAAAAAATCGTCGTTTCCTGATCACTGGCTTCGGAAATCCATCCCAACGCTTGGTTTGATTCATACTGCAGTTCTCGTATAGAACGAATTGAGTGGTGAATTACATCTTCGGATTCGATGAAATTCGCTCGAATAAATTTGTACATGTCCCGTGCTGTCGAGCGGATTACTCCTGCACCTGCATGAACATTGAAATTCCACGTTCCCATGTTTGCAGTGTTGCTGTAACCAGCTGCTAGATCAGCGACATCCTTGACCGAATCCAGCGCAGTGGAATTGTTCATTTCAAGAGGTTGAAACACTCTTTGGTTCATCGCTTCTGCATAGCTGGTATCGAGAGTCTTCGCAACTATATAGCCCAGTATGGCAAATCCAAGGTTTGAATAGGCATGCTCTTTTTTTAATTCTGGTGGGTCGAAAGACTCAAAAAATGCCACCAGATCCTGTTCACCATAGTTCGCATAGGGATCCATGGCGTTACCGGGGACTTCAGTGTCCGTGAAATTGTTAGGAAGTCGTGGTAATCCAGATCGATGTGTAGCGAGTTCTCGCAGAGTCACACTTGCTACCGCTTCGTTAACAAATTCGATATCAGGAAGACACTCACTAATAGTATCGTCCCAGTGAAGCAGATCATCGTCGACCAAAGTCTGTACTAGTAATGCTGTAAAAACTTTTGTAATCGACCCAATTTCGAAAACTGTGGAGTTTTCGTCGGGAAGCTCACGTCTACTATCAGAAATTTCTCCTAACTTCACGATACCGAGTTCAGAAGAGTCATTTTCTATGGACATTACAATCGCAGTCCGCACTCTGTGATCGTCGATTAACTGCTGGATTTCAGTTTTCATACTGATCTCGTTGTCGTACCCTGATTCGACCGTGAAGACAGATGAAGACAACATTAAGCAGATGAAGAGTAGAAATGACTTGATTGCGGAATTCATTGATTTATCCATAGACGGTTGTGAAAAGCCTTCAATCGACATTGCTCGATCACGTGCAAAACTTGCATTTCTAGTATTAGAAGTGTTGGCAGATTGCGACCATTTCGAACAGCGAGGTATATTGTATCGAGTGGTCAAAACCGATTAATATATGCGTTTTTGAATGCAACAGGGACTAGATAATTGATAGACTTTTATTACTGGCCGACACCGAACGGATGGAAGGTTTCGATAATGCTCGAAGAGTGTGAAACCCCATACAAGCTAATTCCTGTCGACATTGGTGCTGGAGATCAATTCAAACCAGAATTTTTGAAGATTAGTCCCAATAACCGAATGCCTGCGATCGTCGATAATGACCCGATTGACGGAGGATCGCCGTTGTCGGTATTTGAATCCGGAGCAATATTAGAATACCTTGCCACGAAAGAGCAAAAGTTCATACCCCCAGATCCAAGAGGCCGAGTACTCGTATCGCAGTGGGTACACTGGCAAATGGCGAATCTGGGTCCAATGATGGGAAATGCGAATCACTTTGTCAGTTATGCGCCAAAAATTGAACCAGACTTGAGTCTTTTGGAATATGGTAAAAAGCGATTTCTCGGGGAAGTCGATCGATTGTGTGGTGTCTTAAACAGACAACTCACCTCGAGTACCTACGTTGCGATGAACGAGCTAACAATCGCCGATATGGCGATCTGGTCCTGGGCACATCTGTCTGAACGAATCCTAGGTGAAGATACATGGAAAACCTTTCCACACGTGAAGGAGTGGGTTGAAAGATTGGGCGAACGACCAGGATTTCAGCGAGGTCGACTATTAGGAGAAGAACTCGCGAAAAAGGATCTTACACCAGAGGAAGAGAAACGCCGACGGGAGCTGTTGTTTAACCAATCGAGTCAATCACTGCCAGAGAATCAATAAAACGAGAGATTGAAAAAGTGATCGGAACTACAAACACGCCAGGAAATTACTCGGACAAGAGGGTGACCCATACCAATGAAATTGGCGCGGCGATGAACCTATAATTTTGTCTCATTTTTACTCAGCCCCAAGGAAATACTGTTGAATAAACCACTTACTCTCTACACCAATCCTATGTCTCGCGGTCGGATGGTCCGTTGGATGTTAGAAGAATTAAATACCACCTATGACACTGTTATTGTGGAATACGGTCCCGAAATGAAAGGTCCAGAGTATTTGGCGATCAATCCAATGGGGAAGGTTCCTGCGATCAAACACGGGGACGTAGTTGTGACAGAATGTGCAGCCATTTGTGCATACCTTGCGGATGCTTTTCCAGAAGCAGGACTTGCCCCTGATCTAAAAGATCGTGGTAGCTACTATCGCTGGTTGTTCTTTGCCGCCGGCCCCGTGGAACACGCGGTTACGAACAAGACGTTGAAGGTGGAACTCACCGATCGGCAACAAGGTATGGTTGGATACGGAAGTTTGTCTCGAGTACAAAACGCTTTAGAGCATGCTTTACAACAATCAGCTTTTGTTGCAGGTGATAAGTTCACGGCAGCAGACGTATATGTTGGCTCACACGTTTATTGGGCATTGAAGTATGCGAGACTCGACTCAAAACCAGTGTTCACTGATTACGTAGACCGACTGGGAGCGCGTGAAGCAAATCGTCGCGCTGAAGAATTAGACGGTCCTACCGATATGTGACGAGTCGTTTAAGCGCTGAAGTACATACTGATAACAATCACCTTGAGGTACCGTCCACATATATCGAGGATGCGTCTAAGAGGCTGACTCATAAGCTCAATTGTTCATGAGGCATTAGTTGACTGAAGAAAACACAACGTCGCACGCGTTTTTCTTTACGATCATTTTTATGACGTCCGTCGTCATTTTGACGATTGTCGGCTATTTTCTTTTTCTACCCAAAACTGCTCCAAAACTCATTACTGTCGCGGTCTTACCGTTCGACGCGCCGGAAGAGTTTCCTGAACATTTGACCCGAGCATTTCCTCGACACCTAACCGAAATCCTCGCGGAGAGCCGAGAGTTATTCGTCGTGGACTACGATGCCGCTGAAGAAGCAGTTGCTTTACAAGAACGATCTAGAGGTTTTCGAAACGAACTCGGCACAACACACATAATCGACGGGTCTTTCGAGGTATCGGACGTATCACCCGAGTCTTGGATATTGAAAATGCGGTTAATTGACGTTGGAAAAGATGTATGGAAATTGAAGTGGTCCAACGAATTCTCACATCCGGAGCTGTCATTGCTAGAAATTCGCGACGCCACCGCGACAGAAGTAGCGGATGGATTGTATGACAACAGCATTCCGGAACCCGATTCGTCGACTATCAGTTCTAAAGGCTTCGAACAATTTCTTCGCGCCAGTCATTTATTCCATTCCGGTAATCGTGAGGGGGCATTGGCCATAGTCCGAGATCTACCCGCGGAACACCAAACAGCTTATAGTATGTTCCTTTTGTCGGAATTAGTTCCGGCGTCTCGAGAGATTTATGTTGAACAGACATTATCGTTGATGTCGAGTTATTACCCAGCCAAGGTAATGCAATCGAAATTGAATTACAAAGAAACAAAGAACTTGGTAAACTTTTTAAGTCAAATGACTGATTTGGCGGGACGGTATCCAAATTCCGATGCAGTACCGGCACTGTCACTGCTCTATTCCGATATGGGTTGGTTCAACGAAGCTGAACACGTTCTTTTAAGATGGTCGCAAATTCGCCCGAGATCTAGTGAGCCAGCTTTAGCTATCGCATTCAACAAATTTCGCAAGAATGATCTGAACGGTGTGGAACACGCACTGGAAATTGCTAGACTTCGCGAGTCGAATAATGAAAGGGTGGATCGCTATCGCGCTTTATACGATTGGAAGTTTAAGGAAAACGAATTGAACGTAGCCGCTTCTGACTATCTTAAATGGATCGCCCAATACGAACGTGGAGAGTTTTCAGAGACTGATCCAGAATGGAGAGCTTTCATCAATAATCTGTCGTGCTACGATCAGGTGGAGATGAATTTATACCTTAATAATCAAGAGTATATATTTGATGACATTGACTGCATTGATCTAAGGATTTGGCTACAACCACCACCGTGGTGGTCTAACGACGATCCCAAATGGAACACTTTTCGAGAAGATCCGAGATTCGACGTTTGGCTGGAAAACACCGGTATTCGATTGGACGTATTGGAATCGATCGAGCCGGTTTCTGCAAGAGAACTATTCGCACCCAGAAGGCAGTTATTAAGGTCTAACGATCCTCAAACTGATCAAGAGCTTCCGTCGTCTTAAGAAAGTTTTAACTTGTCCACGCCGACCCATCGATCAAACACTACGTACAAGATCAAGACGCTCATCAGCACGATTACCGAAATTGCGGCCGCTAATCCCCAGTTGTTCGCATCGTTGATGTGATAAGCGATCATGTTTGAAATCAACTGTCCTTTAGTTCCACCCACAATCGCTGGAGTGATATAGAAGCCTATTGATAGTATGAAAACAAGGAGGCAACCAGATGCGATTCCAGGCAACGATTGCGGCCAATACACACGTACGAATGCTTGGAATGGATTTGCGCCTAATGAGGCTGCCGCACGCATGTAAGTAGGTGGAATCGAACTCAGTACTGCATAGGTCGGCAAGATCACGAACGGTAGCAAGTTCTGGGTCATGGCAATCAACGTACCTGTCATGTTGCGGATTAACGAAAGTCGGCCGTCATCCGGCACAATGCCTAGCCAAACCAAGACATCGTTGACCACGCCTTGAGACTGCAGTAACACGAGCCACGACGTAGCTCGAGCTAATAATGACGTCCAAAAGGGCACTAACACGCAAAACAACAAGATCTTTGAGAGAGTTGGCGGAGTGTGCGCGATTGCGTAAGCGATAGGGTACCCAATCACTAGGCAGAGTAGCGTTACTAAAAGAGCGACCCAGAACGTTCGCAGGTATAGAGTGTTATACACTCGTTGTTCTGTGTCGACACGGCGGATCGAACCATCATCGCCTCGAGTAAGATCAACTGCATGTAGATAGTGCTTAGCGGAATACCGTTGTCCAGCTTTTTTGATTCCCTGCCAAAGAGCTAGATCACTCCAACGATCATCGATACCGACCATGGTTGTTCTCATATCATCGGTCTCCACCCCGTCTACTCGTCGGGCGGTTTTCCCCCATACGCTTCGGGTACCGGACACTACACGATTAACTCGAATTCCAATTTTTCCAATGGTACGATTTTCCTGAAGAACGACTATTTCTTCTGCAATCGTGCGAAAGACTTCGTCAGAAGGCAGGTCAGGTCCGACCCAGTCATTCAATAGTCGCAAGGTACGGGGTAATGCGTCTGCAACATCGGCATCGTAGACGCTCTCTTTGATCATGTTCGCAAGCGGTATCAGAAAAGTAATTACGATAAAAGCAACAAGCGGTAGTGCTAAACCGATCGGACCTATTCTGCTTTTAATGTCGTATTGAGCTGTCATGTTATTTCGCTGAAAGCTTGTTCTTTTCACCGAAACTCTTGAGCAACTCGACCGTAATCAGCACTAGTACCACTAATAGAATTAGAAGAGTCGCAACAGCTAAGATTGTGGGGCTAATTTCCTCCCGAATGCCAGACCACATTTCTCTCGGGATGGTCCGTTGTTTAGGTCCCGCCATAAACACCACGATAACTACTTCGTCAAAAGAGTTGATAAACGCGAACAATGCTCCAGTTATAACACCACGGGAAATAATCGGTAATTGCACACGGCTGAACGCCGTCCAAGGATTTGCTCCAAGACTCGCCGCCGCGCGCAGGAGCGTATAGTCGAAATTCGCGAGGGTTGCAGAAACAGTGATCACGACATATGGTGCTCCAATCATTGCGTGTGCAAGAATGATTCCCAGATATGTTTGCCCAAGGCCAATATCTGTATAAAAGAAAAACACTCCAACCGCGACTACGATGATGGGAGTAACTATCGGCGAGATGATCAGTGCACTGACAAATTTACGAAAAGGTAAGCGAGGGTCATTCAATCCGAGCGCGGCTAAAGTACCCAGAATAGTCGCTAAGATGGTTGCAAAAATACCGATGAAAAAGCTGTTTTGAATCGCCCGCAACCATTCCTCACTCTCAAAAATTGCACGATACCAACGTAATGAATAAGCTTCGCTCTCAAACCGAAGCATTCCTTCGGTGAAAGTAAAGTAGGGTTCAGCGTTAAAACTGAGTGGAACAACGACGAGTAGCGGCGCTAGTAAAAAGATAAAACCTAGAACGACAAAGAGGGTCAGGACTCCTTTGCCTATATTCCACATAGCCCGTTCCACGAGTTAGCCTGCTCGTCTAAACGATAGGACTCAGCAACTCATACTGTGTAATTAAGTTATCGATTCAACCACGCACTAAAGCGTTCGAAGAGATCGTCGCGGTGTTCAGCCCACCATTCCGCGTCATTGACAAGAAAGTTCTTCGAGTTTTCTGGTGCTGTGGGCATATGTGGTCTCATATCAATGTTAGTGTCCACATGTTTGTCAACCAATTCCCAAGCAGAGTGTCTCAACGGACCATAAGAAATCCTGTTTGAAACTTCCGCCATGGATGTGGTTCGTGCAGCGAACTGAAGGAATTTCTTCGCGTTTTCTAAATTCGGAGCTCCGGCCACAATCACCCACTGTCCGTAGTCGCGTATATGTCCATCCCAGACGATCACAAACGGTTGTTTTTCTAAGTTGATTGCATTAAATATCCGCCCGTTGTACGCTGTCGTAATGGCGACCTCTTTATCTGCCAAGAGCTGTGGGGGTTGAGCACCAGTTTCCCAAAAAACGATCGAATCCTTGATGGAGTCTAACTTTTTGAAAGCGCGATCAAGTCCCTCGTCTGTGGATAAGGTTTCGTAAACGTCTTCTGGTGGCACACCATCAGCGATCAGAGCAAACTCAAGATTCACCTCTGGAGTGCGACGCATTCCGCGTTTTCCGGGATACTTTTCCAAGTCAAAAAAGTCGCTCATGGTTGATGGCGGGTCGCTCTCAAATCCTGTCGAGTTGTATGCGATAACCGTAGCCCACACGATGTTTCCGATACCACAGTCAGAGTTTGCATCCTCAAAAAAGTCATCCTCCGCCGGTGTTCCGTCTGGCGCATCTGGTAACTCAAGGTCGTCTAGGTACTCCAGCAGTCCCTCATCACAACCAATGAGGTCGTCTTGCGATTCGACATCGACAACATCCCAATGAACGTTCCCGGTTTCGACCTGTGCTCGGATTTGCGCTAAACCGCCGTTATAGTCTTCAACAATCACCTTGATACCGGTTTCTTCTTCAAAAGGTTTAAAAATCCCGTCGATACTTGCTTTTGCGTAAGAACCACCCCAAGAGACGATTGTGAGCTCTCCCTCAGCACATACGTTTGCCGAGACGAACACAAATAGGAAGGCAAAGCTAACCAATATATTTCTTTTCATTTTGTTGAATCTCCTTTTTGTTCTGAATTACTACTTCGGGTTCTCGTGCGATTGCGCGGCAATCGAGTGCTGCCCAACCAATGCGAATTTCGTCCCCAGGCAACACACCGCCGTGCCCAACGATGTTGGGAATCTTGACAACAAAATCCCGTACTCCACACGTAGTCACATTCAAGCGTAAGTGGTCTCCCATAAACACCACATCTTTTACCTTAGCTGGAAAGTTGTTGGTGTACATGTCCTTCTCGGGTCGAATACTTATTCGTTCCGGACGAATCGTTACCCACACTTCGTCGCCAGGATTGTGATGAGTTACCGCAAGCGCTTGGACTCGATTGTCGCCGTCTAAATCCACGTGACAGATTTCGTTGTCTTGGATCTCTTTGACCACGCCGTAGAGAACGTTGTTGTCGCCAATGAAGGACGAAACGAATACGCGAGCCGGTTCCTCGTACAAAGTTTCCGGGCTCGCAATCTGTTGTACAACACCGTCTTGAAAGACCGCAACCCGGTCTGACAAAACCATGGCTTCTTGTTGGTCATGTGTAACGTAGATCATCGTAACTGCCAGTTGTTGGTGCAAACGCCGAATCTCGTACTGCATTTCTTCCCTTAAACGACGGTCTAGCGCGCCTAATGGTTCATCCATTAACACGATGCTTGGTTCATACACTAGTGCACGAGCGATAGCTACCCGTTGTTGTTGGCCGCCAGATAGTTGCGACGGTTTCCGATCTTCAAACCCACCTAATTGAACCAACTCAAGAGCCCGTTGAACTTGTTGCTCTCGTTCCGACTTGTTCACTCCTCGTACTTCTAACGGAAATTCAAGATTCTTTCCGACACTCATGTGTGGAAACAGGGCGTAATTTTGAAAAACCATTCCAATATTCCGTTTATGTGGAAGGATGTCCTGAATCGGTTGCCCAAAAATCTTGATTGAACCAGAACTGATCGGTTCAAAGCCTGCCAAGAGCATCAAACAAGTGGTCTTTCCGGAACCGGAAGGACCAAGAAGTGTTAGAAATTCGTTTTCCTCAATCTCCAGATTGAGGTCTCGAACGACGTGAGTTTCGTTATCGTAGCTCTTGTAGACGTGTTCAAACTCTATATGAGTATTCGAACCCGGTTCAGTAATTTGAACTTCTTCGTCAGTATACAAGACTATTTCGTGAAACTATTGTTGGGTCTTTGACTATTTAAGAATCTTCCGAATCCAACGAGATTTGCTCGCGGTTTCTTCAACAGGTCGCTTCTCTTTTGCCCATCCAATGAAACCAGGATCTAGATGAGCTACATCAGAAAAACCCATTTCCTGCATTGCTTTGACAGCTAACGCTGACCGCGCACCTCCGGCACAATAAAGTACGATACGCTCATCAGCCTTGAAATATTTTCTGTGATAGGGGCTAGAAGGATCGGCCCAAAACTCCAGCATACCCCTTGGTGCATGAACCGAATCTGGTATCGCACCAGAATCGACACGTTCTTGCATTTCGCGAATATCGACGAGCAAAGGCTTGTTATCACCTTCCATTTCTTGGGCGAGTTCCTCGCAGCCCAAGTTTTCAATGTCCTGCTTTATTTCCTTTATCGTATCGAAGATTGGCTTGATTGACATACTAGACTCTGTTACTTTTGCGTGAAACGGGCGAAAATAGATGCGTTAGTCAAGAATACGCATTTGGGCCTTTTAAAAAAACAATTTTATTGTATGACTGAAACCGAGTTGCCACACACACTTTGAATCACCAAATCAGCTCGCGTGGATGATCTCGTTCATGTACCGAGAGATTGAATCGATATGATCCTGAACTGTGTCGAAGCCTCGGTTCATAGTAGCTACGGAGGTATGAGTTATTCCGATGTCTTTGCAATGTTTAATCTGGTCGATCGCATCCTGCTTGGATTGGTTCGCCCGTAATACGCACTCGACTCCGATAGATTTGGGGTCTCGACCATATGCTAGCGCTTGAGTCCGCATTTCGTGAATCTGTGTTTCAATATCTGGGTTGTAATAAGGAAACCAACCGTCCCCAAGCTTGGCGACTCGACTAATTACTTGCGGCGCGCTTCCGCCCAGCCAAATAGGAATGCTTCGGTTTCTAGGGAGTGGATTTAGACCGGCTTCGGTAATCTTGTGCCACTGTCCCTGATACGTGATGATTGATTCCGCCCAAAGACGACGTAATACTTCGATTTGTTCTGCAGAACGACGGCCTCGATTTCGGAAATTTTCTCCCAACGCTTCATACTCAACGGCGTTCCAACCTATTCCGACGCCGAGTCTCAACCGACCTTGGCTAAATATGTCGAGGCAAGCGGCTTGTTTCGCAACAAGAACTGTTTGCCGTTGAGGCAATATCAGAATGCCCGTCACGAATTCGATTCGTTTGCAAATCGCCGCGAGGTAACTAAACAACACGAATGGTTCGTGGAACATATCGTCCGAGGTGTAGACACCACTCCAGTCTGGACGGTTTGTTGTATCAGTTCCTAAGACATGATCGTAGGTTAAGATGTGGCTGTACCCCATTTCTTCGGCCGCAGTTGCAAACGCGGCGATATCGTCTGGATTTGTACCTATTTCTGTTTGTGGAAACACGACGCCGAATTTCATATCGATCTCTTAGTTGTTGGTTCGGAGTGCAGTCTTTTTGCAGTACTCCTGCAGTCGTTCGACAGCAACATTTAGATCGTCCAGTGAAGCCGCGTAGGAAAACCGCAGATAACCCTCGCCATACATACCAAAGCTGGTACCGGCGACTGTAGCCACATAGTAGTCGTTTAGCAGCTCGTTTTGTATTTGTTCGGCTGTGCTTCCGAGCTGGGAGACGTTTGGAAAAGCATAGAAAGCACCATTGGGTAAAGTACAACTAACACTTTGAATGGAATTGAGTGCTTTCACTAAGTAATCTCGTCGCATCAAGAAGGCTTGGTTCATTTCATCCACGAAGTCCTGCGGTCCCTCGAGGGCAGCAATTGCACCGAATTGCGCTGGTGTATTCACACAGGAATGACAGTTTATCGCGAGCCGTTGAGCAGGTTCGACTAACTCACGAGGCCACACTGAATAGCCCAAGCGCCATCCCGTCATTGCGTATGTCTTACTCCAGCCATCAAGTAGGATGAGTCTGTCTCGAATTTCCGGGTAGGCTAATAGAGTAGTGTGTTCTTGGTCGTAGCAAATTCGGGAGTAGATTTCGTCACTTAAGATTGCGACGTGTGGGAATTCTTGTAGTCCAGCTACGAGCTTGTTAATTTCAGATTTAGGTACCGTACCACCAGTAGGATTGGCTGGTGAGTTGATGATGATCAACGTCGTCTTCTCGGTGACCAAATTTAGGACTTCATCAGCAGAAAACGCGAAATTGTTCTTTTCAAGTAGGGGAATCGGAACCGGTCGAGCGCCAGAAAATTCAATCATCGATTGATAGATCGGAAAACTGGGGATCGGGTAAAGAATCTCTGCACCTGATTCGCCAAACATGAGGATTGCAAAGAACAGTACGACTTTGCCACCAGGTACGACAAGGATTTCGTCTGGGTGGACGCTGACCCTTCGATATTTCAAAATATCAGCAGCAACCGCTTCTCGAAGGGGAAGGATTCCCGGTGCCGGAGTGTACCCATGGTGTCCATCACGAAGTGCCTGTACCGCTGCCTCGACCACATGTGGTGGTGTTTTGAAATCTGGTTGCCCAATCCCCAAGTTAATTACTGGCTTATTTTCACCTCGAAGAACTTCGGCGCGTGCGAGAACTTCAAAAGCGGTTTCGGTGTGCAACCGTTGCATTTTCTCGGACAGTTTCAAAATAGAGTTCCTTAAGGTGGGAGTTTTCCGCTGGTCAGCTACGAACTGCATGACAACATGGAGCATCCAGCTCGAGTCCTCGCCCAATCGGGTCGCTTTGCTGCAAATTTTTCCATTCCTGGCTGTTCTTGATAAGGATTCTTGAGTACTTCCATCCATTGGCTTAGGAATGCATAGTCGCCTGTATCGGCGTCGTCAATCGCCAGTTGTGCTAGATAATTTCTGGGAACGTAGAGTGGGTTATTGTTATTCATGAGTTTAGCTCGCACATCTGGGTCCTGATTTTGTTTCCGCAATGCAGTAGCGTACGTGGTCAGCCAGTTTTCAAGTCTTGCTCGTTCTTCTGTCGAAATTTTGTCTGGATTGTAGAGAGCGAGTCCTACCTGTTCCAGTACGAGTTGATCGGAAGAAGAGTTGCAATCAATACTTGCTAGAGACCTAAAGAATAACGTCATATCAATTTCGATCGACTCAAAGAGGCTATAGAGTTCTTGTACCAAATGAATCTCTTCGTCGCTAATTTCCCGGAGTCCTAATTTGCACCGCATTACTTCCCTGTAGTATGTCTCGAAGATTTGATCGTAACTGTTGAGCGCCTCTTGTAAGGGTTCGGGTTCTTCGACGAGGAGGCAAAGGACATTTGCTAGTTGCAATAAGTTCCACTTAGCGATCTGAGGTTGCTTTCCAAAGGTGTACCGTTTCGTCTGGGCGTCGGTCGTATTGGGTGTCCAGCCAAAGTCGAAGTCCTCTAACCACCCGTAAGGACCATAGTCGATAGTTAACCCTGTGACCGACATGTTGTCTGTGTTCATTACACCATGTACAAAACCGACCCTCCACCATTCAGCCATGAGGAAGGCAGTGCGATCTAAGACTTCTCGGAACCATTCAACGTAGGAGTCGGGGGAACTATCGGCATTGATACTATGAAATTGCGTACGGATTGTAAAGTCAACCAATTGTTTGAGTACTTCGATATTTCGCTGGGCTGCGAATATCTCATAGCTTCCGAAGCGCAGAAAGGTTGGAGCAACCCGGCACACGATCGCTCCTGTTTCTAATTCAGGATTACCGTCGTAAAACATGTCTCGAACCACATGATCACCAGTACGAATCAATGAAAGCGCTCGTGTCGTCGGGACACGTAAATAATGCATGGCCTCACTACACACGAATTCTCGCAGAGAGGATCGGAGAACCGCTAATCCATCGGCAGTTCGGGAATAGGGTGTTAACCCTGATCCTTTCAGTTGTAACGCGTACGAGACTCCGTCGCTTCCTTCAATTTCACCGAGTGTAATGGCACGGCCATCGCCAAGCTGCCCAGCCCAGTGCCCAAACTGATGCCCACCGTAGCACATCGCATATGGTGTAGAGCCCGGAACTGTGCGATTACCAGCGAATATTTCAGTGAAAGTCTCGATGCCTACTTTTTCGGGCGATGTCCCTAACAACTCGGCTAATTCTTGAGAATAGGCAATCACCGAAGGTTTTGAGGTAGTAGTAGGCTCGACCAAGGAGTAGCAAGAATCCCTCACGAGACGCACGAAGTTTCTCGGTTCGGGATCTCCAGGCAGTCGATCTACGAATTCATTGGTGAACTTCAAAGCCGAACTCATTGAATTGAGGTTTCTGATTGGCAATCCATTAAATAGTCTTTATTCTTATGCCTGTACGTAGTACGCGATTCCGAGGTGAATTTCACTCTTCAATGGAATCAGAGTTCTCCTTTGTATCGGACGACTCTTGTATTATTTCTTGCATCAACTCACGATTGTTTTCACGTAATCGTTCTTGCTCAGCGATAACTTTGAGCCAACTTTCGACCTTTTCAGGACACCGCAGACTATCCATTTCTGGTTCCGAATCTTCGATGTCGGTAAATCGATTTGGATGAGATTCGCGGACTGTTCTGTTGCAATCTTCTATAAAGTCTTCATAGGTTAGACCGGACGGATTGTCGTCCTCAATATCAAGATAATTGCATACGCAACTCTCGACCGTGCGTACGAATAAAGTAATGTTGGGATCTGGCTTGTTTGGAGAACTACAGCTTGTAGATGATGAGATTGAGAAGATCAACAATACAACGATCAATGACCGGTGTAATTGAACGTGGCTAACTTCTGAATTCTTCTTAAGTTTCATAAATTTTCGGACGCTGGAGTAGGGTACCGTACGTAAAGACGACTTCGAGAACGATTTGATATTAAAGAATAGAGTGTCTATGCTCGCAAAATTTCAAGAATTTTCTCTGGAGATCGAGCGATAGACCATTTGCCATTTTTGTGTATGAGAGGTCGTTGCATCAATTCTGGGTGTTTCAAAAGCAAATTGACAACAGAATCTCGAGTATCGAAGTCAGCCGTATCGAGTCCAAGTTCAGAAAATCTACTATCTTTACGAACTAAATCAGCTATGGGATCGGACAGGTTGTTTAATACGGTTTCGAGTTGATTACGGGACAAAGGATGGTCTAAGTAACGGACAACTTCGAATGGAGCGTTTTCAGCGTCCAATATTTCCAATGCGGACCGGCATTTGCTACAGTTTGGATTGAAATAAATTTGAAGATCTTGGCTCATAAGGGTTGTTCAAAGAGAATTCAGAATTAGTATATTGACCCTGAATTCCGAACGACTGACACCGTGCCCGCTATTTGAGCATCGAATGCGGTCATGCAACTATGAGTGGAACGATAAAGAATGTCACTAGAGACTCCGACTAAACCAAGCACCGACGCTGAAAAACAAGATCGAATGAAATTCGGTACCGGCTTTATCGCCGCGTTAGATCAAAGTGGTGGAAGTACACCCAAGGTACTGACAAACTACGGAGTGCCAACTGATGAATATGAGCACGACGAAGCGAAGATGTTTGACCTTGTTCATGATATGCGCGTACGCATTATGTCGCACCAAGATTTTGGATATCCTCGCATCCTTGGAGCAATCCTATTCGAGCAAACCATGCACAGAAACGTAAATGGTTTGAACAGTAGCTTGTATCTCTGGCAAGAACGTGGGGTCCTACCGTTCTTGAAGATCGATAACGGTCTTGCACCAGAAGCGAACGGGGTTCAACTAATGAAACCAATTCAAGACATTGAACCTCGCTTGGAGACGGCGAAGAGTCTTGACGTCTTCGGAACGAAAATGCGGTCCGTGATTAAGGAACCCAATCGTAGCGCAATCTACAGAGTAGTCGAACAACAGTTTGAGTACGCCAAGACTATCAACGAACATGGACTAATCCCAATAGTCGAACCAGAAATCGATATCAGGGCCGAAGCAAAAAAGGAATGCGAACAGATTTTGCTTGACGCATTAACCGTTCATCTAATGAAACTGAGCGATAAGCACCGAGTAATTTTTAAACTAACGCTACCTGAGGTTGATGACTTTTATAAAGAGTTCACCGATCACCCGAAGGTGTTGCGACTTGCTGCACTTTCCGGAGGGTACTCACGTTCAGAAGCTGTTCGTAGATTGAGTCGCAACGACGGGATGATCGCGAGTTTTTCTCGAGCGTTGGTCGAGGGTCTTACTCGCGACATGTCGAGTGAGAGTTTTGGTAAAGAACTGCTTAAGTCTATTACCCTGATTGCTGACCAATCAGGGAACGGAGAAGCTTAGACGGACGGAAGTCCTAAGCCGTCAATTACTACAGGCGACCGAGCCACCGTCACAAGTAATAGTTTCTCCGACCGTGTAAGCTCCAGCACGGGAGCTTAGATAGATTGCAAGACCACAGATATCTTCCATGGTACCAACGCGACCGCGGGGATTTTTCTTTCCGACGATAGACCAGTCTACACCGTCGACCTTGCCACCAAAGCCCACACCACCACTGAGCATCCAAGTAGGAAAGGGTCCAGGAGCGATAGCATTTACGTTTATGTTTTCTCGAACGAGCCGAGCAGCTAATTGACGCGTCAAATGATGGACCGCAGCTTTCGATGCAGCATAGGAGAAATTCTCAAATTTTGGCGTCCGGATACCGTCTACCGATCCAATATTCACGACTCTGGCTGGGTCTTCGTAAGTCGCCGCTTCGCGGAGTAACGGTAAGCACTTCTGCGTCAAGAAAAATAGACCTTTTACGTTCGTATTCATGACCTTGTCCCAACCGACCTCTGGGAATTCCATGATTGGCGCACCCCAAGACGCGCCGGCATTGTTGATCAGTATGTCAAGTCTATTTTCGTATTCTTGAAGCCGAGCGACGACGGCGTCGATACCTTCTAGCTTGCTAAGATCTCCAGGAATAGAAATACACTCGCCTCCATACTCTTCTTGAAGTCGTGCAGCAGTCGCATCACACACGTCTGCTTTGCGTGATGAGATATAAACTTTTGCTCCGTGCTGTAAGAATCCAGCAGCGATCATCTCGCCGATACCACGGGAGCCGCCTGTAACCAGCGTTACCTTATTTTCTATGGAAAACCAATCAGACATACCACTCTCTTGAACGCATTAATATTTACAAGGACGGAGAATTTTGCATAGCGTTTTCGCGAGTAATTCTTAACGAGTAAGATTTCCCCTTAAAATTTCTCGCTTGGTTGTGACTGACTCACTCCTATACATTTCAGTTGTTATTTCTATCACAAGTTCTTCTTTTGAAATCTAAGTCTTTTTCGATATTAGCAGTGGGCACACTGCTTTTAGTTGGGGTGGTGTGGTCTGCATCCCACGATTGTGAATCCACCCATTTCGCAGTCTACACTGACTATCCGGGTGCAAGTGTCGAATCTTGCGATGCTTCGCCCACACATGTAGATATTTTTCTCGTTCCAGAAGACTCCAATGTTGTCAATCCTAGCCCTTGGTATGGGTTTCGAATCGTTCCAAAACCTGACACAGGTCCCTTTGAACTCAACATCGTGTTGAACTATCCCGATGACTTTGAAAAACTTAAACATCGCTATACACCAAGGCTAAGTAAGAATGGTGTCGATTGGGAAGCAATAGATCCCACTAATGTAACTGTTTCAGACGACGAGTTGTCGGCACAATTTATGGTCTTGGTAGAAGACGAACCTGTCTACATATCTGCTCAAGAGAATTTAGCGACCGATTGGTACCAGGGATGGTTTGCTGAATTACAAACGTTGTGGAACATCGGTGAACCCCAAGTCGTTGGTTATTCCCACGGTTACCGACCGATCGAGTTGTTTGAGACTAATCCAGAAACAAATAGACATTTGTTGTTCTTGGGACGTGCCCATCCGCCAGAAATTCCAGGAGCAATAGCGATGCGGGCATTTCTAAATGATTTGAGTGACACTCGACTTGAGGAATGCTCATCTGGCATGTCTCCAATCTGCGGCTTCTTTGCACGGTACAACTTAGTCTTAGTTCCGTTCCTCAATCCTGACGGAGTTGTACACGGTCATTGGCGACACAACGCTGGCGGGTTAGATCTCAATCGTGATTGGGGTAACTTTTCTCAGCCCGAGACCGCTGCAGTGAGGCGGTTCCTTGACGAGTTTGATTTGTCATCCAGTTTACGATTGATGTTAGACTTTCACTCGACCAATCGCGATGTACTCTATATCCAAACACAGAATGATCCAATGGATCCTGAGAATTTCATTTCCGATTGGTTGGACTTAGTAAGCGTGCAAGCGGTAGATCAAAATAAAAATGGCTATCCTGCAGGTTTTGAACCTGCCGAACGAGAGCTATCAGATTTAGGAACGTCCAAAAACTACTTTTATCGAACATACGGCGTACCTTCGATCACCTTCGAGACAGGGGATAACACTGATAGGGAAACATTACCTAAACGACTGTCCTTTTTTTCACAAGCGATGATTGAATTCTTCGTCAACGAATGGTCGTTGGACACTCAAGAACGAGGAAATCCCATTTGCAGAACAGTCTATGATCGCCAGAAACCTTGCGACGATTTTTATTGCTTCATGATCGAAGCCAATAAGGCTACATTGGTTTCTTCTGCTCAGGACAACATTGTCTCATCAGCGAACATCTCGTTATTTGCATCGGCGATACTTGAAGATAGTGCCCGAGCCTCTTTAGACACTGATTTACGAACATCCAACTATGCCGTGCTGGAACCCAGGCTCATCGATTTAGCGGGTAGCGAAATATCCGCTTTACATATCGGCCGCTCGCGACAAGATTTGCATGGTACAGTGCGCCGGATGTTAGCTCGACAAGATTGGTTGGAACTGTTGCAACAAGTTCTGGACACTCGAAAGGGTCTACTAACGGTGGTAGCGGATCATCACGAAACTGTTGTACCGACCTATACTCACGGAGTACCAGCGGAACCAACAACCTACGCACACATATTGTTAGCCTACGGTGAATCGTTTGAGCGGATTTCCGAAAGATTTCAAGAGGGTTTTAGTAGAGTCAACCAAAGTCCATACGGTGCTGGTGTTGGCAACACGAGTGGCGTAAGACTTGACCGTCATCGGTTAGCTCAATCATTGGGCTTTACTGACATCGTAGAAAACAGTTTTGACGCAAATTTTGTCAGTAGTCTAGACTATGCAGTGGAGTTATCATCGCTACTGAAGAACACTGCTTTAGTAGTAAATCAATTTGTCGAGAACATTCACTCTCAACAACGTAATCCCTGGCCTTGGATTTGGATTCAGCCGACCGACTTTGACGACAGTAGGAGTACATCAATGCCACAGAAACGCAATCCGCGGGATCTTGATAGACTTCGAACTGCGGCAAACGATGTGATCGCGATGGCAGATCGCGTGACTCTGAATGTACATAACGTCGATGCAGGTATGCACGACTATCGCATGGCGAATAACGTGAGCAAGATGGTCGAAACCGGTACGATCATGCTGACGAAATTCCAAAAATTGCTCACCCAAATTTTTCTCGATCCTGAGCGAGCAATTCAGGAAATCGACCGAAGTTTTGCGACCTCAGCACAAGTAACGGAAGTTCTCGTTACACATACTGATCTATCTTTTCGCGAAGCATTTGAGTTTACTGCAGAACTTGTAGAACTCGGCCGGAGCACCGGCAAAACTATTCAAGAACTCGCTGACGAATCCATTTCTGAACTCTATGAAGAGAAGTTTGGAGACATCGAAAAGTTAGATGTGTCGGTTCTCAGGAATGCCTTAGACGCAAGAGAAATGGTGTTGAATCGTGCTGGTGTAGGTGGCCCACAACCTTCGGAAACTGTGCGAATGCTGGAGGAGCAGTACAAGAAGTTGCACAAGGCTATGACTTGGCTAAAACAGACTCATGCGTCCATCAATATAGCGGACATCGCGTTGCAAGATGCCGTATTTGAACTGTGTGTGGATAATTAAGACGAGAACTAGTAATTCACGCCCACGATTCACCCCAAAAAAGCACTTCATGTTGATACTTGAAAAAGTATTGTGTGTGTTTTTTTGTTATTACAAAGGAGAGAAATTCATGAAGAGATACAAATTTCGATGGTTTGAGCGGTCGTCTTTTCCACTTGCTCTTTCTACTCTATTGCTCGTTGGTGTAAGCAATGCATTCGGCCAAGAAGAGGAAGAAGAGAATACTGACGAAGAAATTGAAGAAGTTGTGGTAACTGGCACTCAAATCAAAGGCGCTGACATTGGCGGCATATTGCCCGTAACGGTTTTTGAAGCCGAAGATGTTGAATCCTTTGGAATTTCCTCCGGCGATGAGCTACTAGATCTTCTACCTGAACAAGGACAAAATTTCTTCAACGAGGAAGAGACGATTAGTGGTGGGGTAAATGCGGCGCGCGGAGACGTGGGTGCGTTCAACCTTCGCAATCTTGGTACTGGAAACACTCTAGTCTTGCTCAATGGGCGACGATTGGTCAATGCCGCGAGCTATCAAACCGAAGAAGTAGGCGGTAGTTTCGTCCCGGTAAACACAGTGAATTCCAATACGATTCCTGTTTTTGGTGTCGACCGGGTTGAGATTCTACGGGACGGTGCTGCCGCGGTTTATGGTGCTGATGCGGTCGCGGGTGTGGTCAACACCGTTTTACGTAGCGATTACGAAGGTGTGGTTTTTCGTTGGCGTGCGTATGCCTACGATCTTGTGGGTCGAATCAGCAATGACTTAACAGGAGAGTGGGGCCGGTACTTTAACGACGGTAAGACCCACATAGGCATGACTTTTAACTATTACACCCGAGATGCTATTCGGTCGAGTGAAGACTCGCGGTGGGCACATTCGGACATACGAGATTTTGTTCCGATGGGTTCTCCATGGTACCGATCCACTTCGTTTCGAAATACAAGCGCGAATTCGTTGTACGGACAATACGACATCCGACGTAGTGTCTCTCGCTTTGGATTGAGCGACATCACTGATCGAAGTGGAGAATTTGAGACATTTCCCATAGGTCATGAAGATTGTGATTGGGTGCTCAATGAAACTACGTGTGGGGCTGTCGACGGTAACGGAACGTACCGGTACAACTTGAACGAATTTCGCGATCTCTCCTCTGCCTTGAGTCGTTTCAGTACTTTTCTTTTCATGAATCACCAATTAGGCAATGGGATTGATGCGTTTACTGAAGTACTTTTCTATTCCTCACAATCGGAGTTATGGCGTCATCCGTCCGCTCCTTTTTCCTCGGTAAAACTCCGAGTCGGTCCTGAAAATTACTACAACCCCTTTGGACCTTGTGGTTCTCCCAATCGATTACCTGAGGATTTGATTCCAGATGTTCCCTGCGAGGGTTTGGAGTTGGAAATTGATAACTATAGATTCGCGCAAGTCCCTCGTATCGTTCTCAACGATGGCAATGTGTTTCGATTTTTGCAGGGATTTCGTGGCACGCAAGGTGATTGGGACTGGGAAACTGCCGGAGTATGGTCCGTTGCAACACGTGAAGACTTGACTCGCAACAGAGTCTCCAACTCTCTAGCTGCTGAAGCTCTGTTTGACCCAACTCCAGCCGCATACAACCCATTTAGTGGTGGTATGAATAGCAACATTGAACGCATTTTGGTCGATGTGACTCGAGACAACATGATGTCTCTCTTTATGATCGATGTAAAGTTTTCGAATCAATCCTTTATGGATCTACCAGCCGGACCTGTGAGCGCACTTGTAGGCTCGGAAATTCGCACGGAGTCCTTTGAAGATGATCGCGATCCTCGTCTTGACGGAACGATCCGTTTCGTTGACTATCAGGGCGACACGTGGCCGTTTGTATCAGATGTTGTAAACTCAAGCCCGACGCCTGACAGTAGTGGAGATCGTTTGGTGTTTTCGATATTCGGAGAACTTCATGTACCGCTCGTTTCTCGATTGGATTCATTGATTGCTCTACGATATGAGAATTTCGACGACATCGGCGATACCTTTGTAGGTCGAGTCGCAGTCGGCTTTCGCCCCGTAGACGCGTTGCAATTTCGTGGTGCTTGGTCTCAAGCCTTCAGAGCACCAAATTTGATTACGGTGAATGAAGACGTAGTTGCTCGACAGAATACAAGAACAGATTGGGCATGTACTTACGCTGCCCTAAACGGTGGGGATCCAGCACAAGCTGTAATTGACTGTGTAAATTCCACACAACGAGTCGCTCGGGGGAGCGAAGATCTAGTTTCTGAGGAGTCAGTGAACGTTACCTTTGGTGTAGTGGTCGAACCGTCTCCGTGGTTAACTTTCACGGTGGACTATTGGTCCATTGAAAAAGAAAATACGATCGGACTTTTCGGAGAAGAGAACCACACCGTTTATGACTTGTTACTTCGATTACAGGATGGATTGAACAACTGCGAAACAACTGGAAATCCAGCCGTGGAGCGGGAAGATGATATTGAAGATGACGAGGCAGCAATCTACATTGCGGCTGGAATCTGTCCTGCTGGATTGATCAAAAGAATTGAAGATAACTATGCCAATCTAGACACTCGATCTCTTTCAGGGATTGATTTTGGGATTTATCTCGATTTTGAAACGGACTTTGGAACTTTTTCGTTCAAGTATCTTCGAGCTCAAACTGATGAATTCTCTCAAGAACCAGGTGGCCCATCATTAGAACTTGTTCATGCAAAAGAAGCGGGAATCATTCCTGCGGACATACCAGTGGCTGGATTTGCCGATTTGATTGGTCAGGACGGAAATCAAGAATACGAATCGACCTTTTTACTCCGTTGGCGCAATTTCCCTTATGCAGCAACATTGTTCGGAAATCAACTCGGAGAGTTCTATCAAGATTCATTGACGATCGACGACGGTACTCCCGAAGGGATACGATATGTCATTCCAGAATTTATGACTTGGAATGTATCGTTTGATTACACTCGAGACTTCCTTGGTGACCGAACTCGGTTCCGCTTTGGAATTAAAAACGTTACTGGTGAACGAGCTCCATTAGCTGATCGGTACTTTGGATTCTTTTCCGATGCACACCGTGATTATGGCAGATATTATTACTTCGATATTCGGTTCAGAAAGAGTTAACAACTTTGACAATAGCATGAGCTCTCAGTGTCTTGGACACTGAGAGTTTGTGCAGTCTAGCGACACATTGTCGTAGGTACGATTACGTAAGAGATTGTTAGTGGATGTCGTATAGAGTAGTCTCACTTCCTCTCACCAAAGATCAGGTCGGTAAAGCCAGTACCGAGGTCCTGATTGAAGAGTTGAACTCGCGCTTTAACCCGAACGACCTCTCCGTAGTGAAATCTGGTGATCGATACGAAGTGCATTTACGCCAAGCGGTTGTGAGTTATGTGGAGACTGTAGTCAACGATTTACAAAAGGACAGTCGCCACGATCCTACCATACTATCCAACTTTCTAGCTACGTTAAAAGAACAGAGTAGCTATGGCCTACGCGGCGGCAAGCGTGTTTATGTGGACTACAACGCAGAACGTAAAATTGAAGGGAGAAAAGAGAAGGAAGCTCGTCGTGGTCGCCATTTCTATACCAACGGCGCGTCGTTCGACGAGCAGATGAATGTACTTCCAGAACCCTACATTGAACAAATTCTCTGCGGCGACAGCGAAGCAATCCTAGCACAATTGCCAGATAACTGTTTCGATTTAATCTTTACATCGCCTCCCTACAACTTTGGATTAGGTTACGACGCGCAAGAAGACTCAGCCCAATGGCAAAAATATTTCGAAAAATTGTTTGCTATTCTTGACGAGTGTGTCCGTGTCCTTAAGTTTGGTGGCCGTTTGGCGATCAACATTCAGCCTTTGTACTCCGACTACATTCCCAGTCATCATATGATCTCGAAAAAACTCATGGATGCGAAAATGATTTGGAAAGGGGAGATCTTGTGGGAGAAGAACAACTATAACTGTAAATACACCGCGTGGGGAAGTTGGAAGAGCCCGTCTAATCCCTATTTGAAGTACACCTGGGAGTTTATTGAAGTGTTCTGTAAAGGTACGCTACAAAAACCCGGTAACCGCGTTGATGCAGACATTAGTGCGGACGATTTCAAAAAATGGGTCGTTGGGAAGTGGTCAATCGCTCCCGAAAAGAACATGAAAGTGTTCGATCATCCGGCGGTGTTTCCCGAGGAGCTAGCACGTCGCGTGATTCAGTTGTTCAGCTTCAAAGGGGATATTGTTCTCGATCCCTTTGTCGGTGTTGGTACTACTTGTGTAGTGGCTAAGAAACTAGGTCGGACATACTTAGGGATCGACAATTCAGAGAAATATTGCGAAACGGCTCGATCTCGCATACAAGAACAGATACCACTCTGACGTTCGTGCTAGCTCTTATGCTAGTCGGAGATGCTCTCGTTAAGGCGTTCGTAAGCTTCCAAAAAGTCTTCCATGAAGTCGTAGACCACTTGGCGGGAAGTTTGTATGGAATTCATTAGCCCGACCCCTTGTCCGACCCAATAAGTTGCCAGTTCTCTAGCGCCTTGATGTCCTTTATCTGCCATTTGCGCTATTCGATGAAGTGGAGGTTCACTCACTAATGACTGAATTGGCATAGGAAGGGGATCGGGCGCATCTACGGCATCCCAAGCTTCGGTCCAAGAAGAGCGTAATTGACGCGAGTATTTGCCGGTACGTTGTTTCGAACGTACCGTGTGTCCTGATGTCGCTTCGATGTACTTCTCTTTGATGGTTTGCGGCGTTTCAGATTCAATCGTTGTTAACCAGACCGAACCGGTCCAAGCACCATCGGCTCCCATTGCCATACACGCAGCCATTTGACGACCGGTAACGATGCCGCCAGCTGCGAGAACAGGTACATTGCTATCTTTTAACGCCGCACAAATCTCGGGTACTAGTACCAAAGTCGAAACCTCACCACAGTGCCCGCCTGCTTCGTACCCTGATACCACCAAGATGTCGACGCCGGCTTCTACTTGCTTCATCGCGTGTTCTTTGCTGCCGACGAGCGCAGCGGTTGGTACGTTTTCTTTTTTCGCACGGTCGATCATGTATTGAGGTGGCACGCCCAAAGCATTTGCGATCAACCCAATGGGGTGCGAAAAGGCGACATCGATTATGGCTCCTGCTTGGTCGTTAGTAAGAAAGCCAGTAATGGCGTTTTGCGTGTCTTTCTCTGTGTAGGTGTAAATGTTCTCTGTTTCGACCCCATGCTGTTCTAAGACTCCGAGGGCGAATTCACGATTTTTGTCTGGCACAGATTCGATTTGGTCCCGAGCGCTTGCCGAAGCGACAGGAGATAGGTTCGTCGGGGCGATGATGTCGACCCCGTAAGGTTTACCCTCGATGTTTTCGTCGATCCAGTCCAGTTCTATTTCTAGTTCATCTGGACCGAAAGCTGCGGCGCCGAGTACTCCCATACCCCCAGCTTTGGAAACCTCTGCTACGACATCGCGACAGTGACTAAAAGCCAGCAAAGGAAACTCAATTCCGAGAAGGTCGCAGATCTTTGATTTCATCTAAAGCTCGTCTCTGATTTCGTTTGCTAAGAAAAGGAAAAACGAAAACAGAATAATGTCCAATTCCCCATTTTATTCTACGTGTGCTGTGAGAGGAAACTACCAGGTCCAGACAAAGAATGAGACCGTAGACTGGGCACTCATTCCTTGATCCAGGATGCGTTTCGTTTTTCGATGAATGCAGCAATTCCCTCTGCGGCTTCATCTGATTGAAAGATTTCTGTACTCCATTGTTGTGTTCGGACCAATCCTTCGTCGCGACTCCAAGTCGGAACCTGTTTCACTAAGCGTTTGCACTCTTTAATCGCGTTCGGTCCGCCGAGTTTGATTGCATCAAGCTCGGAGTTAACTGCGGAAACCAATTGATCTTGTGATACAACTCGATGCACCAACCCGTATTCAACCGCTTGTTCGCTAGAGAATCGTTCGCCGGTGAGAAAGAGTTTCATTGCGATGTGTGGACCGATTTTGGGTAGACACACTACCGCGATTACGCCGGGAATAACACCAACCCGTACTTCACGGAAACTGAAGTGTGTATGGTCGACAGAAATTACGATGTCCGCCGCGCCGATGAGACCTAGTCCTCCTGCAGCAGCGCTGCCGTTGATTGCAACAATGACAGGTTTAGAGCAATCCATGATGCGTTTTAGCACATCACCGTAGGGAACAGATTGTGAGCCATCGACAGTCGATCCTGGAGGGCTCTTCAAGTCGGCTCCGGAACAGAATGCCGGACCTGCACCAGTGATAACGATCCCGCGAATACTGGAATCTTCCTCAGCTGAACCTAGAAGTTCGTATAGCTCGTTGACTAACTCAGCTGTAAGCGCGTTTCGATTGTGAGGTCGATTTAATGTGATCCAAGCAGCGTCGTTTTCAATGTGGTATCGAATTGTCGAATGTTCAGTCATCGATCACTGCGTCTCGTTTATGTTTGTGAAGCCAACGGCGAAGCTACTAATTTTGTTCTGAAACTGCCATTTCAACCAAAAGTACGTCCTTTTCGACTATATCTCCAATGGCAACGTGAACCGCGGAAACAACTCCGTCGTAGGGAGCGACTATGCGATGTTCCATTTTCATTGCTTCGAGCACCAATAGGAGTTCGCCCGATTTAACTTGGCTGTTGTCTTCAACCTCAAGAGTGAGCACTTTTCCTGGCATGGGTGCGCTGAGATTTCCTGTGCGGTGGGTTGTGTCCTGCAATGAAAACAAAGGTCGAGTACGAATTTCAAGGTCGCCAGAGGACATGTGTACGTACCAAGTATCCTCATCGCGATGAAGGTTACACCTTACTCGACAACTATCGACTTCAATATCGATGAAGTTCTCTTCGATGAGCACAACTCTCACGTCAAACTGCGTCCCACTTATAACAACTCGATACTCGTGATCGGTGATAAGATCGCACTTCACATCATAGTCTTCGCCATTGAATTCAAAAGCGTGGTGTTGTGCAGGCAATTGGGACTTTAATTTCGGTTGGTCGGGTTCATCATGGTCGTTCGTTCTGCGTTGGGAAAACAGTGCCACTGCGATTAAAACACCGTGCAATTCTTCCATCTCAAATGGTCGTTCACGAAGTGGTGCCACTCGTTCAATGAAATCGGTTGTAGTATCGCCCGCAACAAACTTTGGCGTTTTGAGTGTTTGGACGAGAAAGTCTCGATTGTTTTTGATACCTTGAATATGTGTTTGCTCGAGCGCGAGAGTTAATTTGCGAATCGCCTCATTTCGATCGCGACCATGAGAAATAACTTTTGCAATCATTGGATCGAACTCGATATTCACAGTCGAACCTGTTTCCACTCCAGAATCAAATCTTGCGTTCGACGAGGGCTTCCACTTTTTGATCGTACCTGAAGTTGGTAAGAAATCTTTTGTAGGATCTTCTGCATACAGACGAGCCTCGATCGCATGTCCGGAAATACTTAAGTCTTGTTGAGTGTACCCGAGCGGTTCTCCCTCTGCGATTCGCAGTTGTTCGTGAACGAGATCAAAGCCTGTGACCGCTTCTGTGACAGGGTGTTCGACTTGCAGTCTTGTGTTGACCTCGAGGAACCAGAATTCCTCTCCACTCAATAAAAATTCCACAGTTCCCGCCGAAGAGTAATTCAACGATTTAGCAACTGCAACCGCTGCTTCACCTAACGCAACTCGCAATTCTGGAGTGATTGCAGGGGAGGGTGCCTCTTCAATGATCTTTTGATGTCGGCGTTGAATAGAACACTCGCGTTCAAAGAAGTGCACCAAATTGCCGTGCGTGTCCCCGAGTATTTGTACTTCTACGTGTCTAGTGGCGGTGATCCAACGTTCTAGGAATACGGTGTCGTTCCCAAACGCCGACTGTGCTTCGCGCTGCGCACTTTCTAGATCTGCTTGCAGTTGGTCCCCGTTCTCAACTACCCGCATCCCGCGACCTCCACCTCCAGCTGTGGCTTTTACTAAAACTGGATATCCGAGGTCGTCGGCGGCAGCTAGGGCGTCTGTGCCTGAGGCTACGGGTACTGCATGGAGCGTGGGTATCCCTGCGTCGTGCATCATTGACTTTGCTGTGAGTTTGTCCCCCATTTTCTCGATAGCGTCCGCTGGCGGACCTACCCAAATAAAGCCCTTCTCTTGAATTGCGCGCGCGAAGACCGCGTTCTCAGAGAGAAAACCATACCCTGGATGCACTGCGTCCGCATTGGTCATTGAACAAGCATGGAGAATTTTTTCAATACTTAAGTATGTATCGAGCGAAGTTTGTCCTCGCAATGCAATCGCATGGTCAGCCCCCCGTACGAACGACGCGTTCGCGTCCCCGTCCGCATACACGGCTACTGTCTCGATACCGGAAGTCCGAGCAGTACGAAATATACGGCTCGCTATTTCGCCTCGGTTCGCTACTAAAAGTCGCCGAATGTGTTTGGAGGTCACGTCTAAAGAACTGTTTGCTAGAAGCGCGTGATTATGTACTTAGTACCAACTTAAGAGTTTGCCACTGATCTGGTAGGTCCTAAGTTGCTCAACACCAAGAACAGTCAGTCCTTTTCTGAACCTACGAGTGCGTTCGGATCGGACCAAGGTGACCGTTGTTCTTGATAAACGTGCGCGCCATTGCGAAAATGGCTGGCTTCAGAGAGTGATTCAATAAATGGCATGTTCGCAGGATAAAGGGCTTCGCCATGTGGTAGCGGACCGGCTTTGGAGACATGTCCGTTTAACGGGTGTCCCACTACTTCCTCGGCGATCACTGCAGCTTCAATTACCTTGTCTAAGTCATAACCAGTTTCAATCCCCATCTCATGACAAAGTAGGATGAAGTCTTCTGTCGGTACGTGACCAGCGGCGCGTCCGTTCCCACAATATGGACAGCCACCAAGACCACCGAGGGAAGTATCGAATCGAGTCACACCGTGCCGAAGTGCTTCGTAGTAGCTCGCGATCCCAACACCTCTGGTGTTGTGAAAGTGTAGGTGAAACGTCCTTATTTCCGGATACCGGTCGCGGATAGCGAGTATGGTGTCCTCGACGGTATGCGGCATGTTCCACCCCATGCCGTCTAACACCGAAAGTTCTAACACTTCAAGACCAACCTCATGCCACTTTTCGATCAGTAAGGTGAGTAGTTCCATACGTTGATCCAGACTGAACGGACCTTCAAAGTTTGAACCGAATGGGCTACCAAGGGTCACCGAACCGTACTCCCGGTTTGATTCGACAGCACTTTTGATCAGATTGGTGGCAGAGTCGATTTGTTCGCGCTGTGTTCGATTGTAATTTCTGCGAGCAAACGTGTCGCAGAGTTCGACGTGGGTTGAGAAACTCCGTTGCCGAACGTCTATTTTTGGGTAATACGAATCGGCGCGTTCAAAGCCAACCTCATTAAACACAAGCGCGGTGTATTTCACGCCCGGTTTCGGTTTGAAGCGCTTTGCGAGTTCGTCGATTTTCGCCATGGATGGAGTCCATTTTGGGTGCGCAAATGATCCAATTGAAATCGTCTTAGCTCCCATATCACCGATAGCGTCCAATAACCTCAACTTGTCGTCGATTGTTATGTCCGGACTCTCTATTTGAAGCCCTTCTCGCATTGTATCGTCGAAGATTTCGACTGATTTGGGTAGCGTCATGGTGATAAAAGAGTGTTGCGAATGTTTTGAACTGAACGCAGTTCAAGAACGTCTTATTACATTATAAAAAAGATTAAAACGGTAGATTTGACGCTATGTCGCAGGTACTACAGAGTTGTGATGATGAAGAATTCTCCATTGATCATCGTCTTCTTTGGTCCAGACAAAGCTAAATCGTGCTGTAATCTGGTCTTCAGTGTCATGACCGTGGGTTCCCAACCTTAGTGCCATCGTTCCGGAGTACAGAAACGCGTGTTCACCTAGACCTAGAAACTCCCCCTCGAAGGAATGCACTTCGGGTCTCTTCGCTAAAAAACTAACGAAGTAGTCTCGTGTTCGAGCACGGCTCCGGATGTGTTCGTTCCAAAGGGTCGGATGGAAGCTCAACCGAGTGTCAGAGTAGAGTGAAACCAGTTGGTCTAAATCTCCGTGTTCGAGCTGTTTGAACCAATTTGATGCTATTTCAAACTGTTCGGTCTCAGTCATGAGTTGCCCCTCTCAACAGCACTAAAATTAGGGTTTCTGCGCTGTTTGATAAAGAACCGAAAGGACGAAATATATGATGCTTGTGGAACAAATTTGGACGGGGAACTCATTACGAAATTTTAACTACTTGGTTGCCTGCAGCGAGACCGGCGAAGCCTTAGCAATCGATCCCTTAGACTACGAAAAATGCCTGACTCAAGCGAAGAATCGTGGTTGGCGAATAACACAGGTTTTGAATACACATGAACATGGAGATCACACTGGTGGAAATGGTCCTGTCATCGAGGCAACAGGCGCAAAGTTACTAGCGCATGCGGGAGCAGGAAAACGCATCAAAGGGATTGATCGTGGGTTAAATGCGGGTGACGTCATCAAAGTCGGTAAATCCGTAGAGTTCGAAGCAATGGATACCCCGGGGCATACGATGAGTCACGTGTGTATACGTTCCATAGGCGATGACCCGGTACTGTTTTCCGGCGATACTCTATTCAATGCAGGCGCGGGGAATTGTCATCAGGGCGGTCATCCCGAAGAGTTGTACCACACGTTCGTATCTCAGTTGACTAAGTTACGCGAAGACACAAAAATATATCCAGGGCATGACTATATAACTAACAATTTAGAATTTACTTTAAATAGAGAACCGAATAATCAACGAGCTCGAGAGCTCTTAGATGATCTTAATAAAACGCACGATCCAGACGATCCTATTGTGACCACGCTTGCTTTGGAAAAGGAAGTCAATACCTTCTTTCGGTTACAGAGTCCATCAGTTATCGAACAATTGAGAAAGGAATTTCCGAATTTAGAAGACGAGCCGTCACCAAAGACGGTGTTTTTAAAACTACGAGAATTGAGAAACAGTTGGTGAGGACAAAACGCCCAGTTTTCAAGTGCTTGGTATTGTTTGGGACTTATATACGAAACTACACACCAATTATAATAGGACTATGTCGTATAG
>VXUA01000050.1 GCA_009837185.1 Gammaproteobacteria bacterium | reverse complement strand
AATTCCTCCTGTAAACTATCTTATTGACTGTCCCCAAAACCGTGCGCGAACCCCTGCATCCACTTAACCACACACGTCAGATGAAAGTTTTCATGCTCTAAATGATTCAACGTATAAATGAATATATATGATTTTCAGTTCAGTAATGAGTAAGCTTGAAAAACTATTGACTATGCAACTAATATCAGTTAAATGCAAATATGGCAGAAAATCTACAAACGAGTTCATCTCCTGTATCTCGGTATAGCACAGTTACCAAGAAAAAAGCACACGGAGCGATTTATACACCTAAAACTCTAGCAGACTTTGTTGCTAAACAAATCGTCGCGGCGATCGACACTCCAGCTGGTGATAGACCGCTCCGTATTTTGGACCCCGCTGTTGGGCAAGGAGAATTACTCCTGAGCCTTCTCAATAGTTTGAGCGGATTTACGAACACGATAATCGAAGTCTATGGGTACGAAACAAACCCATCGGAGATGGATCGAGCAGCAGAAAGGATAAAACGAGAATTTCCATCTGTTTCACTGTGCTTCGAATTAAAAAACTTCTTGGAAGTTGCTAGTAAGCCAAGAGTCGAAACAAGTTCTCAAAGCGGTGACTTGTTTGATCAAGATGAGCTTACTACCTATGACTTGATTATTGCGAATCCGCCATATGTTCGTACGCAAATTCTCGGATCGAATCATGCACAAGAAATAGCCAGACAATTTAATCTGTCCGGTCGCGTTGATTTATACCACGCCTTTATTCTTGGTATTTCGAACGTGTTAGATCGGACCGGTGTCGCAGGAATCATTGTCTCTAACCGCTTCATGACGACCAGGGCCGGAGTATCTGTGAGGAGAGGTCTGTATGAACGATACAATCTGCGTGCCGTTTGGGACTTTGGGGATACAAAACTCTTTGACGCCGCAGTTCTACCAGCCGTTCTTCTACTGCAAGGAAAGAATGATTCCAATTCGACTGTTCCCACATTTCAATCTATATACGAAACCACTGATCCAGCGACATCGACAGCTGACGATGTCATAAGTGCGCTTTCCCACGACAACGGTGTTGTAAAAATTAATGATGGTAGACGATTCAAAGTTAAGCAAGGCACTTTAGATACCGGTAAGTCTTCTGATGGTGTTTGGAGAGTCGCCACACAATCGGCAAATGCCTGGCTCAAAACCGTAGACAAGCATACATGGGCAACTTTTCGCGACATTGGAAAAATACGTGTTGGCGTAAAGACTTGTGCTGACAAAATATTCATTCGAAGCGATTGGGAGGATTTGCCTGAATCAGTTCGCCCAGAACTCTTGAGACCAATTACTACGCATCATGTTGCGAAACGCTTTACTCCAAAGACTCCTGATCAACCAAAGATGGTTGTTTACCCTCACGAAGTAGTTCAGGGTAAGCGTCGAGCGGTGAATCTCGAAAAATTTCCACGAACCAAAGCGTACTTGGAGTCGCACCGATCAATTCTTGCAAATCGAAAGTACTTAAATGAGGCAGGGCGAGACTGGTATGAAATATGGGTACCACAAGATCCACGGAACTGGGATCGTCCGAAGCTAGTGTTCCGCGACATCACTGAAAAACCTACTTTTTGGATGGATTTAAAAGGGACGGTTGTCAATGGAGACTGCTATTGGATGGTGAACCGCGATCCCGCAGAATTGGATCTCTTGTGGTTGTCTTTAGCTGTTGCGAACTCGACGTTTGCAGAAACCTTTTATGATCTGCGTTTTCACAATAAGCTATACTCTGGTCGGCGAAGGTTTATGACTCAATACGTAGAAAATTTTCCACTTCCGTCTCCACACAATCAAAAGAGCAAAGAGATAGTATCGACCGCCAAGGAAGTTTATCGTTTAGCCCATGACTCTCGAGAGGCAAAAGTCTTACAAGAGAGACTTGACACGATGGTGTGGGTAGTATTTCTCGGAGAAAAACGACCTATTTGTTAGCTGAACTCTTTAATGCTCAAGATTTCATTCAGTCTCGAAAAAACTGTCCGATAGTCTTATCTGTAGTTTCCTGTTAAGGACTCGACCCTGAAATTGCGGAAATCTAGTAAAAAACTTCTCACCAGTTGTTAGGTACACTTTTCTAATCGAGACCACATTTCCATCGGTTTCCGCATAAAACAGCGCGTAACGAACATCACAATGCCGGACGTGATGGTCACCTACGGTCAAAAGACCGACTTGGTCTTCACTGTCAGGTTTCACTAGACCGAGATCAATCGTTGGCGATGTCTGAAGCTTCACTTCCATGATTTGGTGCTTTAAATCCGGGAACCGTCCGTCATCTTCAAAGGTAGTGTATCCAAGAGTTTGACATACTAAGCGATGCAACGATTCACCACGCCTCCGGTCCTGATCATCCCCGACATCCGGAAAACTCGTTCCGACAAGACTCTTTAAACTCTTGAACAGTACATCTATGGGAAGTAATTCGGTGGGAATTGGATTTCTTAGTGGTGTTGCAATAAGAGATGAGTCAAGATATTGGATTCCTTGATTAACACGATAGATCGGAGTAGTATCTTTAGGTGATATCAATTCCGCTTCTTCAATGCCTGGTATTAACCGAGCTTGGTACTTTTGTGTTAATGTACCAGTCGTATCTAGACGCGCCAAGTCTTGTCCTGTCACCACGCGCACGCCTGTAATCGTCCCAGAGCCGTCAATCCGAACAATCACATAACGCCGTCCAATGACTATATCCTCATTCCAGATTTGCAGATTGTTGGACTTTTGAACGTAAGTATCAAAGTTTTGATTTGGAAAACGTGGTTGAGTTTTTTTGAAACTCTTCGGAACGGGGTAGCCTAAAGCATCACAGATATATTCCTTGACTCTCTTGGACCGAGTTCGTAAAGGTAGGTCTGGAAGAGATACACCCGTCAGTGAATCATTCAGTATATATTGCAGCATCGTAGTGGGTATCCACACGTTTAACTTGGAAGAGTCGATACTATCATAGATTGAAAGACCACTGTGGCGAATTGCGTCGACGAGTTTTTTAGGATTCTGATCGGCGGTGTCCATCTATATCTCTCTAGGCTTCTGCATTCAATTTTGACTCTGGGAATAGCCACGGTCATACCGGGTCTTAATATCGAAATCGAAACTGAAGGATGCAAATGTTAGTGAATTCACTAGGCGAGCCGACGTTGACAATCTCGATATCCTAGTTCTGCGTCGATGAGCTCAGCGAGTCGCAGGGAGGCAGTCAATGAAATTTAGACAAAATTTTTCACATGGTCGTTACTTTCGACATCTTCTAAAAAAATCTTCCGAAATGTAACATCTTCAATGATGTTTCAGCGATGCCTCACACACAAGTCGGTAAAACCACCCTCAACATTCGCAAATTGATACACACTCGATAGTGCTCCAACAAATCTTGATGAACAAAACGCAACTGCTTGAACTAATCGCGAGTTCGGAGAATACATGCGTCCAATTCAAACGCGACGACTGTCGTCCAAACGAATTAGCACAGGAGATGTCCGCATTGTTGAACCTCTCGGGTGGCTTTATATTGTTGGGCGTGGAAAATGATGGACAAATCACCGGATTAACTAGAAGCCGCGAAACCGTCGAGAAATGGGCGATGGACATCGCCCTTCAAAATGTCCAGCCTGCAGTCATCCCCGTTTGGACTTGTATCACCGTGACAGATGAGAAAACTGTAGGTGTCATCGAACTTCTAAGCGATCGTCTAGGGAAGCCTCACAAAGCAAAGCGAGGTAAAGCTTGGGTGACGTTCATTCGTGTTGGAAGTACTTCGCGAGAATCCACTCGCGAAGAAGAGGGACGACTGTACCAAGCTGCGGGACTTGTGCGTTATGAAATAAAACCTGTACCAGACACTGGTTTGGAGAGCTTCGATATGGATCGTATCGAAAATTACTATGGAGTCGTGCTTGGACGAACTGAACCTGAACAAACGAACACAGCACGTTGGGAACAACTTCTGCTCAACTCAGATTTTCTCGTCGCAAACGGAACTGAATTTGGGGCATCTGTATCGGGTTTGCTCTTGTTTGGTAGTAACCCAAACCGTCGATTGCCACAAGCAGGCGTAACCGCGGCTGCATTCCCAGACTTGGAAAAGGAATACAACACGGTTGACGAAGAACGAATAACAGGACCGCTGACATCAATTGTTTCAGAACAGGGTGAAGCAATAAACAAGGGTGTAATCGACCGGACGGTGGATTTCGTGGAACGAAATATGGGTAGTGTAGCATGGATCGATGGCGGCCGCAGACGACATCGAAACGCGTTCCCGATAGATGCGGTTCGCGAAGCTATAGTAAACGCCGTGGCACATCGCGATTACACCCGGGATGGTACCGATATTGAAGTATCTCTGTATCGGGACCGGCTCGAAGTAATTTCACCTGGCGGTTTACCAAATGGCGTGACTGTTGCAAAAATGAAAGAGGGTGTGGTGCGCGTCGCGCGTAATGCTTTACTAAAGGAAATTTTGCGCGACTACGGATACATTGAGCATTACGGTATGGGGGTCCGAAACCGAATTATCGCGTCTGTTCGCCAACACAATGGAACAGAACCCGAGTTACTCGATCAAGAGAGTCGTTTTGTAGTGTGTATCAGGAAAGAACCTTAAAAAAAGTAGGTGTTTTCAGAAGACTTGGCTGAATTTAAAATTTGTAGAGGACCATCAGTGCGGTGCAACTTCGGTGTTCCGTTTGCAAGGTATAGAAACACTCCCGTACATGAAATTTTTGAACTTCGTAACAATTTCCACAAAAACTGGTACCACCATCTCGCAGCCCAATCGAGTCGAGTTCTTCAATCGCGCCGATTGTCCCCGCGCATGCCTGCAGCCGACATTAAACGTGCAATTCGTCGCCGGCTAACTCGAAGCTCTTATTCTCGCAATACCGCCTGGATCCGAAGTGTTCCATAGTGTCCATTAGAGTCCTCATAGATCCTTTTAATAAGGGGAAATAGTCGACGATCCGCTTCTTCCCAACGCGACGGTCCCCGATGCAACCATGCGTAGTAACCGCTGCGAGACACAGGTAGTACGCGACACATCGTCGAGACTCGAAATTCACTCTGATGCGCTTTTATGAATTCGAAAACTGGAAGGGGGGACTTCATTTTCTCCTTAACGATCCGGGCAACCGACTGTGCTAAGATCGCGTTCTCTTCTTCGAGCCTCGCTATTTTCCGTTTCACTTGTCGTAGCTCTTTGCGGACTTCTCGCTGATCTGGGTCCATCTTATCGTTCGCTACTGCTAATAATTTACAGGTGATTTTAGGGTCGATAGCAATTCTCGAGCTAACAACACGCGACTCCGATTCTTTTGAATTGCCATAACTATCTGTTCACAACAAGAACCAGGACTGTTCTGCTACTCGAACTTCATCCCTTTTCCTATGAAAACGAAAATGATGGGAATTCCGTAGATAACTTGACAAACACGAGAGTATTGTTGGATGGAATTTATGATAACAGTATGTATAACCGTTCAATACGATTTCGACTCTATCCCATGACGTTGGACAAAGCCAACTTCTTGAAACGGTGCTAGGGAGCTACTCGGTACGTGTAGAACTATTTCATTTAACGAGCTAGACAAGTGTCTTATGCACTCTGTAATGTCGAATAGTCGGAGATTACTCACTTTTGGCTGAAAAAATTTTCGATTTTCTACGGGTCTTGGTATGCTTGGTCCGGCTTGACCTTAAGCACCTACTTCAACGAATTACAAACCCCATCGTAATTGTGGCGCTACTGATAATTCTCGTCTCTTTCGCTCTCATACTCGGTACGTTTCACTATCTAACGTCCGTTTATGCGCCGTTACATGGCGTCTCCAATCCCAAATTTGGTTTAGGCGGATACGAACCATCATTGTTTTATCTTTGTATCGCTGTCGTTCTGATCTTCGCTCTTCGCTTACCCAGTTATCGTGAAGAATCGATCAAAAACGTTGTCATTAGCTATCGCGAGCCGAGTAACTATTTACTGACTCTGTCTCGAGTACTAACACCAACACTAATTGTGTTCGGTTGCGTGGCTGCAACTGTAATTGCCTACCAAGTTATTTCGAGCATAAATGTCGCAAACCAGCCCGGTATCGTAGAGCCATTCGAAGTCCAATCTCTCATCTTCGTTCTAGTCGAACTATTCCTAGCAATGCTATTCTGGACTAGCCTGGCGATCCTGATCGCTCACGTCTTCAAGAGTGCTCCAGTCGGGTTCCTCGGCACCCTTGTGATTCTGATTCTGCAAGCCTAGATTAGTCCAGCATTACCCGGTGAACTGGGTTCGTTTACGTTCGGGTACGGCGCTGCGAACTTGTATGTTTCGGAAATTGCGCCCACCTACTGGAGTATTAAACAGTTCGTCTACTTTCTGGCGATAGTTAGTCTCGCTTTTGCGTTCATCGTTGCAACCTCATGGTTTCACGAACGCACAGACCCCGCGAAACAAAGCGTTTACAAACCAATGATCGTGATTCTCACTTCTCTCGGCATAGCTAGTCAAGTTGTGGTTCAAGCATCAAATTTGATCGGATACAGTCAGCACCGATCATGGAACAAAGAACAGGAATTTTTTGCTGATAAATTCATACAACGAGCATCAATCAACGCGCTTGAAGAGGAAGTATCAATCAAGCCAGGTTCGAAACTGAGTCTGAACCTCAACTACAAGTTCGTGCTAGACTACTCTGATTCTGAGGACACATCCCAAATTGAATCTCCAGAGATTTGGTTTGCTCTCAACCCAGGAATGACGGTTCAGAGTGTACGCTGTTCTAACTCTGAATTGAACTTCTCACACGAAAACGGAACTCTCTTTATCGGTCTATCTGCCTGTGATCCAAACGAAGACCAAGAGTACTCAATCGACATTGATGCTAGCGGAAAACCTGTTCCACATTATCTTGTCAAACACATCCCGCGCGCAGGTCGCTCCAATGTGGATCCACAACTGGTTCGTCTAATGGGCCAGAAGTCGAGCATTTTTACTTCGGATTACGTCGCACTCACTCCGTCGAGTCATTGGTACCCGCAGTTGATATCCTCAGCCACTCTCAGAAGTGAAATGACTACCACTCAAGCTCCAAATGTTTCGCTCAAAATCGATCTAATTCCGAAGTCATGGACGGTGGTCCTTGTCATATTACCATCCAAATGTCTCGATTCTGCAGTTACTTGGGGTTTCGCTTGGTGAATACGATCTCGAAGTTACTGCTGGTGAACGGTCCTGGAATCTCAGCGTCTCTGCTAACGAATTACCGGTCGGTTGGAATGAAATCTCGATTATTAACATCGAATCTCCCGGAAATGTTCGTGTGGCGGTGAGCAACGAATCGGACGGACAGTATGTGTACGCTGACGCCATCAAATGGACATACTTGGACAAGGGAAGTTCAGGCGCACTAGATTCCGATTGAATCAAGGCCGTGCTACGCGCGTTGTATCACGGTTCGACAGGTGCGCGTTAGCTACAGTGGCGAGTTTGGCTGGTGCCGGAACGCAGATTCGAACTGCGGACCTACTGATTACGAATCAGTTGCTCTGCCTAACTGAGCTATTCCGGCAGCGTACCACCGCAAATTTTAATTTGATACTTTTAAGATTGCGAGGTGATGTAACCAACGACCGAGTATTATTCGTCTAAAGATAGACTTAGGATGTATCGCACGCACGGACTTTTAGTCCGCGGTTCAAAAAGACACATAGACTTCAACTGTAGATGACCAATCTATATATCTATTCGCTCGCTGGTTTGATCGGTTTAGTCATTGGGAGCTTCCTCAATGTCGTAATCTCTCGTCTACCCGTCATCGTAAATGCCAGAAATAATGACAAACAGGAAGAAGACGAAACTCGCGATGTCAGGTTCAATCTTTGGGTACCTCGGTCGCGTTGTGATTCGTGCTTAACGCCCATTCGTTACCGCGACCTCATACCGGTGTTGAGTTGGGTCTTACTCAAGGGAAGGTGTCGTAACTGTTCAGCCCGAATTTCGTGGCGATATCCTATAGTAGAAACTCTTGGATGTTTGTTTGCGATCTTGTTGGTTGGACATTTCGCTGTTACTGATGCTCTGGGGTGTGCCGCGATTTGCATGGCACTATTAATTGCACTGAGTGCTATCGACATAGAACACGGCATATTGCCCGACGAGTTAAACTACGTTTTACTATGGAGTGGCTTACTCACTAGTATTTACTTCGAGCACTCGAACGTGTTTCCATCTCCGAGCGAGGCAATCATTGGTGCAATCGCGGGATACTTGAGTTTTTGGTTAATCAATTTCTTGTTTCGGATAGTTCGCAACAGAGACGGTTTAGGACAAGGAGATTTCAAGTTACTGGCTGCAATCGGTGCTTGGGTAGGTTGGCATTTGTTATCCATTGTTGTTCTCATAGCTTTAGTGCTCGGTTTTGTTTACGGTCTCGTGCGAATATTGCAAAAAAGATACTCAAGAGATGAGGGAATCCCATTCGGTCCCTCCTTATGTATGGGATGTGTTTGTGTTGTGATATACCGCCAGGAGCTTTTCAATTTTGTGTTCGAACGTTCTTGGCTGGGCTAAACAGTTTTTTATTCTGTAAGCAGTCACGCACCCCAAAAAAACAGAGCACCCACTAGGTGATTCGATTTCGTAAATAGCTGTTCCAACTTTCTGTTACAAACTTTAAAATGCTTAGCACTTTTCCTAGTGCCTAAAAAAGACCCGCGTCTACCGCGACGCGATCGACTAGGGACCAACAATATCCGCGGTGAACGGGACAATTTTTGTATGAGAGTGAGAGCTTTTCTTAAGAAACGAGGAACCATCGCTAAACTTTTATCTACGTTTAGCTTAGTGTTAATCGGTATGTCGACACTGATGTTGAATGGTTGCGCCTCCGTGTTCAGCGTGTCAGAATACCCAGTTCGCATTGACAGCGTCCCAACAGATATGGAGATCGTAATTACTGATCGCAATGGCGACATCGAATACCGCGGACGGACACCCACAATCGTGAACCTAGATGCTCGCGGAGGCTACTTTGTACGCGAGACATACACTATAGAACTCTATGACTCTGGAAACGTGGTAGGTCGAAAACAAATAGATGGATCGATTGATGGTTGGTACTTTGTCAACTTTCTCAATGGGCCTGGGTTGATCATTGGATTCTTTGTAATTGATCCAATTACTGGCGCGATGTGGTCTCTCGATGAAAATGTAACCGTTTTTCGGGACGTCAAAACCACAAGTACAAACCGCTCTTCACAACAGCAAAGCGACAATGTTACAGACACTTCCGAACCCAATCAAGATGGCTTGGTCGCACAAAAATCCAAAGCGGATTCAACGCCAACAAGTCAAGAGGCTAAGTAACTGTAATACTGGCTAAAACCACAATGCTATTAGTCTTTGGGAGTGTCGCACGAAAACATTTTCTCTTTCTTCACTGTGCGGAACTTAGATGAGATCGCGTTTAGTTCAATGTCCGACGTGTAAAACGTCTAGTGAATGGGCACCGGACAATCCCTACCGGCCGTTCTGCTCAGAACGTTGCAAATTAATTGATTTAAACGAATGGATTGAGGAGCGACGATCTATTCCGGGAGATCCCGTTGAAATTCCGCCGCAACACCCAAACGACCACGAAGATCAATAAGGGACAATAGTGCTGAGCCCGCTAACCAACTCCGGATCGCGTTTCAGCTACTCGTCCGTGACACTGTTTGTATTTCTTCCCCGAACCGCAAGGACAAGGATCGTTTCTACCCACTTTAGGTTGCTCCCGAACGAAAGGCTTCTGTGCATCTGGTCGCCGGTTACCCTTCGACTCTCCATCTATATCGCTCGCATGTTGAAATTGCATTCGTTTCATCTCTTCCCGACGCCGCTCTAACTCTTCTTCGCGCCGGGCTTGTTCTTGACTCACATCCATACGACTCAAAATGCGAACAGAGGCGTGCTGAATGTTCGCGAGCAAGGCTTGAAATAAGTGAAAGGCTTCCCGTTTGTATTCTTGCTTTGGTTGCTTCTGTGCATAAGCTCGCAGATGGATGCCCTGTCGCAAGTGATCCATCGTATGTAAGTGTTCTTTCCACTTTTGGTCTAGGATCGACAGCGTAATCTGCTTCTCTACGAGATTAGCATCGATGCCCCGCTCCACCCAGCCGGCTCGCTTCTCGTCATACTTGGCAATAAAGTCTTGTAGGACTCTTTTTTGAATCTGCTCAATATTGTCGACCTCTCCATTCGCTATCCACTCTTGCACCGGCTGCGGATTCCCAAACTCGGTTCGTAACGTATTTTCTAGTCCAGTTAGATCCCATTCATCAGGTACAGAATTAGGTGGGATGTGTTCACTCACCGTGTCTTCGACGACTTCAGCTCGCATTTGCTCAATGGTCGCGGAGATCTCTTCAAACTCCATTAATTCGTTCCGCTGTGCGTAGATCACCTGTCTTTGGTCATTCGCGACATCGTCGAATTCCAACAGATTCTTCCGAATATCAAAGTGTTGACTCTCGACTCGACGTTGCGCTCGTTCGATTGCGTTGTTAACCATCTTGTGTTGAATTGCTTCGCCACGCTCCAACCCAAGGGACTGAATCATGTTGTTCCATCGATCAGAGGCGAAACGTTTCATCAGATCATCTTCCATCGATAGATAAAAGCGTGAGCTACCAGGGTCCCCTTGACGACCCGAGCGACCCCTTAATTGATTGTCGATGCGTCTAGATTCGTGGCGTTCGGTACCGATAATGTGCAATCCACCCGCGGCAACAACTTGGTCGTGGCGAGGCTGCCATTCCGACATAATCTTCTGGACTTCTGTTTCGTCGGGTTCATCTCCGAGTTTGGTTATCTCGGCCATGAAACTTCCTCCTAAAACGATGTCTGTTCCACGACCGGCCATATTGGTTGCAATAGTGACCTTTCCAGGTTTCCCGGCCTGAGCGACGATTTCCGCCTCTCGTTCGTGTTGCTTCGCATTAAGTACGTTGTGTTCGATCTTGCGTTTGTGCAGTTCCTTTGATAATCTCTCGGAAGAGTCGATCGATGTCGTACCGACTAACACTGGTCGGTGCTGCTCGGTACATTCATTGATATCTTCTACGATCGCGTCGTACTTCTCGTCCATTGACAAGTAGATCAAGTCGTTGCGGTCTTCGCGAATCATTGGCATGTGTGTGGGTAGCACGACAACTTCGAGACCGTATATCTGGTTAAATTCGAACGCCTCAGTATCCGCCGTACCCGTCATGCCCGCTAGCGTTGAATAGAGTCGAAAATAGTTCTGAAACGTCGTTGAAGCTAAAGTCTGGGTCTCGTGGCGAATGGGGACGCCTTCTTTAGCTTCGACAGCTTGGTGTATTCCTTCAGACCAACGCCGGCCTGGCATTGCGCGACCTGTGTGTTCGTCAATGATAATGACTTCACGATCCTTCACCATATACTCAACGTCGCGTTTGAACAGAAAATGTGCTTTTAACGCGACAGTCACGTGATGCAGTAGTTGTAGATTTGCGGACGAATATAAACTGTCGTTTTCGTCGAGTAAGCCTGCCTTCTTTAGAAATTCTTCGACACGGTTATGACCTCGTTCGGTCATTTCAACCGTACGATTCTTCGGTTCGATGAAGAAGTCACCCGTATCTTCCGGTCGTTCTCCTCCCAACACCGCAGGTAGATTACTCTCAACGTACTTTTGCTGTTCTAGGCGAGGAGCTATCTTGTTGATCTGCTTATACAGTTCCGTGTTGTCGTCGGCCGGACCGGATATGATCAGAGGCGTTCTAGCCTCGTCGATCAAGATGGAGTCTACTTCATCGACGATCGCGTAATTTAGACCACGTTGATAACGATCTTGTGATCGAAACGCCATGTTATCGCGCAGGTAATCAAAGCCGAACTCGTTGTTCGTACCGTACGTGATGTCTTGTAAATACGCGATTCGTTTTGCTTCTTGGTCTTGACGAGACTGAATGACACCCACAGACATCCCCAGCGCTTGATACACCGGACCCATCCATTCTGCGTCGCGGCGCGCTAGGTAGTCGTTTACAGTAACAATATGAACACCCTGACCGGACAGTGCATTCAGAAACGCGGCGAGTGTTGCTACTTGGGTCTTCCCCTCGCCTGTACGCATTTCCGCAATCTTGCCTTCGTGCAGTGCGATCCCACCAAGAAGTTGCACATCGTAATGTCGAGTGTCATTCTTTCGGTCAGCAGCTTCACGTACCAATGCAAACGCTTCAGGCAATAACTGTTCTAAGGTTTCGCCATCCGCATATCGTTGCTTGAACTCAGCAGTTTTAGACTGCATCTGTTCATCGGTCAGGTCTGAAACTCGGTCGGTCCACGCATTAATCTGCGTAACGATGCCTTGCATTCGCTTCAATTCGCGCGAATTTCGACTTCCAAAGACCGACTGAAACGTTTTCGTTAGCATAAGTAAACTATTTAATATATATGACCTAATTTTATGCCTTTCAACACCTTACCTGCACCACGTGTACATCTCCAAACTGCTCGTAGCTTTAAGGATTTCGTTTTTGGAGTCCACATATGAACTATTACCGATTGAAAGACTCCTTAGTAGCGCCGGACAAACGCTTCTCTAAACTGGCGCGCATCATTAAAGAACTTGATGCACATCAAGCGACCATTCGAGTGGTGCGATTCCTGCTACCAGAAGAGGAAGCTAGCCATTGCACTGGAGCAAGGGTTCAGGGTAATACGGTGTTTGTGTCGTTTGATTCCAATGCTTGGGCTAATCGAGCCCGCTTCCAAACATCGATGCTTTTGGAACAGATGCAAGAGCTCGCACAATTCTCGCACGTCAAAAAAATCGTCGTCAATACGAACCGAGGAAATACATCAAGGGAATCGTCTTAGGCCGAAAAAAGCTTCTTTCGTACTTCGAGTAACTGGTAATCAAGATTGCTACTCGAATTTGTTCAGAGTCAATGAACGACGCACGAAACAATAGAATAAGACTTTAGAAGCCATTGGTTTCTGGACTACTCAACACCGAGTACTGAACTTAGTCACTGTGTTCGAACTATCGATAGCGTAATCGGTCACAATGGCAATCTGAGAAAGAGAGTCCCGTCCTAGAGAATCGACGAAACTACAGGAAGTTTTATTCATGAGAGAAAAATTCGTGTTGTGCATGGAATCTGGAAATAACACCAAGTGTCTTACTTCAGTAATACTTGCCATGGTTTTCTTGCTTTTTGGCAATGCCTATGGGCAAGCATTCAGCTGTGCTACGTGGGGAGATGAAAAAACACAATTGATCCAACTAGAAGTCGGCGAGTCCAAGACGTTCCAGCTCCCTACCGCTAGTGTCGATCCGAACGGTGCTTCCTGCGTTGATGATGCCGATGACATTCAGTATGAAGTTCGACGTTCAACCAATCCAGTATTGCCCGAGGGATTTACTTTCGACGAGGAAGAAGTCACGGTTAGTGGTTGTTCGACCGAAGTCTTGTCTGGTCACAAATTCTCCTTAGTCGCAACTGGTCCCGATGCGTGTAGTTGTACGCCCGCAATTTTGGAAGTGGTATTTCGCATCAAGGACGACGACGATGACGAAACCGATCCCATGTGTTCTACCACCGGCACACCTCCCGTTGAAGACTCCGAAGAACTCGATCAAACTCCACCACCTAAGCCGTTTTACGGTTGGAGCCAAGTGCATCTCGGAGGTCGTTGGACGCAACCTGCAGGACCGGACGAGACGGAGCAAGGAGCAACGCTTACCTATGGTGCTCGGTGTACAGGAAAGTACGATCTCGCAGAAAATTACATCGGCAGTTGTCCAGCATTCTTGAGTTTCATCGGTCAGTCCAAATATGAAAATGGAATTGTGTATTTCACCGAATCGATCAGTGACGACCGTGACAACATCGGTATCTACAGAATTCGAATAACTGCACACAAAGAAGACGTCGCAGCGACCTCGCAAACCACTGTCGTACTAGAAGTTGTCGACGATCATCCAGCACCAGATAGCCCAGTGATCACAACGCCAGCTTTGAAGACCCTACACCTAGTGTGGGAGGTCGACGAAGATGAACGAGACTACATCACTGGTTTCGATTTGGAGTTTCGTAAAGTTGTCGGTGGTGATAGATCCGAGCTTTACGAGTTAGCAAACACTGTCACGAGCTTGACCATTGGTTCTTTAGAGACGGATACTCAATACCAAGCAAGACTCCGAATTCGTGGCGGGAGGTGGTCCGATTGGGTACAAGCTTATACCTTAGGCAACAATGCGCCCACGTTTGAGGAAACCGAATACACGTTCACTTTGACCGAAAATGTTTCTGGCCGCGGTGGACGGATCAGATTAGGAGAAGTGGACGCGACCGATCCTAATCCACAAGATACCGTCACTTATGCGCTCGACTCCGCTGATACCGATAGATTTACCATTGGATCTAGTTCGGGTATTCTGTACTACATTGGAGATGGTGAAGATCACGAAGCGACTCCTACGATCAATGTTAAAGTTACTGCAACTGGAGGTACCGGCGCTCGCAAACTCGAATCGTCTGTGATGGTTACGGTTGAAGTTACAAACGTCTCCGAACCGCTGTATTTCGCAGAAGATGCAAAAGCCGAAGTAGACGATCTTACCTTGGGCGAATATGTTGAGATTCAACTACCGTTGGCAATTGGTGGCGACGGACCAGTTTCGTATTCGGTCGATCCTGATTTACCGGACGCTTTGGAAATCGTACGACGGACAGGGAAACTAAAGGGAACCGCAACGGTTACGACTAAACGAACCACCTACACTTACACTGCTACCGACATCGAAGGAGAGACTGATTCACTGACGTTTTCTTTTCGAGTGTTCGGTAAAGCACCCAAAGCTCCCATCAACCTCTCTGTTCAACGAGCCCACGCCGATCGCATCACTATTCGGTGGGAGAATGTATCAACACCTTTTGTGCCAGTTGTAGAGCACGAGATCGAATATCGCGTAAAGGGGACTTCGCGATGGAAGAGAAAACGGATCGATGCGCCGGCTACAAGTTACACAATCACTGGACTGACGCGAAATACGACCTACCAGATTCGGGTGAAAAACGTCGCAGAATCGGGACATGTCGGTTTTTCTAGTATTCTCGAGGCGGAAACTAGACCGTATGCGACTCCTAGCGCACCTCGAAATGTTTCCTTGGTGGAAGCCAGCACCGAGACATTGTCTATCGAATGGGATCAACCAGCAGATAACGGCGGCCGCAGAGTGGTGGTCTATGATGTGCGTTATCGCGAGAAAGGTGCCGAAACCTGGATCGAAGAAGAAACAAGAACGACTTCTTTCACGATTACTGGACTCGAACAAGGGACCGAATATCTCATTGGTGTGCGCGCGGTCAACGTTGCTGGAACTGGACCTTGGTCTGACGATCTTTCTGCTAGTACTATTAAGAATTCTCGCCCTGTATTCGCCATGGGAACATCGATACCGAACCAATCTTATAAAGTGGGCGAATCAGTTGCAACCTTAGAACTACCACGCGCGTCAGAGGGCGATGGTTATTTAGTCTATTCTCTTTCTCCTGCTCCTCCAACCGGGATTCGTTTCAACCCTAATGTTCGGACCCTCAGCGGAACACCTACGGCAACTCAAATTACTACTACATACACTTACACCGTTGCTGATTCGGATGAATTTATGGAGGACGACGAGTCTGTTTTGACGTTTGAGATTACCGTCGCCGCAAATACACCACTCACTCCAGCCTTGATGATTGAAGACATTGGTTATGAATCTGCACATATCTCCTGGTCTATACCGGATGCGCGAGGATCGAGTATTACATCGTATGACTTAGAACTGCGAGAATCTGAGGAGCAAAACAATGTCACTCAGCACGATCCTACGAGCACAAGCTTTACTGCAACAAATTTGCTTCCTCAGACCAGCTATGAGGTTCGCATTCGCGCAATCAACGACGTCGGACCCAGCGATTGGTCAGCATGGATGGAGTTCACGACGACCAAAGTTCCTGTCGAAATCCGTTCTCGACCGCTAATCCATGCCCTAGGTGTTGCGGGAACAATGCTCGGTGAAGGCGCGGTAGAGAGAATAGGCAACCGTGCGAACCTAATAGATGCAACTCAACGGCAAACCGACGAAGGATATAAACCGCCGTATTACTTTAGCGACAAAGATTTCTCACTGGTGCCAAAATTCAATGGACAGGTACCGACTTCTCGACTTCACTACAAGAATCGATCACCCGTTGATCCTTACTCTCGACTGTTATCAATGCTCCCTCGATCAGCAAATTTCGTACTCAACAACTCGAACGGATCCACCGATGCTGCAAACGGCTTCGACTGGGCTGCGTGGGCTAGTTTTGACACGACACAGCGCGATGCTAATCCCATGGAAGTTGTTGAAAATGAGGAAATCGTTTCTTCGTTGGAAGCTCAAACAACTAGTATTTGGTTAGGTGCAGAGTTCGGAGTCACGGAGGATGTTCGTTTAGGAATTGCGGTATCGCGCGCTACAGGTGATGTGGACGTCGACAGGTTGCAAAATGGTACGGTAAACAATACCGATCAAGACAATGTCGAATTCTCTCTCACGAGTCTACATCCGTATGTGATAGGCAAGCTGCATGAACAACTGAGAGTATGGGGGACTCTCGGTCGCGCGACCGGCTCTGCCACGCTCACAGATCGCTGGGGTGAAATTGACGATCTTGGCCTCACCGCAACTGTGCTCGCAACGGGAGTTCACTTCAACTTTGATGACAAAGGCGAGAATGGATTTGCTCTGAAGGGAGATCTGTTTCAATCCGATATCGATACTGACGATTCTGAGGACTTTGATGGCTCACTGTCAAATTCTGTTCGAAGGCTTAGAGTTGGAATACAAGGCCGACGATACTATAAGACTGTAGACTTAGATTTGGTCCTCACCGGCGAGTTCCTTGGTCGCTTTGAAGATGGAGGAGTTGCCGATGGAACAAATCTCGACATTGCCGGACAAGTAGATATTTTCTTCACCGACAATTGGTCTGCCAGCGGGCAACTACGATTTGTTCGATCTATGGAAACCGACGCTTATCAATCCTTCGGAATTCAGTTCGACGTTCGTCGTGAAAGTGGTGCAGATGGTTCCGGTCTAAACTTTCAGTTCACTCCGGCCTGGGGAAATTCATCACTACAAGAGCTAAGCTTTGATCTAAAACTACCTATGCACACTTCGTTCGATAGTCCTGTCGCGGGATTTCGTAGTGAAATCGAGATTTCATACGGAATTTCATCGGATCGTAGGGGTTTAATAGAACCTTACGGAGCGGTCGCACGCTTCGCCCTCGGAAACCAGTTGAAACTGGGAGTTCGAATCACCGAGGCAAACGTAGGACTAGGTCGGTTCTTACTTGACATTTCTTCTTTCACTACGAGAGAGGAAAGGAGATCAAATTCCGGAATGGTCATCGCGAGTCGTATTACTTTCTGAGCTCTCAATAAAGTTTGATAAAAAAAGGGTTCGATTGAACCCTTTTTTATGCCCCTAACAAATTAGGGATACTATCTAGTCAAGGAACGGAACTCAATCCGCTTGATCTCGAAATAACGCAGGAATATCACTAGTGTTGAGTCTGCGTCCCGCCGGACGAGAAATCGTTCGCGAACCTCCGCTTATCACTCTATCTCCCGCCTGCTCTTCCCCAACTTTTTGACTCGGAGTGGCGTGTTCTTCTATTCGAGGTTCAGGACGATAAACCTTGGGGCGTTCGCGCGTTGAGTGACTGTCGCGCTGATGAGTATCCACTTCCATTGACGAAGGGCTATTAAGACCGCGGTCGACTCCTGTGAGCAATACGGTAATCTCCAGCTGCTCGCCCATGGTTGGGTCATCCACGATTCCGGGAAAAACACCTCCAGAACCTCCCGACGCGATCATGATCTCATTGAAGATGCGCATGATGTGTCGTGCTTCATCAAAGCTCAAATCGTTCGCACGCACGTTGTACAGTACGCTGCGAGCTCCACTGAGATCCGTGTCCTCCATGAGTGGACTATTCAAAGCCGCGCGCACAGCGTTTTCAGCCCGATTTTGACCCGTCGCGATCCCTTTACCTATTAAGGTTACCCCGTCACCATTGGACGCTAAAACGGACTCAACATCTTTGTAATCTAAATTCCATAGCCCCGCCGTGTTGATTACGTCAGCTACGCCCTTTACCGACTCAGCCAGAAAGTCGTTCATCTCGTTGAAAGCAGCAGAAAAGCCCATCGAGCCGTCGACCACCTTACATAACTTATCGTTAGGAATTACGACCACCGAATCAGCGATAGCGTGCAAATCCCGCAGACAAATTTCTGCGTTACGTTTGCGAACGATCTGCTCTTCCATCAATGGCAACGTGACGATCGTAACCGTTAGTATGTCCTTCTCTTTAGCGACTTCAGAAATCACAGGTGCAGCACCGGAACCGGTACCTCCACCTAAACACGCAATAATGAATACCAAATTCGCATCATCCAATGCATCTTCGATTTCGGTGATTGATTCCTTCGCGGCTGCTTCACCGGTACTCGGATTCATCCCAGCGCCCAGACCTCGGCGTCGAGGAGTACCCAACTGCAATTTACGAATCGACTCGGGTAAAGAACGCAAATCTTGTATATCCGTGTTCGCGGCGATGAATTCGACGCCACTTAAACCGGAATCGGCCATGTAGCTCAAGACGTTACCGCCGCCTCCTCCTACCCCGATGACTTTTACCACCGCCGGTGCGGAAACATCCGCGTCGCCTTCTATGGCTGGTTCAAATTTAAACGGCTCCGAGCCGAGCGGCGTTTGATTCTCGTCAGGTATCGAAAACTTGAAATTTTCGTGTCCAGTATCTGTGTGTTCCATCACTTAGACCTCAACTTAAATTTGTTTGTATGTTTTGTGCAGCCACGTACGAATGGCTCGCCACGAGAACTTGAACCCATTTCGAGACTCCCTGGGTTCATACATCCATCCACGCTTCCGAGAACTAGCATATACCAGCAAACCGGTACATGTGGAAAACGCAGAGTTGTCATATAGGTCGTTCAATCCTTGAAGATTTTTTGGCTTGCCGCTGGACACGGGGAGATGAAAAATCTCCTCTGCGAGTTCAGCAGCTCCTTCCATGGTTGCTGCTCCACCGGTAAGTATAACACCGGATCCAAGTTTTTCCTTAGAAATTTTTGCTTCTTGCAACTTGTTATGAACTAAATTGTACAGTTCTCTGTACCTAGACTCCACTACTGAAGCAAGCATTTGACGAGGAATCTGTGTCGCCGGCCGATCCGCAAGACCGGGAACGCGAATCGATTCTGTTTCGTCGGTCAGTTCTTGCAACGCGCACGCATACTTGATCTTTACTTGTTCCGCATGTTGTGCTGGGGTTCGAAATGTCATCGCGATGTCGCGCGTTACTGAGTCCCCAGCTATTGGAATTATTTCAGTGTGCCTTAGCGAACCGTCAGTATAGACAGCTACGTCCGTCGTTCCCCCACCGATATCGAGTAGTACGGCTCCAAGCTCTTTTTCCTCGTCAGTGAGTACCGACGTGGCGGCCGCGATCGGTTCAACGACGATGTCCTGAATGTCAAGACCGCACATACCGACACACTTGGCGATGTTGCTGAGCGCGTTTTTTGCACCCACTACAACATGAAAATTCGCGTCGAGTCGAGTCCCCGACATACCACTTGGTTCTCTAATGCCGTCCTGCCAATCGATCGCATACTCTTGTGGGATCACATGAATGATTTTTTCGTCGTTACTAAGAGGAATAGCAATGGCCGACTCCAACGCTAGATCCAGAATAGCCTTAGTTACCTCGCCCTCACGAATTGCCGCGTTTCCTTGAGAATTTACGCACTTAATATGTTCTCCACCGATAGCTACGTGCACTGAGTTCATCTTCTCACCTGCCATCGATTCGGCTTCTTGAATTGCTTCTTTAACCGCTTCTACAGTGGCTTCGATATTCACGACCATACCGTGCCGAACACCACTTGATGGTCTGGTACCAATACCAGTGATCTCTATGGACCCATCGGCACAAGTTCTTCCCATGCAAGCAGAAACTTTTGTTGTGCCGAGATCTAAGCCAGCTAATACTTTTCCTTGATCGGAGTTTTTGGTTTTAGTGTTCATATCTCATTCTCCTTGCACTGTTTCAACTGCAACATCGGAATCACTAGGAGAATCTGCGTCGCGTGGTTCGGTACGTACTGCTACGCCGTGGTTGTACCTCGCATCAGCAACAATGATTGTGTCTTCATTCGAAGTGTCTAAATCTCGATAGATTCGCAAAAATCTACCAGCTCTCGCGACTAAGTCCCGGTCCCCTAATAACACGCTGTGTCCCGTGTCCAAGGTGATGTGCCACCCTTCTTCCGTCAGCTCAAACAGTGATACCCACTCGCCGGCGAGAGCGAATTTGGCACGCACTTTTTTTAGGGTTTCGACGTCAGTTGAATTTTGTTTGTGCGGGTACCCTTGCACTGTGGGTAAGTAACTCGGAGGTTCGCGCATGGTTTGGATTACTTCACCGTGTTCAGTTAATGCAGTATCTGCATCTACGCGAGCCATAATGTTCTTCACCTCCACATTGACATTAATTCTGTTGTCAAGCGAACGTGCAATGGAAACGTCTCGGATCCACGGAAGCTCAAGTAACGACTCTGTGAGACCAAGGGACGACACCCATCGACCCGACCGGTCTACCTCTCTGATAACCGTCTCTGCAACTGCGAGTTTTTCGCTGTCGGTTAACTTCCCGTTCACGACGATGCTTGGTTCATAGTCATATATGAAGTGATATCCATAGATCGCGCTAGCAGTCAACGCCATTCCGATCATTAACCCCAGAGAAAACCGGATCAGCGTCTTCATTGTGCCAAAGCTCGTAATTGAGTTGAAACTTGATCCACACTCCCTGCACCTTGAACGATTAGTACGTCGTTGTCTTGAATATTCTCCAACACGTAATCCAGCGCTTCTTGCGTCGTTGATGCAAAAGCTGTTGGTACCAAATCTTTGTGGACAATTGCGGCCGTGAGATCACTCGCGTGTGCCCCAATGATCGGTTCTTCGCTCGCCGCATATGTGTCAACTACGACCAAATGGTCGACTCGTTCCAAAACCTCAACGAAGTCGTGGAACAAGTCCCGCGTACGTGTAAACCGGTGCGGTTGGAAGACCATGAAAATACGCCTTTCGGGGTACAGCTCACGCGCGGTCGACACCATATGTACAAGTTCTGTGGGATGGTGTCCATAATCGTCGAGAAGCACGATGTTGTGACCGTCCACTGTGAGCGTTTCGGTGTCAAAACGACGGTGTATTCCTTCGTAGTTCCGCAAACCGTCGACAATGTACCTATCTGGTACACCTTCGTCTGACGCGATCGCGACTGCTCCTAAGGCATTTCGAACATTCTCGGTACCGGGCAGACAAGTCTCAACGTCTAAGGTTGCCTGACCATCAGGTCGAACGACCCTAAATTTACACCTGGTATCCTCATACTGAATGTCCAAAGCGCGATAGTCTGCGTCCTTATTCAAACCGTAGGTTATTACCGGGCGGGCGAGTTCATTTAGAATCTGTTGAACCCCGTAGTCGTCGGAACATACTACCGCTAGTCCATAGAACGGTAATCGGTGTACAAATTCCTGGAAACTCTGCAGTAGGCGGTTGTAATCGTGATCATAGGTGGCAAGATGATCGCGGTCGATATTGCATATCACCGCTACCAATGGATTTAGGTAGAGAAAGGAAGCATCACTTTCGTCTGCTTCAGCTATAAGATAGCGGCTCCCACCTAACTTCGCATGTCGCCCCTCACTGCGCAACAAGCCACCGATCACATAAGTTGGATCCCAGCCAGCCTCATTAAATATGCTTACGATGAGGCTCGTTGTTGTGGTTTTTCCATGACTTCCGGCCACCGCAATACCATACCGTGCTCTGAGTAATTCACCGAGCATTTCCGCTCGAGTCACAACAGGAGTACGGGCATTCCGAGCAGCTTGTAATTCGGCGTTATTCGCAGGAATAGCAGTTGAAATGACTATTGCATCTACATTTCTTATATATTCCGCGCGGTGCCCTTCATGCACCGTTACACCTAAACCCTGTAGCCTTTCGGTTGCGTGATTTGCAATCAGATCAGACCCAGTAATCTTATAACCCTGGTTATGCATAACTTCGGCAATACCGCACATCCCCGCACCACCTATACCAACAAAGTGCACATTCCGGACGCGACGCATCAAGGGCATCCCTTCGAACGTGTGTTCTGGCATTCCTTTCATCTTATGCAAGGTTGTCTCGTCGTAATTCGGGATTTAATGTTTCCGCGCGAGCTCGGCAAACCAACGCGACGAGTGCGACGCACACTAGAAGACTGTTTCCACCGAAACTTATAAACGGTAGCGTTAGCCCTTTTGTAGGTAGCGCGCCCATGGTAACACCGACGTTTATTAGAGTTTGAAAGCCCAACATTAACCCAGCACCGAACGCAATATAACCAGCGAAATAACGTTCATGTTCGAGTGCGTGTTTGCCAATTTGCCAGCAGCGACACACCAAGGCAACCAACAACAGCAACAGCAAAGCACCTCCTATAAATCCTGTTTCTTCGACGATGACGGAAAAAATAAAGTCGTTGTGCGACTCTGGGAGATAGAGGAGCTTTTGAACACTATCGCCTAAACCAACGCCAGTTAACTCTCCGCGGCCGAATCCAATCAATGATTGTGCAAGTTGATAACCCTCACCCGAGGAATGCGTCCACGTGTCCAGAAAAGCTGTGATTCGATCCCAGCGATGGTAGAAGACATAAGCTAAACCACCCGCACCAACTATCGCGAGTAGGATCAAATCACGGAATCGTGCGCCCGCAACATACAACATACCAACGGTAACACCTCCGATTAGTACTGCCGAACCAAAATCAGGTTGCAGTATGAAAAGGACAAGTAAGATACCAACCCAAAATACGGGTCTGAGTGTTGCTGCGGTCGAAACCCTAATTGCAGAGTAGGTATTCGCTAGATGTCCTGCAACATATACTGGAACCAAGAATCTAGCCACTTCGGTAACTTGTACCGTCATCAATCCTAAATCAATCCATCGACGACCACCACCAGCCACCACACCGATCCACGGAATCAGTACTAATACCGAGATCACTAGTGTTCCCAAGAATAGTATCTTGTGAAACTTATGAAACAACGCTAATGGAATGTGCAGCAAGGTAATAAAAACTGCGACGGCCAACAGCATATAAATAGCATGCCGGACCACATAGGGATTGAGTACCTCATCTGCACGATAGATCGTAGCACTAACTATGGCGACTAAGCCCAGAGCAATTAGCAAGAATGTCGAACATGCGACAAATGGATCAAGTCGATTGATCATCCTAGCAGCTCCGATACGCACTTCGTAAAGGTAGTTCCTCGGTGTGCAAAGTCGTTGAACATGTCGAAACTAGCACAGGCTGGTGCTAACAAGACCTTATCGCCTGACTGGCTTAAGTTGACCGAGACTGATACAGCGTCATCCATGGACGTCACAAACTCGTAACCAGTACGGTGAATACACGATGCAATGCTCTGTGCATCGTTGCCGAACAGTATCGTGTGTGAGACAAGTTTGTCGATACACACTCCCAATTCTTTGAAATCGGCCGCTTTACCATCGCCACCACAAATGAGGATGAGTTTGGAACCTTCTTCGTACTGTTCTTGTATAGAAGCAATTGCGGCACAGACATTTGTCGCTTTTGAATCGTTGATAAACTCAACACCGTTAAAGGTACCTATCGTTTGTGCTCGATGGGGTAGACCCTCAAACGTACGAGCGACGCGCGCGACATCTTCGATGCTGGCACCGAGTTGAATCGAAATCGCGGCCGCGGTGAGTAGGTTTTGTAGATAGTGCGACCCAGACAACGCGATTTCACTCAGTTGGAGCAACTCTCCACCAACTGTTATTCCTTCTTCGCGAACCGTCCAATCTGGATCTCTATTTAACTCAACGCCTGGAAGAATTTTGTCGGGTATAGTTTCTGGTCGGAGATGGTCATAAACCGCAAATTCCGCGTCTTGATAGATTCGTTGCTTTGCAGTTCTGTAGTGTTCCATAGACCCGTGGTGATCTAAATGATCTTCGCTAATGTTGAGAATGCTCGCAACCTTAAATGGTCCTTTCTGCAATCTCTCCAATTGAAAGCTTGACAGTTCCAGAACATATCCCGTGGCTTTGGACTTCAACGTGTCGAGTACGGGAGTTCCGATATTCCCACACGCAACGAAACCTCGATCCTGCAACATGTCGACAACTAGACTTACCGTGGTACTCTTCCCGTTGGTACCGGTGATCCCAATCACCGGAGCTCTGACTTGTTCCATGAACAAGTCGATGTCTCCGACTACTGGAATTCGTTCTATCTGTGCCCATTTGAGCATACTGTTCGACAGGGGAATGCCCGGACTTGCAATAACGCGACGCGCGCTTTCTAACGCGCGTTTATACCCTCTAGGAGAAATAACATCAACGTCAGGATAGTCCATGCGAACGTTGTTTAGAAATGGGATCGCGTGTGCGTCTCGTCCCAATCTAGAGTCGAATACTGACAGTGGGCACTGAGTGTGTAAGTGGCGCACGACGGAATAGCCTGTTGCACCTAAGCCTAATACGATATCGCGTTCTTGTTTCATCGTAATTTCAACATCGACAATCCAACTAAAACGAGAACGAAGCTAATGATCCAGAAGCGGATAATGACTCGAGACTCGGGCCAACCCTTCAATTCGAAATGATGATGCAGTGGAGCCATCTGAAAGACCCTTTTGCCCGTTAACTTGAAACTAGCGACTTGTACGATGACAGACGCAGTCTCGAGCACAAAAATCCCACTCATAATCAGCAGTACGATCTCGTGTCGAACAAGAACTCCGATTACCCCTAGGGCAGCGCCTATCGCAAGGGCTCCTACATCCCCCATGAACACTTGTGCTGGATAGGCATTGAACCATAAGAATCCTAATCCGGCACCGGCGATAATTCCGCAAAGTACCGCAAGCTCTCCCGATCCGGGAATATTCGGAATGAATAGATACGCGGACAGTTCACCATGACCAACCAAATATGCGATAAATCCCAAAGCCGCAGCTATCATCACCGCGGGCATGATCGCTAGTCCGTCCAATCCGTCCGCCAAATTGACCGCATTGCTCATACCTACAATCATCAAATAGGTGAGAAATATGAACCCGGCTCCCAAGGGTATGATGACGTCCTTGAAGAGTGGAACGATGAGTTCGGTTTCTTCAGGTTGGGAAGCCAACGCAAAAAGTGCGAAGGCGATACCTATACCTAGCACAGACTGAAGTAAAAATTTCAAGCCCGCGGAGATTCCACGTTGTTGTCGAAATTTTCGAAAGTCATCAAGAAATCCAATCAGTGAAAAGCCGACTAATGCGAACAGCACAATCCACACCCGATGACTTGTTAAGTCACACCACAGCAAAGCTGCGATCACAATTGCTACGACAATCATGATTCCGCCCATCGTCGGGGTACCTGCCTTAGTATGATGGGAAGTAGGTCCGTCGGGTCGAATCGACTCACTGATATTTCGTTGGGAGAACTGTCGGATCACAATGGGTCCAAACAGAAGAGTTAACGCGAGTCCTGTCACCGCGCCGACCATAGCGCGAAAAGTAATGTAGTGAAATACATTGAACACGCCGCTATGTTCGGCTAATTTTTCAGTCAGCCACAGTAACACAATGTGCTCCTTCGAGAATGTTTTCTACCACCGATCGATCGTCGCCTAGGATTTTTTGTCCTTGAATCTCTTGTGAACTCTCTTGCCCCTTTCCAGCGATCAACACCACGTCTTTTGATGTGGCAGCTTCAATAGCGAGCTGGATTGCTGTATGGCGATCTAGTTCAACCAATACTGAGTCAGGTTCGGCGATACCTTGCATAATGTCGTCTACTATCGAATCCGGTGATTCGTTGCGGGGATTGTCCGACGTGAGATAGATTTCGTCAGCTAGAATCTCTGCGATGCGGCCCATTTCAGGTCGTTTTCCAGCATCACGATCGCCACCGCAACCAAATACGCAAAATACGCGTCCTTGCGCGTGCGCTCGAGCAGCTACGAGTGCGTGTCGCAAGGCATCTGGCGTGTGGGCATAGTCTATAACTACCGTGAGTTCACCGTGCTTTTTTATGAATTCCATGCGACCGGGTACCGGCGGTAATGTACGCATCCGTGTTACTACGTCAGCAAATTTTTGACCGTTACAAAGACTAGTAAGCAAAATCGCCGCCGCATTTGATACATACATACTCCCGTAGTAAGGCAAGAAAAAGTCCTCATGGCCCCAAGGACTGAGCCAACGGCCACACAATCCCCTGGAAGTGTGCCGCACTCCAGACCAGCTCAAATCCGCACTCGAACTCGCTCCGTAGGTCAAACACTTAATGTTCCGTTGCTGAAACTTTTCGATGATGACGCGACCAAAATCGTCATCATGATTGACAATTCCATAGTTCAATTCAGATTGTTCGAAGAGTTTCATCTTTGCGTCTGCATAGTTGCGCATACTCTTGTGGTAATCAAGGTGGTCACGGGTTAAATTGGTAAATACCGCACCATCAAATTCCACATGATTGACTCGACCTTGCGCTAGCGCATGAGAACTAACTTCCATCGCGACTCGATCAAAATTTCGTTCTAGCACCTGACTCAAACTTTGTTGAAGTGCCACAGAGCCTATGGTTGTGAGTGGGGTTTCTTCCAAAGTGCTCGGTGGCCCCCAACCTAATGTACCCATGAATACCGTGCTTTCGAGTAAATTTGCGATTCCGAAAGCTACCGAGGTTTTTCCATTCGTTCCAGTCACGCCGATGACGTTTAACCCTCTCGAAGGAAATCCATAAAAACGCGCCGCAAATTCCGCTTGACGTTGGGCTATGTCGTACTCTTTGATCCAAGGTATTCGAAAATCAGATGGTTGGTCTTGTTCGGCACATATCGCGACCGCACCAGCATTCACGGCTTCTTGGATAAAAGAGTGACCATCGAATTCCGCACCTCGATAGGCAATAAAAAGGTCACCAGGACTTACCTCTCGAGAATCGTTTGATATTCCGGAAATTTCAATTGCGGGTACGTCATTGCGACCCAAGATTTCACTAAGTAACATCGTTGTTAACGCTCTTGTGCTAGGTAGTTCGGCGGCACCAACTGCAATGCATGTGCAGTTATCCGCGAAAAAATGGGAGCCGCGACCCCGCCACCTGACACGACTTCTCCCTTTGGTTCATTCACTACTACGACAGTTACGAATCTTGGATCTTCAACAGGCGTAATTCCAACGAACCACGCAATGTGTAAGTTTTCGTCGTACTGTCCATCTTTGACTTTTCGAACTGTTCCGGTCTTGCCCGCCACCGAAAACCCCTCTATTGCGGCTTTCGGTGCAGTACCAGGTATGGAAGTAACCGCTTGTAACATGTTCATCAAGCTTCGCACGTGATCGGGATCGAGAACTTGCTCATCTCGCGGCACTCTACGAGTAGGAGTCTTCACAATCGTAACCGTCCGACGTTTACCACCTGTTGCGAACGTCAAGTAAGCCTTCGCCAGTTGTAAAGGGGACACTGTCATACCGTAACCAAATGCAAAAGTTGTGCGACCGATCTCGCGTTCAAGTTCCTCCACGCGTAATATTCCCGCAGTTTCGTTTGGTAAGCCACAAAACGGTACCTCGTTGAATCCGACTCTAGTTAAAACGTCGTAAACAGCTTCTTTTTCTAATTCCAATGCAACCTTTGCGATTCCTACTTGGCTCGACTTTACGATTACCATCTTCAACGATAACGTGCCGTAATCTCGGGGATCCTCAATAAGCTTGTCGCCAACACGAAAAAATCCAGGTGAAGTTGGTATCAGAGACTCGGAATCGAATTGTCCGCTTTCCATTGCCGCAATCGCAGAGAATGGTTTTACTGTAGATCCGGGTTCGTAGGCATCCTTGATTACTCGATTTCTCATCCGTGCGGGAACTCGATCGCGCAAGTCGTTAGGATTGAACGTAGGGTAATTCGCCATTGCCAAAATCTCGCCGGAACTGACTTCAACAACCACTGCAGATGCGGAGAGAGCGTCGTGTTCTTCCACAGCAGTTCGCAAGTGTCGATAGGCTAAATACTGTAGACCCAAGTCCACCGTTGCGGTCACATCTTGTCCGAACTCAGGTGGATCTGCAAGTTCAATGTCTCGCAATCGTCGTCCATCACGACCACGCAAGATCCTTCTTTTACCGGGTTCTCCTCGAAGTTGGATTTCATGTGCTGCTTCCAAACCCTCAATACCGGTTCCATCCGCGTTCGCCACGCCTACGATGTGAGATGCAACTTCTGCTGTTGGGTAGTAACGCCGATACTCTGTCTCAAATCGAACACCTTTTACTTTCAATGCTTGCACCGCGTCCGCGATCTCTCTTGATGCTCGCCGTTTGAGGTATACAAACCTAGTGTTTCGACCGTCAAATAACACTGATCGTAAATGCTCTTCAGAAACTGCTAAGGCTTCTGCTAAAGCTGGAATGTCTTCATCCACGATTGTGTCGAATCCTGGATCCGTCCAAAAAGAATATACGGGGATACTCAAGGCCAAGGGTTGCCCCATTCGATCGTAGATAATTCCGCGATTGGTGGGAACGTCAATCGTTCGCTCGGCGATTGCACTACCGCGGGCTTGAAGGAATTCTCGATCAAAGTACGCCAGCGAAAACATACGAAAGAGGAGTATCAGCACTACGACACTCAAGCCAAAGAACAACAGGCGATATCTGAACTCGCTCATTCGATCGTCTCCGAACTGGTAACTTCCACCTTGTCTGGGAACTGCATGTGAAGTTCGTTCACCGCAATGTCGACAACACGCTCATAAGATCGCTCGCTTCCGCGTTCAATTTTCAGACTTTCTAGCTCTTCTAGTGCATCGTCTTGTTGAACACGTAGCTCAAGAATCTGATTGTAGAGACTTAAGCGTTCGTCGATTTGATAGATGATGAGAAATCCCATCACAATAATGCCACCCAAAACGCAAACCCACGAAGCCCACCAAAACCAAGGGGGTGCTTGTTGTTTTTTCTCTGCTTGTACTGTTGAACTATTGGACACGCTCGATTACCTGCAGCACAGCTGAACGCGCGCGAGGGTTTCTCTCAGTCTCTTGCCTCTTTGGACTTAAACCTCTCTCGACGATTTTCATGGGACCCTTATTGGGACCACGAATCGGCATTCGGGCGGGAATCGAAGAATCCACCCACTGTGAAAACTGCCGTCGTACCGTTCGATGTTCTAGCGAATGGAAGGTGATTACCACGATTCGACCCGCATGACCGATAAGTTCAAACGCATTACGAAGTCCCTGCCGTAGCTGAGCTAACTCGTCGTTGACATGAATGCGTATGGCTTGAAACGTACGAGTGGCGACGTGTTTGTTGGCCTCTTGCGTCTTACAGACTCGATTAATTACTTCGACTAGTTCTTGAGTCTCGCTGAGCGGCCTCGCACGCACAATAGCATTCGCAATTAGACGTGCATTTCGTTCGTCGCCATATTTTCTTAGAACAGTAGCGATTGATTGAACAGAAGCGGTATTCAACCACTCGGAAGCTGGCTTACCATCTGTTGGATCCATGCGCATATCAAGAGGTCCGTTCTTTTGAAAGCTGAACCCTCGATGTCCATCTTCTAATTGATCAGAAGAAACCCCCACATCGAAAAGAATACCGTCAAACTGTTCAAAGCCATTGCGGCGACTCACGTCTGCGATTTGATCGAACGATGCATGATCGGCCTGGACTCTTGCATCTTCAGTTACTAACTGTTTTCCACGTTCTATCGCATCTGGGTCGCGGTCAATGGCAAGTAATCTTGCACTTTCGCTGATGTTTTCAAGTATCGCGCGCGTATGTCCCCCGCCGCCGAATGTAGCATCGAGGTAATTTCCGTTGGGACGGACGACCAGCATTGATAGTACTTCACGTACTAATACTGGTACGTGTATGGTCGCAACCATGAGCTGCTCAAATCAACTAGCGGGACGTGTTAATCTGATAGCTCTGCGTGAAATCCACTCGCTGCCTCCATTCAATTGAGAGATCACGTATATTGAAAGGCTCCTGCATGTTCGTCCTTCCTAGACCAAACGCACAGAATCTACGTTGTTATCTATATTTTACAATAAGGAAGTCAAAAACTCCTACTTCGGCGAGGAGACAAGAAATATTTTGGTTTCCCCTGTGCTACGCGCTCTGACCGGAGAGTGAAATTTGGACAGTGATTATCGAATAGCTCGTTGAAGTTCAATAGCGGCAACGAAGACTTTCATTCTTCGTTTATCAGCTGTGCGATGAAATTTCACGTTCTACATGGATGCCGAACATGTGCTTGGTATGTTCCGCCGCAGATAGGTGCACCGATGATCAAGACTTGACTTTGAACTGAATTTCGATCTAAGCTTAGATCTTGTAGCGGATACAGATGGATTAAAACCGTTGCTTGAGTCGTGCAACACCTACAGTCAATTACATCTTGTATGGGTCAATCAGTTAATTTTCTTCTGCTGCTTCGTTTTCGTAGCCGTTCTGCACCATGAACAGCAAGTACGCAAGGAGCTCATGGTCCGGAGACTCTACCTCAACATCTTCTGGAACCTCTAATCCTAGCTCGCTGGTCGCGTTGTTCAAGATGTTTTGGTAGGGTTTGACCGAATCACCATACGCTCCAATAGCGTTCAACAATAGCGTTGCCAATTCATTGGACGTGTCCTGACGACCCAATCGATCGACTAGGGCCGCGAGACCGTCGTCACTTCGGTATCTACCCAAGCTATCAATAGCGAGTGCGGTTGCAAACGGATTGACATTGGGATTGAAAAGGATTTGAACGCGAAAATTGTTCGCTTCTTCCGTGTCGATTTGAGCAACGCTAAGCAACGACAGTAACAATTCTGGGTGGTTCGGATTGTGCGCCTGCCAAAGAATTTCAACGATATCGGGGTCACCTTTAAAAAATGTTGCAAGAATCGCCGGTATCGTCAACCACGCCCACTCCGATTTCCATACAGTCTTCGAATTTCTGATCTCAACGAATTTTGTGTTCTTCGACCCTATCCAAGGACTTGAATTTTCGCGGTATGCTTCGTCCCATCGATTAATTAAGTACTCTTTCATTTCAGGAAGTGATCCAATGTCTCGCGCAACTCGTTGTGTCGACCGACGATCTTCTAAGTGTAGATCAGCATACGCAGCTATCCAAGCCATCGCGCCGATCGTTGCGTTTACAACGTTGGCATCACTATTACTCAATCCCTGTTGTATCGCCTCGAAAATTCGTTCATCGGTCCACGTAGGATCCTCTACACCCTTGTGTCCAATCCAGTCCAACAGTTCAATGTCTTCGGCATTAGATGGGGCACTATCAGAATCTCCAAGTATCGTGAATATCAGGAGTATCGCGCAGAGATTCTTCATTGTAATACGCGCAGTTCGAGTCACTTTTCGTATTTTCCAGTCCCAAGCACTATTATTCTCTATCTTTGAATTCCGTCGACCTTGAATTGAATTGAAAACACCGAACCTGCCGATAATCGTATCTAAAACTAATTTTATTAACCAGTCCTAACTAAACGTCTACTGCTCGATTCCACCATTCATGAAACATAAACACGGAACAAGAAACGTATCATAACAGCTGAAAAGTGTCGCCCACAACGGAATTTCTAGCAACAAATGGTAGTTTTCGAGGATTACAATCGTGTTCCAACGGACCATGCATAACCGCTACCATTTTCACGGTAAATTATTTGAACAACGATCTAGTGATCGGGCTCGAGTCGCACTCGCAATACTTTCAATTTTGCATTCGGGAGCCCTATCTCGGTGAGCGACCACTGCCATCACGCCACGAATGAACATGGCGAAAGCGCGACGGACGTAGCTTCGTGTCCGGTTACGTGCGACACAATTGTGGAAGCGGCCTCGGACCGAGCTAGTTCATTCTATGAAACCAACTGACGATCAATTCACATACACAAAATCGATAGAGCGATTGGGGGGAGAACCTCATCACGAGATGTTCTCTACGTGAATACGAACTCAGAGGACCGAGTGTCTGGGCTAACATTTCTAATGTGATGCAGTAGTGAAGCTGCCTCAGTGTGATGGACTCCTAATCGTTTTCCAAGTCAGAAATTTCCCAGCCCTAATTTGACTAATCAGCTGGATAATCCCAAAAATGAATAGGGCTAGGGCTACATTCTAGAATAGCGCGGGGCTTGAGTCATCTGCATCGGTAATCCATCGTTCGTGTTCGTGCGACGACCACAAACACCTGGAAACCCACTCGCACTTTAGAGTTCTCTAGTCAAGATCGTCCGAGAGTACTTCGAAAATGTCTTGACGTGAACGAGGGTACTTTAGTTGGCGTCCATCCGACACATACCTAATCGCTTCCTCTAGTTCGGTTGGGTCGTATTCTAACTTCGCATTTTCCGCACCCAATGTAGCTTCTAGCATGAGGTATGCCTGAGCCCGGTGACGCGCTTGCTCCTCGAAAGTTAATTCGCTGCGAAACCATCCGGTCGGCGAACCTAAATGGCGATGAAACAATAAGGGGTAGTCCTTCTGCACGTCTGCATTAAATTCGCTACTAGTCAAGATACCCAAAGGGTAACTTTGAATCGCCCAACTATCACCACTCTTGGCCGCGATTTTCAGGATTGTGTCATGGGTAACGTTAACGCGCTGAAACACTTCAATGGTACGTGGTTGCCAAAAGAATGTCTTGGGAAACTCCATGGTCTCGTCAATTTCAATATCAGGTAGCATCACGTAGCCGTCTGCACACTGAGACCCCATCCAAACTGCGTGAAATAAGCCTTTTTCCAATCTGTTTCGCGCGCTAGTTCGCTGCGAAACATCAGAAATTTTTTCCTCTATGATTTCTTGAACAACTTCATAGGTATTTGAGGTTTCGTTCGACAAAATACCGCTATAGCTCGGATTGTTGACAAGTATTTGAACCCGTTGAAGTGCAACAAAGCAACCATCAAGATAGGCCGCATACTTGAAGAGCTCACGCGCCGCACATTGTTCCGCCAATTCGGGCTGGATACCTGGGCTTGTGCGCTCACTCAGTGCTTGACACTTCGGATTCGTAGGCACGTCCAACAGTGTATCTGATCTTTGGTCTAATTTCCCGTCGAAAATGTCGCGCCAACGAGGAATGTCTTCCAGCTTTAAATCCACGTAACTATACGGTAAGATACTGGGTCGAGAATTGATCAACTTGATTGGAAGTGGCAACAATCCCTGCTCACGATCATAGTAGTTGAGCTGACTGTAAGCCCGCACTGGTTCATTTAGAAAGTACTCACTCAGTGCTTCCATGCACGCTTGGTCATCAAGAAGCTCATATACATTATTGGGAGTACATACGCTCTTCGCGCGTTGTCAAGCTGCTTTTTGCTCTGGGCTTTCCTTGAAATACGACGTGGGATCAGGCGGAACACTAAAGTCAATCGGATTTAAGGAAGTCTGATGTGAATCTCCTATTGCTGCTGGCGTAACGCACCAATACAACACCAAACACACACCGAGTGTAGCTCTGTTTTCATGATGTAGTTTGAGGACACCTGAAAAAACGGAACACTGGTTCTATCGGGTCAACTCCCCCTAGGCTTCCCGCTTCAACTGTTCTCGTCGGAACTGACGGGACCTTGCCTTCCTCCTTGCTTCTACTTCAGCGAGTGAGGGGGGCGATCTCAGCAATCCACCACTCTCTACATATTGGATTTCTTCGGCTAATTCTACCGGATCGTATTCCAGTCGCGCAAATTCTTCTCCCGCTTGGTCGACCAGTAGGAGATACGCCTTTGCGCGATGGCGGGAGTGTTCTTCCGAAGTAAAATCCGTCCCCTCATATCCCCATCCACTCCAAGTATCGCCTAAGAGACGATGCATTAACAAGGGATAGCGTTGCATCAAATCAGCACCAAATTCGGCGGCGACAGTACTATCAAGATACCCACTTCGAATCGCCCAATCATCGCCACTCTTCATTGCAATCTTCATGATAAAATCATGCGTGTAATCGAGTAGCCAATCTGTGTCTTTGTCATCGGTGTTCCAGGTCCAGGACAATCTTTCTGCTGTCGCAGAACTGGCGTTTTCTGGGATTAGCACAAAAAAACCTTGTTGACTGCACTGCTCCGCGACCCAGGAAGCATGTAGGTAACTTTTCTCCATACTTCGCTTCGCAACCGACTTTAGTTCCTTGTTCAACACTTTTTCATCAAGCAATTTCAAACTGTATTCAAATGTGGTTAAGCCACCATACTCAGGGTCCTCTTCTGGAACAATTCTCTGAAGCACGGGCATCCGGTGTCTTGCATCATAACAAGCACTGAGATAAGCTGCATATTGATACATCTCTCGCGCTGCACAATACTCGGCCCAATAGTCTTGCATTCCACTTTTAAGGGGACTTGCCAAGTCCAAGCATTGCGAATCATTGACCACTTTTATGAAGAGCTCCTGACGTTGTTCGATTTGATCATCGAAAATATGTCTCCAGAACGGTACATCCGGATTAAGAAAATCTGCTGCATTGTGGTTTCTTCGCTGATTCAACGTTTTATGGTAGAGTGCTTCCCAACCCTGTACGCTATAGACGAACATATAGTTATAACTCCAGACCGGCTCGTTAGCAAAGTATTCTCCTAGTGCGGTCAAACAGTGTTCGCTCAAAGATTCCCGAGTATTCAATGGAAGACAATGTTCCAGAACACGATTCCATGCCGCACGATGTTCATCGGTGACCGGTAAGAATGGTTCTGTCTCCAGAGAAGACCCAAAACCTTCGTTGTCCCTGTGCCCGCCAGAATGAGCGTGAGAGTTTTGTACTAAAGCAAGCCCAAAAACGATTAAGCTTGTGATAACTCTGATTAAAGTAACACTTAACATATGGGTCTGAGCACGTATTGGGGGACAGGTTCTTAAACACATTTTGATCATGGCGCG
>VXUA01000038.1 GCA_009837185.1 Gammaproteobacteria bacterium | reverse complement strand
AAATAGCCTTGCAAAAAGGTAGTTAGTCCGAAGTACGGGACCTTTGCTCAAATAAAGTAAGGGCGAGTAATATTTTTGCTGCGGAACCCAGAAGTGGATAATCCGTACCTTAATCAAGTAAGGTGCGCGTTAGGTTGCGGCGGTGGTTCGCGGGTACATCGTACCAGTTTTCAGCATCGCGCACGCGACCGCCAATAAACGATCAGCGACGGAACGTAACGCGCCTCCATGCGTGTGCCCACGAACACGTAGTGCGTCATATCGTTGCCGACAGATGGAATCCACTTGAGCTGCGACGCGAGCCCAGTGGTACATACTGTCCACGAGCCGTGGATTCGCGGCTCGGCGACGATGAACTCGACGGGATTTCCCCGATTCTTTGGTAACGGGAGCGATCCACGCGAGACATCGCAAGGCAACATAATCACGGTTCCGGATCACGACTCCCGCTTCTCCTAACAAATTGGCAAGCACGAGTATGCCCACACCCGGCATGGAGGCAAGAATATCACGATCGGTGGGCCTCGGGGATTCGTACTTGAAGCACTGGTGGTGGAAGCCTTGGTCGACAAGCTTTCCAGCTTCGTTTCCAGCTGGCGCATCACCGCTTTGCATTGTTGTTGAATGAGGGTTAGTTGTTGGAACAAGAGCGTGATTTGTTCTTGGAGTAACTGCGCCGTTGCAGTTGAGACGGGTAACCGTTCGCCACATAGCTGCTCAAGTACCTGATCGGCTTGAAAACGTCGAATCTTATGGGCTCTGAGGATTTTTTCGACCGAATTTTTGCGCCGATGTTGGGCGATTTCTGGATCAGGCATGTGCTGCCACAGTGCTTGAACATAAGGTAATCCGAGATCGGTACCAAACAAGCTTTCGAAGTGGGGATAGTAGTTCCAGAGACATTGCCGAATCTTGAGCGCTAAGCCTTTTTGGGTACGTAGCAAATGTTACGCAACCGATGTCGCTCGCGCAATTCCAGCATATCTGTATCCGGTGCTTCCAATGTACGTAGCGCTTGGGGCTCTATAAACAATGCTGTCGCGAGCACCAACGCATCGCGCCGGTGATCCTTCGCACCGGCTGGTGAATAGCGGTCTCGAAAGCGATCGACTTGTTTTGGATTGATGGCAAACACGCCATAGCCCAAAGCCAACAAACAATCAACCACCGGTCCGCTGGAAGTTTCTAAGGCGATGCCAATGCTCGCAGTCTCAGCTTGATTCGTCTGTTCCGACAACCATGTCGCAAACTCAGCAAACCCAGTGCCGGTGTGCGGTATTTTCCGCTCGGCGATGTACTCTCCACTCGTGTTCAGAAGGCAGATCTGATGCTCCGATTTTCCCCAGTCCACACCAACATACCATTGCAAATCCATCGTAAAACTCCAAAATAGTCCACTACAAAGTCAATTCGGTAAATTGCAATGCTGATCTTTCCCTGTACAGGCGTTCTAAGACGCAAACAATCTACTGGATCTCCATTGCATTGGTGCGTAGCCGTGGCACAAGTCCAGAATAGGTGATCAATAGTCACAGGGGCTACAACGGTTGCTCACGGCCGCACACCGAATTGCATTTCCTCGTCTTTCGACAAGTTACACGTAATGGTACAGGGGCTACAAACGTTTGGCGGTCTTAGCGAGACGGGAGTTCGGTGCCGAGTACAGTGATCGATTAACGTATCGAACCATGCGCGATCTCGGGTTGCTGCAACGACGCGTGCGACGCCAGGCCGAGCTCATCAGAGTCGACAACTGTTTGAGTTGTTCCCGCGAAGCCCAATGAACTCTGGCAAATGGACGTCACCTACGTGCATTTACCACAAGGACGCTGGTGGTACACCGTAGCGGTGATGGATTACTACTCGCGCTATCTGTTGACGTGTTTCTTGACGCCCTTTCAGAATGCAACCGCGGTGTCTCAAGCTCTCGAATTGGCGGTTCAGGAATCGGCGCGGTTGCATGGAACACTGCAACACGCACCGATCCTGATGACGGACAATGGCTCGTGCTTTCTGGCGCGGAAATTTCAGGATATTTTGCGGCATCGATTTCGACATGTGCACATCCAGTACCGGACCCCGCAACAGCTCGGGTTATTAGAGCGCTTTCACGGGACCTCAAAAAAGGAGGAAGTGTATTTTCGTATCTATGAGCATCCCAATCATGCTCGACAGTGTCTGCAAGAATTTCGGCAACCCTACAACCAGGTGCGCCCGCACTGGGCTTTACGGCCGGCGGAAAACGAAGATCCGTGGACTCCATCCGAGGTCTATGAGCAGGGTCGTACCATCATCATTCCGCAATAGCAGGGATGGGCAAAAGCCGCCCAAAAGAAACTGAAGGAACAACTGGATCGAACCAACGGAGAGCGTCTCGCAGCATGATCAAAAGCTACGAAAACTCTCTATTTAAAATATTCCAACTATTTACCGTAGCAAGACAGAGTTATTTATAGGCGTACCGAGATTGCTTTTCGTTTCATCTAACAGAATTTTCGTGTTGACTAGGGCCGAGATAAAGAACATAAGACGACGAATTCGATTTTGGATTTTGTGCTCAACTCTCTCTCTGCCAGTAATCATAGCGTACGGCTTTTCAATCACTTACTTTGAATTTGGAGCACTTAATTCTCCTAGCTTTGGGACCACCACACCTCGATACTTGCTTGGCAATATATCTCCTTATATAGTCTTGATTTTTCAGCTTGGAGCTCTCTTTCTGATGCACGATTCAAGGCAATGCCTTGTTAGAGATCGAGTTGACGAAATCTTGATAACGAAACCAGTAACAAATTTCGAATACCTTGTAGGGCGCGTGCTCGGTGCCTCGTTTTTGTTGTGGCTTTTCACTGTTCTGATAGTCTTATTTTTGCACGGTAATGGACTGATATGTGATTGGGTGGGTTGCCATTCTACCGAGCCTTTCCAATTCCATTCAATGTTGAATCTACTTCTGCTAGATGTCCCGGTGACACTAATCGTTTCCTGCTCGGTCGTTGCATTCTTAACCAATGTAATTCGATTGCGAATAGTCGTGTTCATCTTGTACGTTGCGATAATGACCGCATGGGCGTTTGCGGTTTCAGAGGCTCCCTATTCGTTTTTAGCCATCGTTTCACCCTCTTCCAACGACTCGCTTTTTATTTCAGACATTTCCCCCCAATTCGCCTCACTTACAACTATCGGTATACGCTTAGCGTCCCTCCTGTTCGCGGCAATGTTGCTCATGTTTGCTACTTTACTTGTACGGATTGACGGTATGTCTTTTAAGTTAAAAAGTACCCTCGGTTCTGGATTGTTCATTTTAAGTGTTGTTTTGTGCAGTTCAATTACTGGAGGTGTAGTTCAATACTACTACGCTGATCCTGCGAAATGGCGTGAATTTCACGAGTCTAACGCTTTGGTTGTTGGGAACATCGACATATTGGACATCAGTGGTTCAGTAAGCATCAATCCAAAGGCTTCCCTGTTCGTCGATTTGGAATTGTTGTTGAAGGCTGAGACCAGTGAAACATTCATGTTTACCTTCAATCCAGCAATGAAAATCGATGATTTATTTGTAGATGATATACCCGTGAACTATGTATTTAAGCATGGTTTGCTAAGGGTAGAGAAAGGTGAATTATCAAGCTCCAACGAAACCTACCGAATGCGTATCCTCGCAAGTGGTGTACCCAACCCTCGATTTGGATATTTCAATTCGGCTATCGATTATTTAACTGCCCCTGCCGTGCCTAGGAGAGCAGTCGCGTTGTTAGGCAAGGACGGATCGATATACGAAAAAAACTTTGTAGCGTTGATGTCTGGTGTACATTGGTATCCTACTTCAGGACCATTGAGTGGAACGTCACAGAGTGCTCAACAGGGTAAAGATTTTTTTACTGTAGATCTATCGATCGACCTCGCCGCAAAGAATTGGCATTTAGTCGGGCCCGGCACAAAGTTAAAAACGGCATCAAGCACGAGTTCTGAATACCAAGTGAATCCAGAGTTTGCCGTATCCGGTATCAGTTTGTTTGCATCCGAGTTTGAGCATGCAACAATATCTGTTGGTGAGTTAACATTTGGTTTATATCTGCACAAGAAACACTCGCAAAACATGCGATTTTGGAACGAAGATTTGCTTGACGCTCTAAGCAGGGAAATAGAGAGGCTATATCGTCGATTTACAGATCGCGGTTTAAGTCTCCCCATCAGAACATTGAATATAGTCGAGACTCTTGATCGGCTAAGAACTGTCGGTGGAGGGTTACGAATGAAATCGCTTACATCGTTACCGGAAATTGGAATATTAAAAGAAAGTGGCTTCCCAACGGCAAACTTTGAGTTTAAATTTTCCCAACAAATACCAAGGGAAATTTCTGAAGTTAAAGATTTTTGGATACACATCCACATCACTCTGTTAAATTGGTACTTTAATCTCGCATTAGGTACAGACAGTCCTTTCTCAGGTATTTCTGAAAGGTTCTGGTCGCACCATATCTCCGCTTCTGGCGAGTTTGCTGATATTCTCGACGAAATAATCCTAGCACTAATTTCACCATTAGACATTCCCTTTTCGATTTATTCTACGCTCCATGTTGCAGATTTGACCCAATTAATGGTTCCTAGAAGTTCTTCCTTTCAACGGATAGGTATTGTCGAAATCGCTCGAGAACAAGAAAAATATTTTGGTTCTCGATTGAATTTGTGGAATCACATGGAACAAACTGGATTGAAGGAACGGGTACATTCAGAAGAATATCAGGAGAGACTTGAACTAGTACTACTAAAAGCAAGGGCAATAGCTCAAGGATTACTTTCGCTAAACGATGACGAGAAAATTATAACTTGGGTGATGAGTGTTCGTAATCGATTTGAAGGCAACACATACACTCTTACCGAATTAATCGAATGCGCAGAGCTTCACGGTGTTCAGGTTGAGCCATTTCTGACCAGTTGGCTAACTGAATCTGGCGTACCAGGTTACGTTGTGTCGCCATTGACAGTTGCGCAGGTGGCCAATGACACATTTGGAAATCAGCAGTTTCAAGCTACACTCTTTGTACGTAATGTACAACAAGTGGACGGAGTGATTCGACTGACGTACCCAGGTGAGTTTTCGGCAAATCATCTTTCTTGGTCGGATGAAGTTCAAACACCTGGAATCCAAATTGCGGCAAAGTCTGCCAAGCGAATAAACATTACAACTCCCTACGAATTACGCCAGATTCAGATCGATCCTGGGTTATCGTTAGAACGAACCCCATTTAGGATTCACGCTAATTCTCCCGTGAGCAATCAAAGGCAAACAACTGCACCTCGCCCATTCTTGGAAAATTCCAACTGGACTCCACGCACAAAACAGCAAATTGTTGTCGATGATCTAGATGATGGATTCTCGGTCTCTCAGCCAGAAGCAACATCGAACCTGTTCATTTCTTTGACGCCATTGACATGGTTTTCCCCTAATGAGTTGCGCGTTTTCGAAAAAGACAAGGGACTGTCAGTGAATAGCGACCCGTATCTTCTTATGCCTAGAGACGTTTGGTTTAGGAGACTAGATGCGGGAGCATATGGTAGGCATCGCAAAACAACGGCAATAGCTCGGATTCCAAAGATGAAACCGATCAGCAAAGTAAGATTTCTTGCACATCTACCAACTTCAGCGTCTTGGAAATTGGAATACCACCTACCAGTCGAATGGGCAGTTGCTGACCATACGAAGCTCTCCTATATCCTAACAGTCGACAACGCTGGAAAAGATTGGAACCTAACATTCAATACGAGGTCTGAAGATGTCATAGCCGGTTGGAATACGGTCGACCAGCTAGAGCTGAAAGCAGGAATCGTAACCGTGGATGTTACAGCTACCCAAACCTCTGAACTGATCAATGTCATGTTCGCTGACGCGATCCGATGGACAAAGGTTTCAGAGGAATGAACACTCTAGAGTAATATTCTTTCGCGCTCGTTTTTTAAGAACAATAGTACCATTTTCGTATTCTGTGCACTTGGTCAAATATACATTAGTTTGACGGTGCTGGCACAATTCATTCCAGATACTCTTACAGCGCTGTCGATTGGAACCGATCCAAATCTTTGATGGATATGTGAGGAACTTATATGAAATCACGAGTCTCTCACCCTCTATTGAATCAGTACACATTTGTCAAGTCATTTTCATCAAATTTTGAATGAAAAAAAGTAGAGTAGACTCATCGTACCATCGAAGTTAATAAGAAAGACATATGAACGAGCTGGAATTTTCGAAAAAATTGCGCTGGAAGGTTCTTACGATCCTTCAAGCAGAGGCAAATCCAGAACGAGCGCTACTGCAGCGAGCTTACATAAAGTCTTTCATGAAACATAAACGCGGAACACGAACGTTATCACAAAAGCTGATAAATTTCGTCCACAACGGACTTTCTAGAAACAGGTGGTAGTCTTAGAGGAATGCAACAGTGTTCCGTTGAGCCATACATAACCACTACCATTTTCATGGTAAAAATCTAAACAACGATGTAGTGATCGGGCTCGGGTCCCGCTCGCAATATTTTCAATCTTTCATTCGGGGTCCCGATCGCGGTGAGCGACCACCGCCATCATGCCACCAGTGTACAGGGCGAAAGCGCGACGGACCAAGCTTTGTATTCGGGTACGTTCAACTCCATTGAGTGTAGAGGCCTCCACCGAGCAATATCACTTTCGCATTCTACACATGTTTCCAATGTGGATAGGCACTCGATAAACAGCCGAGCGGTGCGGCTTCTATGGAACACAAAGCAAAACTTCGATCACCTGGTAGCAGCAGAAGGTTTAGGTACGATGGTAACAATCGATGGCGTGTGCTTGCCATTGGACATTGGTGATGTTGCGCGATGGCACCGAGTACGTCCAACGCTCAATTGAAGAATTTGAAAAAGAGTACTTACAACGCAGACTCGCCCACATACGACGTCAAGCACACGCCATCGGTTGCGACTTAGTACCCAGATCCGGTTTAGTAACTGCTTAACCGAAGTGTTTCCTACAGTTCCATAGAAGCCATTTCTAAACTTTGGTAAACCATCCTTTTGACGGCCGATTTAATCCGTCCAGAGGTTGGAACACCCGATGGCAGATCACGGATACCATGAGCATCTCAAAGTCAAATTTTTCTTCCTTTCGAAAAAGTATGGGACATCTTCCCATACACGAAATTTATGACAGTCCCGATGTCTTTGTTCGTCGGATCGTGGGTTGGTCCGTGGCGGCTCGACAAGTCTCGAACTTAATGTTTCGGGCTTTACAGATGGCGTTGACGCGACGACAACCTTCTCAGGTGGTGCACCATTCTGATCACGGTTCACCATATATTTTCCAACACTTCCTGGAAGTCTGTCAGAGAGCGAACATGCAGGTATCGATGGGATCGGTGGGTGATTGTTATGACGATGCGATGGCGGAGAGCTTCTTCGAGACGTTGGAAACGGAATTAATCCACCAGCAACCGCGATTGTTCTTTAAGGATCGTGCGCAAACACAAGCGAAGATCTTTGATTACGCAGAATCCGCGGCGACGACACTCGGCGTTGGGGCACATCTCACCGGTCGACTACGAAATTCGTTTTAACCAGGAGGTACGATAAGTGGAACCAGTGGAACACTTGATCGATGGAAATCGAGAACGGTCAGCAATTCGTAGTACCCAAATTAATTACCTAGGGTGTCCACAAACATCTGGCAGCTCCCGTTGATACGTCTGGCGGGCTCATGGGCATTCCGAAAAAAATTCGGCGACATCGGCGACCAGTGCGTAGCGAATCGGGTTTGGGTCACCGACATCACGAAAAAAAGACGGGGGAAGGTATGTTGTATCTATGCATGATCAAAGATCTTTACGATGGTGCCATTACGGCATGGAAAACGCGCACTCGGCCAACGGCCGAGTGGATCACTTCAACGGTGGAATCGGCACTGGTGTCACGACCTGAGAGTCGTGGTGCGATCTCGCATTCGGACCAAGGTAGTCAATACACCAGCGAACGGTACCGCCTATGTTTGCAGCAAAATGGTTTGCAGATCAGCATGGGCAGAGTTCGGACCTGTGCCGATAATGCGTCGGCAGAGAGCGTGTTTGGACAGCTCAAAAGAGTACTAGTACGGCGATGCCAGTTTCGGACTCGGCAACAAGCAACCGAAAAATCAATCATTACTTCTTGAACCTCTACAAGCCTTGGCGACACCCGCCACTGCTGTGCAACTGAGCAACAAACCTAAAGCGATCAAAGCATGCAATTCAAGGAAATAAGATGCTTTTTTGTTGATCAAAAAGTGATCAAAAAAATGTCCCTGCAAACCTACTTAGTCCCCGATTTCAATCTTTAATCTCTAGGTGCTAGTTCTTATTTTGAGACAGCAGCAGACGACCAGAGTCTAATTGAGAACTTTTTACGTCCTAAAGAAAAGAAGATTACCCGTGCGGGTACTGTTTCTATACCTTCTTGTCGAAAACCGCTTATATTCAAAAATTCAGCGTATTGATGCTGCTTAGTTCTCACGAAACCGACGTATAAGAACCGCTCCCATCTTCAGCCGCTTCTACTTCTAATTTATACTCGCTGGTTCGCTAAGTGGGCGACGCTGGGTCGTAGCCAAGCAGGCTGAGTTCCATCTCTTCTTAATTGCAGAGGGTCTTGCAACATATTTCGCATAGCCGATCCTGCTCCTGATTCAGCTCGTTCTATACAGTCTTCGTACATTAATTGGCACAAATACTTCTTAGCCCCAAGGAACATGTCCGCAGCTAGACGGAGCATCGACATGGTGCTGGCTACGTCGTCTAAGCACTTATTTTTGTTCCGCTCACAACCTGGAATCCATTCCAACCAATCCCACCAATTTTCTCTACAGGTGTCGTACCGTTCCATACAACCTTTTTGTAAAAATGCTTCAACCCCATCAAGAAAAACTGTGACCGTGTCATAGTCTTGTTCAGCGAGTGCTAAGCACTCGATTCTCTCCATTTCGCACATCAGATTACCCCAAACGGCGGGTGTAATGAGAATAAATAGTACTACGGATAGACGCCTAAGTATCTTACTCTTCATTATTTTTACTTAACTCCTTTATTTGATTTTCAATAGAAACATAGACACTTTCTTCATCACAAAGGTTGGGTTTCAGAAAGTCTAATTCAATTACGTGCAATTTTCGCCTGAAAGGCGTAAATACATCAGCTACGTAAAACACGATCTCCGTCGAAAAATCGCCTTCCTTTGATTTCAATTTTTCGATGGCTACATTTGTGTTTTTTAAAGACTGACTCAAAGTCGAAAATGCTTTTCCAGCTTGTGTGTTATGTTCTGTCGACAAGGCGTTCAAGCATGACAAATACTCTTCAACATGGTTCAATTTAACATTGGGATACTCTTCGGAAAATTTAACTTTTGATGATTCCCATTGAGTTTCTCGCTCTTCCACGACAGAAAGAAATTTATCGCTGATACGTCTCATGTGTTGCGCAGTCATCCGAGACGCCGAGTCCATTTGTAACAACAATAATTCTCGGCTTTCTTGATCATCGGAAACTATGTTGATTAGCTGAGAGATATATTTTTGCAATTCTTCTGAACTTGATGAGGTTTGCCCAAAATACTTTCCCAAACCCGTCATCAGGTCGGTAAACAAATTTGTCGATTCTGACAATTCCCATTTTGTTGAAATCCCCGTAAGGTCTGGTGAAAGTTCTTCAATTGCCTGTAGATTTTCTAAAAAACGAGCATCTCTATCAGACTCCGACTCATTTAAAACGTCAACCGCAAATTCTCGAATTTTCGAAATGTCCTCTTCGTTTAAATCGAATGCTTCAATTACAGCTTGAACGTATTCATCCAAGACACTTCCTTCAAGTTCTATTTTTTCATCACCGTTTTTTTGTGCAATACCGAAGCCGATACCAAACAACACACACGGTACAAGTAACAAATACCTAATTTTTTTCATAAATTGCAAGTATTTCAACGTTTGAAACTGATCAATGATACATCCAAGATAGCAAGCAGATCTCTAGAGTCGATAAAATCTACAGGTAATTTTATGGTTTTCGATGGACATGGCAAGTGTTTTGAAGGTCTCCCGCAGTGGATACTACGCATGGCTCCGTCGTCCTTCACGATCTCGATGGCAACGTGCGGATGCGGCTTTAGCCCCCCACATTGTGTCGATTCATGAGGAGTCTCGAGGTATTTATGGAGCTCCGCGCGTGCAAGCCGAGCTGCGCGCTCGCGGCATTGTTGCGAGTCGGCATCGTATTACTCGATTAATGTCCGAACAGGGTCTGCAAGGGGTGAGTCGGCGGCGCAATAAGAGCCTTACGAAGCGGTCCTCCGCGGCGATCCCAGCGCAGGATTTAGTCCAGCGTCAATTTTGTGCATCCAGTCCGAATGAGTTGTGGGTTGCTGATGCCACCTACGTTCCGACTGTGGAAGGCGTGTTGTACTTGGCGATTGTGTTGGATGTGTTTGCCCGACGGATCGTGGGTTGGTCCATGGCTGCCAGACAAGACTCGGACTTAATGGTGCGGGCTTTACAGATGGCATTGACGCGACGACAACCCACTCAAGTCGTGCACCACTCTGATCACGGCTCACAAAATACTTCCCAGCACTTCCTGGAAGTCTGTCAGCGAGCGAACGTTCAGGTGTCGATGGGATCGGTGGGTGATTGTTATGACAATGCGATGGCCGAGAGTTTCTTCGCGACGTTGGAAACGGAATTAATCCACCAGCAACCGCGACGGTGCTTTCAGGATCGTACGCAAGCTCAAGCGAAGATCTTTGATTAAGTAGAGGGTTTTTACAATCCGCATCGACGACACTCGGCGTTGGGACACATCTCGCCGATCGACTATGAAACGCGTTTCAACCAGGAGGTTCGATAAGTGGAATGCTTGATCGCAGGGGACCGAGAACGCCCCACACATCGGAGTACCCAAATTAATTGTCTAGGGTGTCCACTAACTCCTGGCAACTCTACAGTTACCGACGATCATCTATTTCAACAAAGGACAAGAAACATACAGGTCGTCGAGTATATATCCTCGAGATGCTTATGTTTTTTATCTTCAAGGACTCAAGGAAGCAATATCTATTGAAGAATCAATATTGAAACTACTCGATAAAGACTGGTTTCGTAGGCACTTTCTGGTAACGGAAGAAATCGAGACTATAGAAAAATACCTGGAAAAATACCCAAAATTACTCACAGAAAAATTTGACAACGGTCAATCTCCGCTTTCCTTTGTTCTCAACTATCCCGGCAAGAGGTATCGAGATTTGACGGAGTTCGTTCTCTCTCAAGAAACGGAGATTGGGACGAACGATCTCGTCGGATTGGGACGTTGCGAAGAGTTTAAGCAAATAGTGGAAAAAGATCCGGATGCTATAAACCGCCCAGATCCTGATGGTAATACACCGCTATTTACTGCGATAATGGGTTCGAGTCGTCAGGAAAGTGGAGAGTGTGTGAAAACAGTGCTTGAATTAGGAGCTGAAAGAAGGCTACCAAATATTATTCGAAATTCCCTTGGCGATGAAGTGTCCTTTCAGCCTGACAGCGAATTAGTGGAAGAATTACTCGACCTCTTACCAAAGAAATGGGGACCCAAATGGTACAACGACGATGTTGGCATAAAAAACAGAATGCTTTTTGCAGAAATTTATCAAATTAGATATTTGCGACACGAAGACTCAATTGAGAGTCGAACGCCATGATATTTTTGCATAGAATCAGATTTTTGGGTTCGTGTTTCGTGTTCGTATTTCCTATTGGAGATCATAGCAATGCTTAAATCAAACCAAACTAAAACCATCTCCTTATTGATGGGAGGTGCTATTGTGGGGAGTGCTGCGACCCTTGCGGTCGTTTTCCTTTTACCTTTCTTCAAAGGTGATAGTGCTAAAGATTGGCGCGCAGGTATCCCTACGAATATTCTTGACAACAAGTCTGGGACGACGGGTACAAGTGTTGCTGTCCAGGACCTTGAAGATATTTTTCAGTTTGAGACGGACGTTGAGAGAAAAGCAGCACTATTCGGACTGTTAATAAATGCTACAGAACCCAGTCTAATTGAGTACTTGGATCAGTCCAAAGAGATAGACTCCCCTTCCCTACGTCATTCGATTGAGAGTGCGATAATTCAAAAATTGACTTCCTTGAATCCACAAATCGCGCTCGAACAGGTAAAGACTTTACCAACAGGTCGAGAGCGAGAGCTAATAACGCTAATTTTCGAGGAAGTTTCACTCTCTGACTTAGAAGATGCAAAGAATCTCGCTTTGGCACTCGATCCAACGTTGAAACAGGCAGCAGTTCGAGGGATTTTGCGCGCGAGACACAAATATTCTGATGACTTGATGTTGGACATAGCGAAGGATTTAAATCAAGAAATATACGCCGTAAGCTATCTTGCTAAAGCCGTTGCGTTTTCAGCCTTCGAAGATCCCGCGTTAGCTTGGAGTCACATCGTTTTCGACAGTCAACCAAATCTCGTACAAACAGAATTTCTCATACAAGTGGCATCTGAGTGGCTCTTACAGGAAGGAATTTCGGTAATTGATCAGATCAGCGAATCGCTCGCGGATACAGTCGTTCGCGACGCTGTCATAATGTCCGCGTTGCACCGAATCGCCCAAGACGACCCACGTGCAGCTTTGATAGAAGCTTTACAGCTTACAAGCGATTCTCGGGAACTTGCTCTCCAGACTATCGCTGAAGTCTGGGCTCGAATTGACCCCCAGGCGGCTTTAACTGAAATTGCAACCATGGAGAGTGGTAAGACTCTCAAATTACTCCAGGAAAGTGTATTAACAGCTTGGGCCGAAAACGATCCAAATGTCCTGCTTGAAGCATTAGCGTTAGTGCCGGAACACCTCCGTGCGATGGCTAAGGAAGAAGCAATGTTGGCGATCGCGCGCGTATCTCCAGACGAGGCGGTGTCATTTTTGTCCGAATTAGAAGACGACAATCTCAGAATCAAGCTTGCCAAAGAGATTGCTAAAGATTGGTCCGAACAGGATCCTCACGCAGCTTTGGATTGGGTACTTAATGAGACATTCACGACTGATGTTCAGCAGGCAGAAACACTGATGATAGTGTTGGCCAGTCTCGCGATTAATGATCCTGAACTCGCCTTCAAAACTGCACGCGACCAACCTATCGTCTTACGTGGGGCACTCTACCGAGGTATGGAAGTTACGGTGATTCAGCACTTAGTCGAAACAGACATCGACCAAGCTCTCGCGATGCTTTCAGACATACGAAGAGAAGGTCTAACTGTCACTCATGCGTATAGCGAGGTCGGGCGTGCAATGATACGTGATGGCCAGTATGATCGCGCTCTCGCACTAGGACAAAGATTGGGTGAAAATCGCCGTCGAAACTACAACGGTTCGTTAATGTATCAATGGGCAATGACCAACCCAGAGACACTGTTTGAACAGTTGGACGAGCTACCCTCTGATCAATTGAAGGATCAAGCAGCGAAAGGACTGGTACGATACAACCACGAAACAAAGGCACTTAGCTCGGCGCAGATGGAGCATGTTGGAAGTTTTTTGCCTGAGGGATACGTCGATCCGTATGGTAATAGCAGACAAATGAGACAGATGTCCAGCGAATGGTTTGATGAACAAGTACAGCTAATCTTTATCAATCCGGTACAACGAGAAAAAGCGAAGGAAGAATGAAAGGCATAAAGCTACAGCAGTGTTTGAACCAAGATTTACAGTCGATATTCAAACTGGTGTCAAACTATAGTCAATCACGTATTCACCCTAAAGTGAAATCAGAGAGCTAGAGATGAGTTCAATAAAAAGAAATCAAATTCGTACCGTCGTACTAGTCCTAGCCGGGTGTGTCTTGGGCATCGCAACAACGCTTGGTGTCCTTTTTGGTCTCAACACGATGAAGAGTGAATCCACCAATGGGAGTTTCTCGCCTAAAACAGCAGTCGCGGATACAAATCGTTCGCAGGCTGAACTCAAAGACCCTAGTTCGACTAGTTCTCGTAATCGTAATTCGGACTTAGGTCTTCTCAAATTCTTAAGTCTAGCGCCAAGTGCTTTCGAACGAACCGAAGCTCTGTATAGTTTGTTGCTCTCCACCGACACGAATTTGCTGACTCAGTTATTCGAACAATCTAAGAATATAGGATCAGAATCTTTACAACACACCACTCAAACTGCAATCATTCGACGGTTCACAACTCTCGATCCTAAATTAGCACTATTCACAATTGAAAACTTGTCTGACGACCGCCACAATTCATTGATCTCAAGCGTTTTCGGCGAGTGGTCTCAAATAGATTTGGAAGAAGCAATAGCGCACGCAAAGACTCTCGAACAATCAGATAAATATGCTGCAATGCGGGGAATACTTGAGTCTCAACACACCCTTTCGATTGACGAGAAAGAAGCTCTAGCTCTTGAACTTCAGATTGACTTAAGCGAATTTGAACAAGGTATTTTCGCTCAGTCTGTAGCGGACGAATGGCAAAAATTAGTCGCGGACGATCATTCCAATGTGGCTCAGACCGCGTCATTGATACGACTTGCCCACACATGGGTGGATCAAGCAGGTTTGGAGGCGATTGCAGAAATCGACCAATCGTTAAAGGATTCCATTCTGAAGAAGGCAGTTCTAGGATCGGTACTTCAGCAAGCTCTACTTGCCGATCCCCAAACAACATTGCAGCAAGTACTAGATTTTGAAGGCGAATTAAGGGAACTTGCTATGGAAACAATCGCTAGTGCATGGGCAAGTATCGATCCTAAAGACGCGTTTGAATCAATTTCTTCAATTGAATCACCAAGAGCACGCCGTCAAATGCTAGAACACTTTGTAACCGCTTGGGCTAACTATGATCCCAAAGACGTGTTCGAAAAGTTTGATCTCATTCCTGAAAACCTTCGTGCTCGTGCCGAGGAACACGCCATTCGTACGCTTATCCGAACAGCACCAGAAGATTCAGCGCAGTTCTTAGCTGAGATATCGGACGAGTTTTTGAAGTTTGAACTAACGATGGAATTGGCTATTTACTGGGCTGATAAAAATGCGCTTGAAGCGTTGAATTGGGCATTAACCCACGAATTCTCTGGTATTTCATTGCAACGCGAAGTTCTGAACACCATACTTCGTAGTCTTGCCACAGAAAATCCCGAGTTAGCACTACAAACCGCACTCGATTAACCCTTCGACTCGATGGGTCTCGGTTTGGAAGCCACCGTAATCGCAGAAGTAGCTCGGACCGATATCGAAAGAGCTATGAGTATGCTGGCACAGGTGCGAGAAGGATACACCCAGATTTTCAGTTTAGTAGCTGTAGGTAAAGCACTAGTAAGTAACGAGGAAACGGACCGAGCTTTAGCATTGGGCGAACAATTACCAGAGAAGAATCAAGATGTGTACTTCAATTTGGTCATCAATGAATGGGCTTACACAGATCCACAGTCTTTGGCAACTAGGATGAATGAGCTCCCGTCAACTGAAGCAAAGTACCGCGCTGCCATGGACCTTATCCGGTTTAATGTTGGAAGAAATGTTTTGACAAAGGAACAAGTGTCACACGTAAAGCGGTTTCTACCTGCAGACTACAACTCGGAGACTGGAAGACGTGGTTCGGAATCGTCGACATCAATTGCGAGATTAAACAATCTTCAAAACTTGTCTGAAGAAGAAAGAGAGCAAGTGCAAAAAGATTTTCAATTGATGATATTGGACGGACGATTCCGACGATATAGAGCTCCTTCGCAGTAATAAAATTTTTTTGATTAAGAAAATCTCCAATCTACGCAGAGACACTGTCGACGCCCTGATACTTAACGAAGAAGTGCTGTAACCACTAGATCGAAAACTCGTTCACGCACTCGAGTGTTTCCTCAAGGACAATGTCGTTTTTCGAGTTATAGAATACGACCGAAGCCTTCATGATTAGATCGTCAACGTTGCACGTGCTCCAATACAAATAGAGATCCGCACCCGTGGTGACTTCAATATTTACAGGGTAGGTTTTCCTAGCGATGGGATCAGTAGCAGTGCATTCAAATACGATATGTTCGTTCTCACCAGATGCAACGATCTCCGTGTCCTCAAAAGAATACTTTCCAATTTGGTACTTTTGCGTGACGATCTCATCGGTTTGAATACACTCGATCGTGAGTCCGTCATATCTCACGTTGTCGAACATTTCGCCCTCTAGTTTTGCAAAGTCTGTTTTCGGAACGAAAACCCATATAGCAATTACGGCTAACCATGCAGCAATTCCAATAGCGAATAGAGAGGTCATTTTCTTCATTTAGTGTCAACTCATTTATTACGTATTTTGGTCGTTTCTACTGAACGACTAGGATTTCATCGACTATTATCGTCATTGTCTATGACTGTACGTCAAACGTTGCTGATTTTTGTGCGAGAAAACACCCAAGTACTGAAAAGATCCCTGCTCTACCACCCTCAATACTCGCATCAGCCACAGCGGCGGTTAATTTGGTTGCGGCTGCTGTCCCTTTAGGAACCAGACGAAGAGCTTCTACTATTCGGAGAGTCATCAAGGTATACGCGCGTCGTAGAGGACTAGTTCTAGATGCATGAAAGAACTTACCTTTGCCGGTGAGTGGCATGTACCATGGAACAGACTCGGGACTAGCTCTACCAAGATCGTCACACTCGTCAACTTTAAACCCTGCTGTCTCGAGTGCAGCTTTAACCTCAGCGATCGAACCAATCTCATAGAGTGCCATGGTGCCCATTAGTCGATCTTTAATTTCTTGGTGTTCAGTACGCTCAGCTCGAAACTCACCAGTCAATATAGTCTCTTGACCCCAAAAATAAGCACTGGGTTTTAGCACACGAAAAATCTGTTCGTAAGCGCTAATTTTGTCTGAAGCATGTGCAGTAGACTCGATCGCATAGGCTGCATCAAAGGAATTTGATTCGAGCACGCTCATATCCATGAAATCACAATGAACAAAGTCTGTCAAATGATCGAGTTCAGCTGCTTGGTTCAACTCTTGCCCGACTTTGATCTGATGCTCGTTGATGTTAATACCTACTACGTGTGCGCCAGTCGTACGCGCTACGTGCCGCATTGGGCCACCAATCCCACAACCAACATCTAGTACCGTCTTCGTGGAATCGATTTGCAGTTTTTCAATCATCGATCCCTCATGGCGTAGGATCGCATCGTTCAGCGACTCTCCTTTTTTCATTGGGGCGAAGTGAAATGACTCGTGCCAGCCCCATCTAGCTAACTCCGTCGAAAGATCGTAGAAGTCGTTTACCGTGTCAGCATGATCGTAATCGGTTGAAGTAGCGTTCTTAGCTCTGGTTTGCCAGTCAGCAAGACGGTCTACACGTTGTTGCACGTCTATGCCTTCGAATGAATCTGCGAGTGCGCGGTTTAACTTACGGTCCACATTTACTTACGATCGAGTGCGAAAAAATAGAGATCAAGTATTTAGGCTAGTTGATCAGGGTATGCTACAGATTGGAAAAAGTAACTCCAACTTCAGTGGAGGACCAATGCTTGCCGATACATAAGAGTTCTATCGCCCCAAATATACATCCGTTATCTCTATTCGATTGTGTCCAAGTTCCTGACTCACTTGAAGTCGTGCTTGTACGTCGATCACTTGTTGCTCTGAATCTAGTGCTATTCTCTTCGGGCCTCCTGCGAATACTGACTCGAAACCCGTAAGATCGCGATAGCGTCGCTGCGCATATCCATGTCTTAGTCCGTGTAATTTTTTTAGCCCAAGATTGCTTAACAATCGTACATATTTACTCCTCCACGTTTTCAATGAATATTCTGCCGGTATTAACGATCTTTGACCAGCGATTGCGTGGATTCGGTCGATGAGATCGCGTTGTTCAAAAGAGATTATTGGAATTGATCGCTTCCGACCGCCCTTCGTCCATGAACCTTTGAGTTCGATGTACGATCCTCGATCAGCATATGAAGGTCGGAACTTAAAACTCTCCTCCTGACGAAGCCCAAAATCTTGCTGTAGTTCAATGCTTAAACGTATGTACGCGTTAGAAATCTGCTTGAGCTGGGTTCTCTTGAGATACTGAGCTTTAGATTCCAATGGAATTAAACTTCGTTTACCGACCAATAGTTCATTGTTGGACTTTGGAATCATTTCGTCCTTTCCGATCTTTCGCGCCCACCATCGTAAATGGGCTAATACGTTCTTTTGCGTACCGATTGAGTGACCAGTTCTCTGCCAATAATTGATGAGGGCATGAACGTGCTTTAGTTTTAAGGAACGAACATGCATCTGGTTATATCCCAACATACGTAGTTCACTCACAACCCGTTTTAAATGCTTTTTTCGAGCTGCCTGGGTTGCGAAACTCCCGTCTCGATTGTGGGAAGCGAGTTGTTTGAGCTGATATTCCAGACGCTTCAACTAGCCTTCTTCAAACGAATGGACCCGATACGTCGGGGCTCACCGCGGGTGTGTTGGCCAAACGGCGAGGTCGCGCCATCTAAAGATTGTCCGATTGCAATCCCAGTCCAACCCAACATCGAACTCCACAACAAGGGTAATCCAATGTATAGACATGAAGTAATGACATTGAGCACCACGCGTTTGGTGGTGTGTTCCCCCGAGTTTGTTAATACCTCAAACAAGAGATTGGTGTCCGGATACATCGCGGTAAACATGTTTTGATCAATCCACTGTGCAAGATACCAAAGCACGGTCCAGAACTTTACCCCAAATATCGCTAGTGCTCCGGTAATCATGATCGTGAATGAATACCGAGAAAATACGACGATTAACGGAAGCAGCGAATAGATCCCTAAGAGGATCATTGCTTGAATCATCGGTGCAACCGCGATAATTCCAGTGACGATCACACTGAATACCGCCGCAGTAGAAAACGCACCAACAATATACAACAAGCCTTTTGCAAAACCTTCGATTTGACCGAGTATTCCTGAAGTCGATTGATTTCCAGATGACAAATCGTTGCTGGTCCAATTTCTTGGAGTATGAAGTAGTACTGTACGAGCAATTAGATCAAGCTGTCGTTCGGTTGCCAGCGCAGGAGCAAGGTTATAGAACAGTGTAGCAAACCCGGGCGCGCTAGTATCGGCAGCATTGACAAGTTTGGCGCGCAGTCCAAGTTGAGCGTGACCCCACCATTGAGCGCAATAAGGTCGGCCGTTTGGAGGTGGATTGGCAACGTCGTATTCGATGTCTCGGCTGGGCACGAAAGCCCAACCACTCACAGGTGTGCGCGCCCGCAACGAATCATAGTATCCTGGAATATCGCGATAAACGTGCGAGCCAATCCAGTCTGTATCGGCGTGTCCAAAACGTCTGAGTAGATTGTCGACTGCTGCGGACGAAGGTTGTTCTGCGAGAAATTTAGAACGCGCCGGAACATAGCAAGCAGAATAAAACTCTGACACTTCTTGTCGTAGTCTTGGGTCTTCTATCGTTGCAAGGCGGGATAGTTGCGAAAATTGACGAATTTCACTCGCTCGCGGTAGTCCTTCGACGACCGCATGGTTGAACCCTGATGAAAATGCAATGACTGCATACCACCAAATTGGAACATCCACAGTATCGACCGCATCACCGAACCCGGTGGTGCCGAAAGTGCTTTGCGAGTTGGAAAAGTCTACAGTAGGCGGATTAGGATTATTGACCGTTGGTGGCGGTGTGTAACTTAACGTAGTCGCAATAAACGGAGTCAGACCTACAGGTTGTCCTGCGAAAATCACAACTACAAGAGCGAGTAGTAGCTCATGTTCCATCTTCCGCAAAGACACTCCGCTCGACACATTGTGGGGTGCTTCTGACGCCGGTTTTCGCCAATAATCGATAACGATTCCGAGAAAGGGTAGATATACGATGCCCGTAGCAACGAGGACGTCCCAAACAACACCATAAAACATCCAGCCAAACATGGTCGAATACAGTTCAAGGTAGCTGTCGACACTCATGAAAAGAGATACTCCAAAAAGCGAGGTAGTAGTGCTTGCCCAAACAACAGTTCAATGCTGACAAACCACAACAAGAGTTGTCGAACACGAGCGTGTAGCTGTGCTTGTTTCGCTGGGATTCCTTTGTGCTCAGAGCTTTGCTTCTTTTGTTTGTGTATCGAGTAAAAAACAGCTATGGCGACAAGAAACAGCCCTACCCTAACAACAGTCGTCAGCCAATGGTTCGTTGCGAACCAATTCGGCCAAGATACGATCGCTGTGCCGTCCGTGGTTGACAACAGAATTGATACTGCTACGCCAGCACATAGCGCAATCAGCAAACCTAACTTCGTAAACGCTCGTTGCTTAAGGGCTTTCGACACGCCCGTCAATTAGTGGGTGTGGATCACGGCTATTACGTTCGGGAACAGTCAGCGAAGCTTTCTCCCTTGACTCATGCCGTTTGAGCAGATTGGTTACCGTATTCGACACAAGATCTTTTCGTATCCGTGCCTCAAATGCCAGTCTATTGATTTCTGAATCAAGTTCGCGGACCACTTGGTCGACATGCTCTCGTGCAACTGGATTTGCTTGAACTTCGGGTATGGAACTGCCCGATTTCATTAAGCGACGAGCGAGAAAAGCTTTCTCCACGGTACGTGCGACCGCGATCTCCGCAACCAAGCGATCGATGACAATCTGCTGTTCCGTAACCGGTAGCGTGTTGATGCTGTTGATGACATCACGAGTGATGGCAATCCCTGGTGCCGAGACTCTCGCTAAGTTCGTAAGTGTAGGAGCTTGACTTCCCGAGACCAATGACTCCAAGACTGTCGTTAGGTTACTTTCCTCTCGTTCCAAACTTGGTCCGAGACCGTTCCCTGGAGTGGTTGATTTCTCGCATCCTTCGCAAGTGGAAACTTTGTGCTCACCGACCACATTAACTAACCATTCTGCGGCTGCTCTTGGATCGTTCCAAACGAGTGTAAGACGTTGATCAGGATCGGTTGCTACAGCGCCCTGTGCACTTGGAGCTCGATTCAGCTGTACATTGAAGCCAGCCCTTGTGACATCTTCAGTCAATGCCAAGGGATCTTGATCATCACCGCCAGCACTTCCACCGATCCATGGGAGACCATTTGCTCCATTTGCCTGGGCAACTGCTTCTTTAGCAGCAACTACGCTGCCGCCCCCTACTCCCATTTGCACTTTCCAATCATTTCCTTTCGAAAGCACTACTAGATCTTCGTAAGGGTTCTTGTTATTTGTGATCGCGCTTTCCATTTGTTCACAAGACTTGGTTGCGAGGTCGACGGTTAGCTCAGCACGTACGAGTGCATTTTGAAACAGGTCATACAAACCTGGATTCGCCCGTTGTAGAATCATCGCAGGTAACGATGCTATCGCGCCCGTAGCGGCCTGAGTCATAGCGTTGAGCATGTTTTCAGTCCCATCTTTGACTTGATTCAACGTATCACTTACGGCTGTAACAGGATCGAATTTCAAACAGCTATAACCGAGACCTAATTTCGCACTTCCTCCAATCGTAGTACTGTGGACTCTTGGATTAGCGGGAGCAGACATTGGTTTAGCGCCGCCGATCTCGTAGTACCAAAGGCTATCTTCAGGTGGGGCTGGAGGTGCGGATACATAAATCGACATGAAAAGCGCGCAGAGGAAACACACTACGACTCGAAACTGATTCATGGGTACCCGTGTACGTCATCTGAACCGAGAAAGACTTGTCCGCGTCTGGCACAACACTTGTACGGACGCCACAACACCCAAAGATAAGCATTTTTCTTGTCCACTTTACCACCACCCCACCCGGCTTTTGAAAATAGATCGTTGGACCCGAAGGCTTGACACGAACTCTGCATCCGGGGATGAATCATCTGCCATTTTCCAGTACTTCCGTTCGTCTCTCTGAGAGCCGGAGGTCCCCAGCGCTTCTGATGATCTGCAGACCTTCCTATCGGCGTTCTTACACGAAATAATCCGCCGTTTATTGCGACATCAGCGGCACGTTGTGCAATGACGGCGGCTGCTTTTGGAGGGCTTGGCTGATTGGTCCAACCGCACCTAGGATAGACTGAACCCCAAGTGAACCATGGCCATCGACCAATTTCGCGTCTACCAGGAAGTGAATTGATTAAATTGAGGCTCTCGAATTCTGGATTTCGCCAAGCGATGATGTCTAGTAAAGAACTGTAATACGGAATAAGGGGAACAGTTTGGGAAGTACAAAAGTAATTTGCGTAACTTGCTGGTAAATCTGGCAACGGGTGCCCAATAACATCGCTTTCAAAAAATCTCAGATTTCTCGAAAGATGTTTCGAGCTGTGTCCTGGTTCCAAGGTGCTCCCTTCTTCGACAGCTTGAAGGTCTGCGGGTAGTGTATTTTTGATTTGATCAAACGCGGTCTTAACAACTGTCTTGACTTCCTTCCACGGATGTGCCTCAACGGTTGGATAGACCGACACCACGAGATCAGGCCGATAATGGCCGATTTTTAGGGAAACTCGAACCCGACAGCCAAAAAGATCACAGTGAAGCCACGTACACGAGCCGATGACCTTCCACTTTAAGCAGGAATCAACCGCTTTTAGGGTTTCATCAGTTATCTGAACCGAATTGAGTTCAGCTGATACGACGGAAGCGAAATATCCAGTAAAAATTAGTGGAAGTAGAAATCGTCGAAAAAACGATTTAATGTGTATTGGTGACATGACATCCCACGAAGCATCGATAGTGAATCTTTGGGATGAATTTTGGTGCGTTTAAATGAACGCACAACCATGTATTAAAACATCGGACGAGGTGATTACTGTCGATGATTGGGTAAGTCGAATTGTTGTAGTCAAATGCTAAAAAGGAATCAGATCAGAACAAGGGAGGAAAGCAGAATAACTTGCTTTCCTCCTAAGCACGAAATACCAACTTTTTAATTTCAGCTATTGCTATAGTGAATGAACCGGCAGCTGATACCGTCAAATCGGGACGAACTCCCGCAATTCAATTAAACAGCGTGGAAGGATCTAATGAGCACCGCACTCATTCAATAATGACGATTGTTCCTCTAGTATGATTGTGGATCCTTCTCATGTCGCAATCGGACGACATAGACATAGTGCCTCGTTAGAACGGTATCGACATGCCAACTGAGAGCGTTGCACCTCTGCCGTCAGGACGAATGCGCTCAGTGCCGTCCCGTAGCTCAACGGTCGTCTCGCTTTTTTGCTTAAATCCAACTGAGAGAACCGGTGCAGTATCATCTACTCGAGACCTTCGCAAACGAAAATACAAATCAACACTTGTAGCGCTCGCATCTCCAGCTTCGCCGAGCACGTTGAACACAACTTTTGCACTAAACGTGTCTTCAAGTGGATTATTGACCATCAGCCCCAGTCCCAGGTTTGTGTCTTCGATGTAAAAGTGATCGGTGTCGAGTTCATTGAAATTGTCGCCATCTTCACCGAGATCATTGGTATAGGCTAGTGCTACAAATGGCGTCAGAATATTGGTCTGAAAGCCTAACTCGCCAATTATGGTGTAGGCTGAGTCATTTCTCCCGTTCACGTTAGTCACATTGCCAGCAAGGCCGAAATACAATGGATACTGTCGGAATATTTTGTTTGAGAAAAACATAGCTCGTATGCCCACAGTGACATTTTTTTCGAATACTTTAGTTGTTTCTTCAGTAAGAAAGTTAAAGTGGGTTTCTCCAGTGTCGATTTCAAAGGTTTCGACGCCCGCTGAAATCGATAAACCCTCTTTTTCGACATATTCGTCTTGACACAAACCTAAAGTAGCAAACAGTACAAGTACTGCGGTTGCAATCCATTTATTCATTCAATTTCTCCTTGAAAGGTCGTTAAAAGTACAGGTCCTTTGACCGGACGTCTTGCACCATCACCGTTAGAACAACGAAGGCAACATTCTTCAACGCTCCTAGACTGTTGCGAGAACAATGTAGCAAACCGAGATTAACCGTGTGATTCTGCTTGAAAAAGAAGTGGCCAATCTCTTTGATCCAAAACCTTCGTTCGATCAAGAATAAATTTTACTTTTAGACGCCTAAATGTAAATTTAGTTTGAATTGAGTAGTTTCGGTAGCCTTAGTTTGATGGTCAGTTTGTTTTAGGATTCGTGGTCAAACCATACTCTACCGCGCCACTCCATTGACAGGTTACTGAAGAACGATCGTCCCACGCCAAGTGTGCTCTCAGAAGACTATAAGAATTCTTCACACAGCAACAAATTTTCAATAGTCTCCATTCGTTTATGAGTACGTTTTTTTGGTTGGCGCCGTTTCCCATTGGCAACGTCATGACCAAAAGCAAATTCAAGTGTTTCTTAGACAATGTTTTTGATATCGCGCAAAAAAGTCACCTTCATACTATCGAAACTACGATGGTACTTTCGAGAAGTATGCGGACTAACGACAAAATTTTTGCCCTCGGGATACCAGGTTCTGAACTCAGCCAACGATTTTGAGGAAAAGGAGTCCGGATCTACCTTACATTCGATAGTATGGTATTCGTTCGAACGAGTGCGAATAACAAAATCAATTTCTTTGTTGGACTTGTCTCTCCAATAAAAGACTTGTTCTCGTCGGAATTGTGATAGAAGCGAGTCAAGAATTAGATGTTCCCAAAGGATACCGCGATCTTCCACTCGAATAGTGTCCCATCCTTTCTCGTGAGTCACAAAACCGCTATCGAAACAGTAACACTTTGGTCGACTCACAATTTCTCTTGAGCTTGACGAACCACCGAGGGGTGGAACTAAGTGAACGACACATGCGATTTGCAATGCCTCAATGTAACTCTTGACGGTCGGTCGGCTGAGCTCCGTAAGTCGCGCTAGCTTAGTGTAGTCAAGCTGTCCCCCGCTTTGTCGTAACAACAGTCGAAGTAGCGAAAGAAAGCCAACTCGATTTCTTATGCTAAAGAGTTCTTGAATATCACGTGCATACAAGCTGTCTATCCATTCGGAGAAAAATTCTGGATCCTTATCGTTGGCGAGCAAGGCTTGTGGTAATCCACCCCGTAAGAGGCGATGGTCGAGATCCTGAACATCAAAATTCGAAATACACTCTGACCACAAAATGGGGGTCAGATGAATGACTCTCTTACGTCCCGTTAAAGAGTCGCGAAACTTCTTTGTTGCAACTAACGTGGATGAACCTGTGGCTAAAACTCGTAAATCCGGGCGAGTATCAGCCGCTAGCTTCAGCAGAGTGGATGGATCTGACAAGCGGTGTACTTCGTCAAACATGACGATTATTCCTGTAGCTAGAGATTCTAAGAATAGTTCGGGGTCGTCGAGTTCTCTTTGTACTGAAGGAAGGTCACAGTTCAAGTATCGAGACGTCGGTGAGGACAACATCTGCGCGAGAGTTGTTTTACCAACACGACGGACTCCGGCTAACCAAACGATCAAGCTATGCTTCCATGCTAGCGCAATCTTACTTAGCCAAAATTTTCTTGCAATCATAGGTATATTTTACATTTAGACGTCTAAATATAAATTACATTTGCATTTAGTCATCGATGTCAACATAAATTTGTGCATTAGATTTCTTCTACGCTAAACCTCATTTGACGACATACAACCCAGCTCAGAGATTTGGTCTTTCATTCAAAGATTTACGGTAGTTACAGGCGAATAACCTGCAACTATCTACGCTAAATTTGTTACCTTTTTTCAATACGTCGTTGACTCTACCGGAGCAGATTCAAAGTTCGAAACAGGTTCTTTGTAGTTCAAGATATTTGGATTATCATTTTGAATATGAACTCGGGCACGAAATGACTCATGGCTGAGCAAACCATCACTCCAATAAAAGCCTTGATAGTAAGAGACATGTCAACTCGGTTCGAATCACTCTTAGACGTGGGGCTTTCCCGCATATTTCGTTGAAAGGAGCGTTCATGGAAGATTCTGACAAGCATTCTGGACTAGAAATGACTCCGCAGCAGATGCGACAACTCGCATCGAAAGCGGCGGATATTCTGATTGATCGAATTGGATCGATGGATAGCGCCAAGGCTTGGGACGGTGAGTTTCGAGAAATCCTTGCAAGAGAATTCGACGGTCCTCCACCTGAAAACGGCCGACTCGCGGAAGAAGTTTTGGAACAAGTAGCGCGGGACGTGTTGCCGTACGGGGCACAACTAGATCATCCTCGATTTTTTGGATTCGTACCATCTTCGCCAACTTGGCCAGGAGTCTTAGCGGACTTCCTTGCGTCGGGTTTCAACATAAACACGTGCTCTTGGTTAGTTTCTAGTGGTACAAGTCATCTGGAACTCGTAGTAATCGATTGGATCCGCAATTGGATTGGATATCCTGACTCTGCCGGTGGCTTGCTGACTTCTGGAGGTTCAGCCGCGAGCGTGGAAGCGATAGTGGCGGCAAGAGAAGCTGCTGGACACCCGGTGCAACCTGTGGTTTATATGAGCAATCAGAGCCACAGCGCGTTAATAAGGGCTGCGTTGATCGCTGGAGTACGGCGAGAACACATTCGTCTGATAGACACCGACGACAGCTTTCAAATGGATATGGAAGTTTTACGTCAGCAAGTTTCGGAGGACCAAGCCAATGGTCTCCATGTCGTAGCCGTGTGCGCCAACGCTGGTACAACCAGTACCGGTTCAATTGACCCGCTCGTAGAGTTAGCTGACTATTGTGAAAAAGAAGACATCTGGTTGCACGTAGATGCCGCTTACGGCGGATTCGCTTTACTCACCGAAGACGGTAAGGAGAAACTTGCAGGTATCAATCGTGCGGACTCCATCGGAGTTGACGCGCATAAATGGTTCTTTCAACCATTTGAAGCGGGTGCACTCATCGCAAAAAATGGTCAGCACCTTGAAAACGCATTCGCTATCCGTCATGACGCATTGCAGGATACCATTTGGGGTGCAAACCACCCCAATTTCTCGGATCGTGGCTTACAACTAAGTCGCTCACCTCGCGCGTTAAAAATCTGGATGTCCGTGCAGATTTTCGGCATAGCGCCTTTCCGTGCTGCCATCCAACGCGGGTTGGACTTAGCACACCGCGCCGCGACGTACGTTGAGTCAGCGCCGTCATTAGAACTGATAACACCTGTGTCGCTCGGCATTGTGTGCTTTAGGGTCAACGATGGGTCTCACGACGAGCAGAGTTTGGAAGAGATCAATCGGAAAGTGTTGGCACATGTGTTCTGGGACGAGTTAGCATTTGTCTCGTCGACAACATTGAAAGGAAAATTTTCGCTTAGGATGTGTATCCTGAATCATACAACTACTTGGGATGACGTGCAACGAACAATTGACCTAGTCATCCGTATTGGATCGAAAGCGTTGGAACTGACATAGATTCATTCGTCACATTCGCAAGCAGAACAGTTAGTGGAACCGCACCAGGCAACTGCACGTACCCTCTTTCTTGTTTAGGCATACTTCGATCTAGCAATACCTTAACTTGGTCAGTTTTGAATCAATACCGATGACAGGTATCGACAAAACCCGCGACCTTATTGGAATAGTGTGCCTTCTTGCAATTATTGCGGGATGTTCTGAAGAATCTGACAATACTTACGCCATCACTGGTGAATACTTCCTCACTAAGTTTGATAATCGGACACGCGTCAATGAAGAGCAGCGAACAACTAGTGCAACCGTTATCGTCTCCTCTACCAAAATAAGTGGTGAAGGTGAGACTGAATCAGTTGACTTAGCTTCAGGGCGTTTTGTTGATAACCAAATTCGATTCGAGGGCGAAATCGAGAAATCTACAAGGGTGTTGATTTCTGTTCATGAGGGAGAAGAGGAAGTCTCAACCACAAGTGCATTGGTTGTACCCGGTGAGGAAGTTGCTTTTGCGTACGAAAGGTTCGTTGGTTTAGGTAGTGATTCTCTCACTGTAGACTTACTCGGAGCTGCAAGGAGAAGTGAGAATCCTGCCACGAAATTTGCGATTAAAGGCGATTTTCGCGAGTTAAACGAAAATCTCCACTTAGCTAGTGTATACGTTCAACGGAAAAAACATCCTGATGTCGAATTCAAGACACTAGTACGCCCCTCCGTTAAGATCAATGACATCTTTCTTAACGATAAACGCGCGGAATACTTTTTTAAGCACGGTTTACTAACAGTAGAGGGAGGTGATATTTCAACTTCTGACGAAATCTATCGCATGCGCATCATCGCGAAGGGAGTACCGGACCGGACCCTCGATTTGGCTATTTCAACTCGGCGATCGATTATTTAACTGATCCTGACGTGCCTACGCGAGCAGTCGCGTTGTTAGGGAAGGACGGGTCCATTTACGAGAAAAATTATGTAGCATTAATGTCGGGCGTGCATTGGTATCCGACTTCTGGCCCCCTTGGAGAAGCGGCAAAGAGCGTTCAACAGGGTAAAGACTTTTTTAAAGTAGATCTAACGGTCGACCTAGCCGCAAAGAACTGGCATTTAGTGGGGCCAGGCACAAAGTTAAAAACGGCATTTCGTAAGAATTCTGAGTACCAAGTGTCCCCTGAGTTTGCTGTTTCCGATATCAGCTTGTTCGCATCGGAGTTTGAACAAACAACAATGACTGTTGGTGGCATGACCTTTGGTATGAATTTGCACAAGAAACACGCGCAAAACTTGCAATTTTGGGATGAGAATTTGCTCCGCGCATTGCGTGTTGAAATAGAGAGGACGCAGAGTCGATTTGCCGAGCGTGGATTGAGTTTACCGACCAAAACATTAAGTTTAGTTGAAATTCCAGATCGCCTACGAACAGTTGGTGGAGGGATGCGCATGAAATCCCTAACTTCATTACCAGAAATCGGACTTGTGAAAGAGAGTGGATTCCCAACGACAAATATGGAGAGGGCATTTCCCCAACCATTGAGTAGGGAGTCGCTCCAAGTGAAGAAATTTGGCTCGTCCTACACGTTGTTCCATTCACGACTTACTTTAATTCCGCGGTAGGTACAGACAATCCATTGTTAGGTATTACGGACAGATACTGGTCGCACCATATCTCAGCATCCGATGAGTTTGCGGAAATTCTCGACAAAGTAATCCGAGCACTAATTTCACCATCAGAAACTACCTTTTCGATTTATTCGACACTTCACGTAGCAGATTTAACCCAATTGATGGCTCTTAAAGTTGCGCCCTCGCAAAGTGTCGCTCTTGCTTTTGGACCTCTAAACCAAAAAAATTATTTTGGTTCTCGATTGAATGTATGGAATTACATGGAGCAAACCGGATTGAAGCAACCGGTGAATTCAGAAGAATATCAGGAGAGACTTGAACTAGTACTACTGAAAGCAAAGGCTATTGCTCGAGGATTACTGGCGCTAAACGAGGACGAGAAACTCATGGCATGGTTAATGAATATTCGGAACCAATTTGAAGGAAGCTCGTATACTCTTACCGATTTAGTGGAAACCGCCGAGTTGTTTGGTGTTCAGGTCGAACCGTGTTTAACCAGCTGGCTAACTGAAACTGGGGTGCCAGGTTACGTTATGTCGCCATTGACAGTAGCGCAGGTAGCAAGTGACGAACTTGGGAACCCAAAGTTTCAAGCTTCAGTTATCGTGCGTAATGTACAACCTGTGGACGGAGTAATCCAATTGATATATCCGACAAAAGCCCCGGTAAGTGACCTCTATTGGCTGAATACCACTCGAACACCAGGAATCCAAATTGGAGCAAATTCAGCAAAGCGAATAAACATTACCACTCCTTATGAATTGCGGCAGATTCAGATTGATCCTGGGTTATCGTTAGAACGAGCCCCCTTCAGGATCCGCGCTGATTCAGCCCCGAGCAACCAACGGCAAACCACAACATCCAGGCCGTTCTTGGAAGACTCTGTATGGATTCCGAGTGCAACACAGCAAGTCGTTGTCGATGACCTAGATGAAGGATTCTCAGTGGCTCAACTAGAAGCAAAGTCGGACCAGTTCATTTCTGCAACACCATTGACCTGGTTTTCCCGTAATGTATTGCGAATTTTCGAACAAGATCAGGGACTTGCAGTGTATAACGGCTGGATTCCGGGCATGCCTGCAGAGATTTGGCATCGGACATTGGATGTGGGATCATATGGTCGGCATCGCAAGACAACAGCAATCGCTTGGGTTCCAAAGGCAAAACCACCACGCAAAGTCAGTTTTGTAGCTAATGTACCTGCATCAGCAACTTGGGTCCTGGAGTATCACCTACCAATCGCATGGTCAACGTCTGGATATTCGGATCTCACTTATAACCTAGCTGTTCATAACGATGAAAGAGATTGGCACGTACCATTCGATACAAGTTCAGAAGGTGTCACGAACGGTTGGAATTCTGTCGAAGCGTTTGACCTGAACGCCGGAACCGTGACCGTGGATGTTTTAGGTACAGAGTCCCGTGGTCTAATGTTTGCCGACGCTATTCGTTGGACAATCGTTCCCGATGAATCAGAAATAAAGAACATCGAACACTGATTTAAATTCAAACCTACTCTTCTGAATCAGGACTCGCTGCCTCAGTCTCGATCAGAAATTGTCGCACGTAGAACAAACTATATTCTTCCAATTTAAGCAGACTGTCTGCATCGATACTCCGTAGCCAATCCGTAGCTTTTTTCAGGGGCAGTTCTTCGAACAATTGAAAGTCTTCTAGCAATTCTAGTCCACCGCCTACCGGTTTAATTTCGTCTATCGCTCTGATAAGAACGGTGTTTAACGCGACCTCGAGCAGAGTTTCACTTACCTGTTTCATCGACGTGGTCTCTACAAAAGCATCAAAATGATCGAGTACTAATTTGATACCAGGGTCATCCACAATGTTGCTATATGCTTTGATAATCGAAAAATCCTGCAAGTTTATTAAGTCTTTAGGTTCCTGGCTAGTCAGATATTCTTTGGCAATTGCCATGTATTTATCTTGAACTTCTCCCCACGCTTTCATGTGTAAGTTCTCTATGTCTAAATTTTTAGGTAATACAATCCTTGCATCTAGTAAATATTGCTGAACAAAGTCTGGATCGCGTTCCCCAGCCTCGTATTTAGCGTCTTGTTCTGCCATTGGAAATTCGGTTTCGCCAATCAACCAACTAATAGTGTCAATGAATACGCCTCCTTCCATAGCTTGAGTAGCTCGATGCGTTTCTTTACCATGGTGGTCGAGAATCAGGTACGTGGGATAGGAGTTTATGTTATATTTTTTCGCGAGACTCGGGCCGTTAGATTCTTCTTCGGAAGCATCAACCTGAACATTAATGAATCGCTCGTTTAAAAATTGCCACACCCACGCGCGATGAAACTGGTAATCCATATATTCATATGTTGCGCAATCCGGCTCGTAAAAATACACAAAAATCGAAAGATCGGCCTCTTTCGCTTTCTCAAGAGAATCGTCAAATGATTCCTGGAAAACACTAAAACCATAGTGCGGTTCTGAGCCCAACGCTGATAGTCCTGATAGCGTAAGCACACCGACGACAAAACACAAGAATCTTTTCATTCGCCAACTCCAAGTTGTCTCCCAAAATTCATTGTATTCTGTAACGAATGCAGTTGGCACGATTCTTGCTTCAGGTAATCAAAAAATTTAAGCTCGATCTTGACATCGCAATCAACTACCAGAAGATCTCCGTCACCGCGACAAGACAACTAACGGCATTCGGGTGTTCGTTCTAACACTACGTTGGGATAGAGAGCGATGTTTAGACGGACCAAACCGCGGTATAAGGAAGTAAATACATGAAAGTTTCCAGACTCTGGTCAATTGCCTGTGCAGAAATACGATCGTGTAGACGGTTAGCACGGACATGGGTAATGGTAGTTGTTGCCATGATTTGTGGTTCTTTTTTGTGGCTACAGTTGTCGTTAATACATACGTTCGTATCGTATGTTTCTGCTTCAGCTGGGACTCTAGCTCCGCAGTTCTCGATCTCTCAAATCGGCAGAACGACCTTACTAACGTTTACGTTTGGAATTGTCTTTCTTGCTTTTGACATTCGGCAACGAGATGTCAGAGATCGCATAGGTGCAACCATCGACGTTCGACCGATGACGAATCTCGAATTGCTCACCGGTCGATTGTTCGGAATCGTAACTCTATTCGCAGTGCCGGCGATGATTTTGATCGTTCTCATGTGCGGCTTTGGTCTGATCGCTGAAGTTTCTAACTTGGGATTGGGTTCCGCAATAGAACCTGTTAGCGTTGCGGCATTTCTGTTTTGGGATTTACTTCCAAACCTAATGTTTTGGGGGGCGCTGACCATGTTAGTCGCCGTCATAGTTCGATATCGCATGTTGGTCGTACTAATAATGTTGGCGTTGGTGTTCGGTTATTACTCATTCAGCAGCCGCATCCCTTTTTTCCTTGCTTCGGCCTTAGCAACATATACCGGTGTCGATTCCCTACCCTCTGCTATTGCACCGCAGTTTTTCAATACCGACATCGTATTCAACCGTTTGTATGTCGTCCTGTTGACGATAGGAATGCTCGGACTCACTTCGGTACTTTATCCGAGACAGGCTAAGTTGCAAGAGCGACAGTTTTTTGCTATCACAGGAAGCTCAGCGATTGTCATTGCGATATTTGGAATCTATGCTTTGGTAAATTCCAAATTGCTTGAACTAGATCAGGTAGACGATTGGGCTTCATTACACAAACAACTCCAAACACACTCAGACACGGACTTTGAATCGATCAGCGGTGAGGTTAAGATTTTCCCAGGTCGAACGATACACCTGGATCTCGTAATAAGACTTTCGCCTTCCGCTGTTAGTCCTTCAGACAAATGGCTGTTTTCACTCAATCGTGGGTACAAAATCAATACTCTTGAGCTCAACGGGCAAGAGACTAAAGACTATATGTTCGAAAATGGCTTACTATGGGTACCAAAGCAAAGTTTGGGTACGACGAACGCGGAAATCAGGCTCGTCGCGAAGGGTGTCCCCGATCCAATGTTTGCTTATCTGGACAGTTCGCTAACGTGGAAGGACATGAACTACGCGCAAGCACTGGCAGCACGACAATTCGGGACGAAATCGTACATTTTTCATCCAGGCTTTGTTGTTCTAGTACCGGGCGTTAGTTGGATTCCATCATCGGGATCTGCGTATGGTCAATCTAATTTGGAAACGCGCCCTCAAGACTTCTTTCATGTAGATCTTCACGTGACCGTGCCGAAGCATTGGATCGTCGCAGGTCCTGGATCACGAACTCTCGTTGAAGAAAATAGGAAAACGAAGTATCGATTCAATCCAAAGAACCCTGTTTCGGAAGTCGCTCTAGTCGCATCTAATTTTGAGCAGCGATCATTTAAGATGGAAGACACGACCTTTGAACTTCTGATTAGTAAGAAACACGTAAAAAACTTGAACATTTTGGAACCAGTCATTCCTGCATTAAAAGAATGGATCGAGGAACGAATGACCGTGGCCAGCGAATTGGGACTCAGTTATCCATACGATACGATGTCGATCGTAGAAGTTCCACTTTCATTGAGAACTTATGGTGGTGGCTGGAGAATGGAAAGTGTTTATTCACCACTAGGCATTCAAATGATCAGAGAGTCTGGGCTACCTATCGCACGATTCAACTATGCAATTAATTCTCAAGACGCAGAGCTGATTGAAGACGAAAAAAAGCTTAGTGCGTTTATATTGCAGCTCTTGCAGGGATTTTTTGAAAACGACTTTGAGGGCGGGAATCCGTTGCTCAATCTTGGTCGCAATTTGGTGAGCCATCAGACAAAACCCAGTGGCTCAGGCGCGGTAGCAATGGAACATTTGGTGGGTGAGATCGCAAACGAACTCGTCTCGGGTTCGGATGGGTACTTTTAAATCCATTCTGCATTGGAAGGAAATCGAGCATCGGAATTGCGGAACTTTGTGTTTTGGGCTGGTGGAAACTTCGGTAAAAGAGCACGTCTTGAAAAGCTAGAGTTGCGAAAACGCTTTAGTAACCGCCCGTCTGTATGGGAACAAGCCATTGGTACACCCCTGACTAGTTTTGATCTTGAACAAGATGCAATGAACTCATACCATGCCCTAATTCTCAAAGTTGATGCACTAAAAAACTTGGTACTGGATGTCGTCGACGAGAATGACATCGGGTCTTTCTTAAGAGACTTAATCACGCAGTATCGAGGTGGGAATTACACGGAGGAAGACTTTCACAACACTGCATTGAACTCAGGTGTGGACTTTAAAGACTTAATGGGGAACTGGCTCCACAGTACTGAAATACCTGGTTTTATGGTCGCACGTGCTAACTTGGAAATACTTGAGAGTCCCGATTCAATTGAATCAGTTTATCAGTCGAGCTTTTTCATACACAACGGTGAAGATGTCGACGGTTTCGTCACAATTTCCTCCGGTGAAGAAGGTGAGTTAAGTTCGCAAGAGTTGATACCATTACGAGTACCTAGTAAAACGACACTGCAGGTTGCAATCCAGACGATTGATCATCCTAGACGAGTGTTGGTAAAGCCCTATTTTTCTCACAATCGAGAACATTTAAGAGTGAACATTGTTGAACATGACGATGACATCCCCACAACCGCAATGAGTTTGCCATATATCACAGAAGTCGATTGGAATCCTCACACCGACGATTCCATCATCGTCGACGACATGGACGCGGGGTTCTCAGTCATGAACGGCGAAGATGCCATCAACGAATCACCGTTTCCGAAATGGATCACGTATTTCTTGGGTGGCTACGACACAGAGCTCGATACCGATCATGGCCTGTTGCATTTAGATACCGCGGCCGACAGTCTAGTTAAAGACGTTTTCGATTCAGTTCTATGGTATCGGGACTTGGAATCGACAAGCTATGGTAAGTACCGACGCACATACGTGATAAATTTCCAACACGATGCACAGACGCAATTGGTTTATTCGGCGAACATACCCTCATCAGGAAAATGGAAGCTTGAAATTCATATGCCAGCGATCAAAAGGAAGACGTATAAGTCGACATATAGTCCTGGTCTAGGTTCAATTTACTCAATGACAACGAGCTTTAGACTAGCAAACGTTCAGTTGGAAATCAACAACTTAGGGCTGTCAAATACGATCGAATTTAAACCTCAAGAAACAAAATCGGGGTGGAATGATCTTGGATTGTTCGATTTGGAAGCAGGAACTGTTGATGTAGTACTTACACCTCTAACGGAAGGCAATACGATTGGCGACGCTATCAGATGGACTATGGCGAAAGAAGAGAACTAGTAGCACAATTCTTCACAGCTTTCGTCGTGTGGAAGAGGATGTCCATTCGATGATTGAAACTTGGGTAGTGGCTTAGTTTGAATTTATTACTATAATAAAGTACATGTTAACGGCGTATTGCTATCGAGTCTACCCTACGAATGTCCAGCAACAGACATTGCGTCGGCAGTTTGGTGCAGTGCGGTTTGTTTACAACTATTTCTTAGCACTCCAAACACGGCGGTTTGAGGATAAGAAGAAGCACTTATCGTTTTTCGACATGTGTCGCGAACTGGTGGAACTAAAACGCAGTGATGACTACTCTTGGTTATATCTGACGTACGCGCAGTCCTTGTACGAAGGACTCAAAAACTTAGATGCCGCCTATCAAAACTT
>VXUA01000031.1 GCA_009837185.1 Gammaproteobacteria bacterium | reverse complement strand
GAGTGTATCGTCCACATCCATATACTCAGAATCGACCAGCGATCTGGCATAGTCTGACATTTTTTTCGTCGAAGGGAAACACATTCCGAACTGTTGTAGAATAAGTGATTCATCATCAGCTACAGGGGGGACGTGAATATCAATTCCCAGTTCTTCCAGTATTAGTTGACCTACTAGCTCCAGTGAAGTCTGTTCGAGAAAATACTCTGAAACGAGCTCAAGATTGGTGTGACTGTCATCAATTCCAAATAGTCTGTTGGCCGATCTATGCCATCCCGAATTGGCCTCAAATACAAGAGCGTACAAACTTCCAGTTTCTGTTCTTGCAAGAATCAGTACATCGCCAGGATCTGCTCTATAAAGAAACTGTCCGGTATAATACAATCTCCATTCAGATCGTTGAGGGTCGTTTTCTCTAGCATCGTAGAAAGTTAAACTTCCTTCCTCACTTATAGGATCCTCGCCATCCCGAAAATAGCTCCACGTTACTGGTCCTTTGTACTTGGTCCCTTGAAATAGATCCCGTAAAGCCCTGACACCATTGATTTCATGCTGATTTGAACCCCTATCAGGAAGATCAACAGGTACGAGCTTTTTATGTACAATTGCAGCAAACGCTGATGATAAGTTCATCCTTTTGTTTCACCCTTGTTGCAGGTAAGCATGTTTCTACCATGGGTACAGAATCCTACACCGATTGGGCACATCGAACAGGTTGGTTTTTTTGTACAAATCTGCATGGTAAAATCAAGCACTGCGAAATTATAATCCCTATTCCTCTTTTCCGGCGTGAGGATTTCGGCGAATTTTACTAACCACTTCTTCCGGCGAGTTTCACCATCATAAGGTCGATCAACCATGCGGCAAAGCCACCGGACTACGTTGGCGTCTATAATTGTACTATTGGTATTGGCATGAAAGCTCAACCAGGCGGACGCAACATAACTGCCCACACCAGGAAGATCCGTCAATTCATCGAGGGTTAAGGGTATTTGACCGTCAAGGTCATCAAGCTTTTGGCCTAGTTTTTTGAGTAACGGGGCGCGCCACGCCAGACCGAGGGGATAGATCACATTTTTGATATCTTCGAGGGAAGATTGACCAAGGTGGGCGGGGGTGGGAAATCTACGGACAAATCTATTATAAACTACTACAACACTCGAAACGCGGGTACGTTGCAACAATAACTCGGCGATCAGACCGTGCCAGCCTTGATTGGATTCTCTCCAGGGGAATGGCCTGTAATTCTCTTCTCCCCACTTAAGTACTCTTTCCCGAATTTGCCGGGCTGTTGAAGGCTGAACTCCAATCTCCTCTGTTTGGCTTTCGTACGACGAATCAAGCATTGCACGATTTCCCCGGCAATGACCCTGACAATTGGCACCACAACGGAGTTTCCAAACTGACGATACGCCTGCGTATCGCTAGACACAATCTCAAACCACTCTGGAAAGCCCATCAACCGGGCACATTCACGTGGAGTCAACCGCCGTGGATTCTTGCCCCGTTGTGCTATAAGAATCTCAGATCCATCCTTATAGTACCTTGCACTGAGCGTTCTGGTTACGCCATCTGGTGGAGCTAACCCGTATCCAAAGCCGTTTCCTCTAGCCCGGTGTTTCTCAGCATAAAATCGTAGATACTGCCAAAGTTTACTCGACAAAGTATACTTGGACGGTACTTTCGGAGCAAGTATATCGCTTAGCCTGGGCTTCAGATCTGGTATAACAGGAAACTCAAAATCCACAGAGTCCCGGAATCCGACGATGAAAACTCGTTCACGATGCTGGGGTACCAGTCGTCGTGCGTCAATCACCTGATGGAACACATGATATCCAAGGTGTTGTTCAAGTACCTCCCGAATTACGGAAAAGGTTTTTCCCCTATCGTGACAAAGCAGGTTTTTCACGTTTTCCAGTAAAAAAGCAACTGGTCGTCTTGCACTGATTATACGAGCTATATCAAAAAACAGGGTGCCTTGAGTGTGCTCAAATCCATGCGCATTACCCAACGCGTTATGTTTCGTTACACCGGCAATACTAAAAGGTTGGCACGGAAAACCTGCTGTAAGAATATCGTGATCAGGAACTTGATCATCAGAGATTTGAGTAATATCACCTTCAGGTAAGTGACCGAAATTCGCCTCGTAAGTCACCTGTGCATGTTTGTCCCACTCGGAAGCAAATACACAATCACCACCAAGGCTTTCAAACGCCATGCGAATTCCGCCGATTCCAGCGAATAAATCGATGAAGGTGAATCTTGAGTTTTCCGGCATCTAGCCAATCCTAGCTTGGTAAATTCAAACGCCAATCTATATTGTACGATTCTATCTATACGAATACCTGATTGTCCAATTTCTAAACAATCCTGTGCAGGATCATCCCAAGGTCTGCAATACCTATACTGTTAAAAACACTCAATTAAACATCGTAAAGTTGTTATATGACAGTTCGAGCATTGTAGCAATTCAACCGAGTACATAATGACGAATGTATATGAGCATACAACCCATGCGAAATTTCTATATCAACCAATGTAGTTTCGTTCTGTGACATGATGAAGGTATGTTGGTGTAGATTAAACCCAAACCGAGTTGATGTCAACATTCGTTTAGCGGATACCTACCGACGATCTTAACATGATAAGAGATTAAGCTACTTAAAACGGTCAACACTACGCTGTCATCCTTTCCCCTTCTGCCAAGTCTCTATTACATCATTCGCCTTTTCCAAGCCAACGTAGTTTATCCCGAAATAGCCCGGAAGTGCATTTTTAAGACTAGCTATTCCCTGTAGCCCTCCCTCTTGCTTCGCGATGTTATCAAGGATTTCTACAGTTATGCTTTGTCTAGTGGTATCGAGGAGCGTCTCTAGGAATAGTAGTTTGAGAAACCCCGCTGCCAGATGAAGCAACTGATCCAATTCGACGGATTCTTCCGCAAAAACAGACAGTACCTTGGAAAGCGGCCATGTATCTGTTCTCCAATTTGAGCCCATCCCTGCCTGCCTGATGACTTCAGCATTAATGCTTGTGAAGTAGAAACCATATCCAAATAGTTTAGCACTGGCATCAAGATACACACCCGTTTCAACCAAGCCTGAGTCAACACACGTCTCTATCATCAATTGTGTCCATACCCGCGATACACCGTGCTCACCTTTGGCGACCATCGCCTGTGCTTGATCATCGGTCCACAGTACTGCTCCCGGTGAAGCAGATAACAATATAGCCTCTGCCCCGTATTGGCCGACTATCTTAACGATTGTCTCTCTTCTACACGGTTCCAGTGTAGCGAGGGCGTTGCAGGATTCTATCTTGCAGTTTGTCTCCAGCACCTTAACGAGATGCCGCAATGACTTGATTTGGGATTCATACTGTTCCTCTGTTGATTTTGTAAAGGCGTAGCCCGATACCGTCTTGCCCATGAACCCGGATTCCTTGTTGTGGAACAAGGACTTGTTCGTAATCATCATACGAAGTTCATTCACAGTGCCTAGGGAAACTACGAAATCCGCCAGACCGCACTCCAGAATGTCAAGCCTGTCTAGTATGTATAGCGATGAAATCGCACTTGAGTCTATCACAACTGTACTACTAGACCTTAGTGCCCTTGAAGCCTCGTCTCGTTCTTCAACCGACCCAACGCAGCATTTAACAGACACATCCGCAAACTGAGCAAGGCCAATAAGCGCCTCAAATGCGTTGGTACCAAACTGCTTACCGTACATGTGAAGTGGCATATCCCTTGTGCTGTATATCTCATTAAGTTTCTCTACATGTTCATGGCGCTCATCTATAGACTTCAAAATTACACTAATGTCCGGCTCTGATTCACCAGATTCGACGGTTTTTTCGGGGATACTGACCATCTGTAGGAATGGGTGTTCTGGAAAACGCACTTGCCACTGATCTGTACATTCTTGATAACGGTAAATATACTTGTTTCTTATTGATTTGATTTCACCAATACGATCTTGAATTCCACCACTGGCAAGAACAAAGGTGTCTCCTACCTTCTTCCCCATCATGGCTTTACAGATGCTATGATCTGGTGAAAGTTCGCGCTCGGTGAACTGTGAGGTATCATCTGTTTGGTCCTCGACTATTATCCAGTATGACTCAGATTTTCCTTGCTCCACGTAACAAACTGCGGCTCCAGTCTCAACGCGTTCGGGATCTTCCAACACGGGTGTATTGCCAAATGGCGATAAAGCAAAAATGTAGGTGCTGTGTGCATTCGGATCTGACATGTTGAGACGTATCACCTGGTAGGCATACTGAACGGCATAATGTTCATGTCCTGTCTCACGTAGAACACGCACAGCGTCCAGCGCCATTTCAGGGTCCACCTGATGGGGTTCTGGTACAGCAGATGGATTCCCTTCTACTAAGTCCGACCTGTCGAGTGCCAATCCCAATACTGAGCGTCTGAGTTTAAGTTCCACATCATCTGGTCGCTCGCTAATTTCGTCGTTTAGTATCTCAATTGCGTAGTCGGTATCGTACATCTGAAGTAGAGATAGCTCATTATTGAGCAGTTTTCGATCACTTGCTCCTGCTACTCGCAGGTTTTTTAACGTTTCAAGCATGATGTCATGCCTGTCCAGTCGACTTGCGCAATCCAACAAATGTTTTGTATCGTCACTCAATACACTCGTATTGCAAATCCGCTGCCATAACGGTAGTGCGTCAGTGTAACGTCCCAATCCAAAAAGAACTCTTGCAAGCCGGCGTGTTTCGTATACTGTTGAAGCATCGTTTATGACACTAAGTGCTTGATCTGCAAGATGCAATGCCTCGTCCTGCTGTCCTTCCAAAACAAGCAGCTTTGCCTTTAACGTTTTGAATCCAACTTCAGTTAATGCTTCATCTGAAGCTTCGTCCAATAGCTTACGGCCAGTGTCAAAATCGTTCCTGCCTGCAAACGCCTGAAGTCCAACCTCGATAACATGTTCTCGAAAATCAGCAGGAAGTCTCTCTTCGCTTCTAACCATATCCAAAAGTATCTTTTCTGCAGTCTTACAATCTTCGGTGTTCCCATGCTGTAGAAGTAGTATGCCTAAACATAGTCTACTGTTTACGGAAAGGGTTTCCGAAGGAACTCGTCGTAAATACCCTATCGCATCTTCACTCTTCCCTTCTACAATCAGTGAATCGGCATAAACTTCAATTACCCTCGCATTCTGTGGTTCAATTCGTAAAGCCTCCTCTAAATCCATAAAGGCTTCATCTTTTCTATCTAAAAAGAACCTCGCTTGACCTCTAATAAGGAGGGCTTCTGCCTTTTCCGAATCTGAATTGTTTATTTCAGTTCGCTCTAACGCTTGATTAGAAACATATTCTGCTTCACGTAACCTGTCCGGTTTGTAAATCGAGTCTTCAGTTCCGTATCGTTCGTATCCTGTATTATATTCGGACTGAATAACAACCTGCCCGAGTAGTATCAATGATTCAAGTGAAGGGCTTTCACTGTCTGTCGCGAACCTAGCATAGCGCTCAGCATTCTGCCAGTCGTCGATATTCAAGGCCCGGAGAGTCATTGCCATCGCCACCTTCTCCTGGTCTAACAAATCTTCCGGCAGTGTTTCTTCTAGCAACGATAACGTCATAGATTCCGGTGCACATTGAACAAAGGCTGCTAGAACATGTACAGAACGGGGAAAATCCACTATAAGGACGTTTAAAAGCTCAAACGCCTTTTCACGTTGACCAATAATCAGATAACCTACTGCTTCGTTTGTGCGAGCAATCTCGTCCGTGGGTTGCTGCGACTTAGCTTGGAAATACAACTCAGCCGCGTCATTGGGATTGTCAACTGATAGTTCAACTGTTGCCAGATTGGTCAAAACCCTAAACTTCTGACGATTGGTTAATTGATCCCAATTCCGTACTTTGATTTGTTGAAGTAACTGCTTCGCTATCTGGAATTCTCTGTTTTCGATGTGGTTTTTTGCTAAATCAATCTCGGAATGAAAACGGTCATTGCTATCCTCACTAGGAGTTGAATCAATATATTGACCTATCATCCCTGATAGTTTGTCTATCTTGTGTACGATTTTCCCAATAGCGAAAGATGGCGTACTACCTTCGTACCATTCTTGAATATCAGTGTATTCATCAAGCAACTCTTCTATTCGATTCCATCCAAATACCTGAACAATAAACAGGTTTTTCGATCTATGTTCTTGATTAACCCTTAAAATGTAATCGTGCACTTCTTTCCTAACCTTCCCTGTCGTCAGAATCACAAATCTGCTGAGGGGAGGTTTGAATTCCTTCGCTTTTTCAACTTCGTTGCTGATTTCTGTTGGAGTGGTCACCTTCCCTTCCTCGTGCAGTTTACATTGAGCGGCACGCGGGTAATCTTGCCCACTAAGATCGACAATATCCACGCCGTGCTGAGCCTGACCTCTTGACGCATATAGTTCTAGCTCCGGGCACTTCCAATAGAGCCTAAGTAATTTTAAGCACAGTAATTCAAAATCTTCATCACTACGTGGCTGGCGGTGACTCTTTCGCATCTTAAACCTATCTCCAAATACCATACAGAATCGGGAACCATTTCTGGATTTCATCCTACGAAACCACTGTCTAATCCTGACTTAATGGTTCAACTCTCAGGCAGTGCATTAGTCCACTGCAATCCAAGCAATAGTAAACCTCTCAGGTTGCAGATGGCTTGTGGAGTGACTTGGGTTTTTCTTAAATGCTATTCGGACAAAGGCTGGTAACAACAAATATCGTGCCCACAATTACGAAGCAAGGTGCGACGACAAAAACACTGTTTCACCGTCTGAAGTGGGATAAAACTGAAGGCTCTCGGTTCCAACGCAACTACACATACTTTCCTAACATCTGATTCTTAAACTCAT
>VXUA01000011.1:5320-7026 GCA_009837185.1 Gammaproteobacteria bacterium | reverse complement strand
AAAGGGAACTGCACGGGGCCTGCAATCGTTGATGCAGCTACACAAGCCAACAACAGGAGTTTCCCATGCGATAGCTGCGCAATATACTCGTATGGGGATTATTACCTGTGTACCAAAGGGGTGACTGACGACCGGATCAATGGTCATTGGAACTACGAAGCCCCGGCATTGCGTCCGGGGCTTCGTGCTGGGAGCAATCAGTTACTCACTGTTGCCGTCTTCCTTTTCCCACTGTCGCAGGTATGCAGCCCCCTTACCTGTAGTTTCACCCCACTTGTGGCCATCTTGGCCTCATTTTCTTATAAGCAGACCCAGGACGTATTCCAACCTGTCTGCAATGGGGCCATCCCATTCTTGATCGGACGCAGTACCCTCAATCATAGACAGAAACAGGGCCTTTTCTTCAGGTTCCAATGGTGTAAGACGAAGGTTGATCATGCCTTTTCCTTCCGCGTCCGCTGCCGCCCCGTCTCTTCCTCGTAACGCCAGGTATCCTTCGGCTTGGCACCCAGCACCACTTCGGCAATCCGTTCCGGTGACGCGTCGATGCGTTCCGGCATGGCGAACTGTAACGGTCGCCCGCGCCCGCGGGTCACGGACTCCTCGGCCTGGGGTTCTTCAACATGCTTGGTCTTGTCGTTACTCAACTTCGTCATAGTCCCGCTCCTTGCCAATCAAATTCAAGATGGCTTCCTTGGCGTTGTCGTAGGCTATGCTTTGACTTGTGTGTTGTTCGTCCTCTATCTTGGCTTCGGAAAGCACTGCACCTGTGATCCACTGAACTGCCCCGTCTGTAGTTTCCAGGTTCTTACCCCATCTACTATTCTCTTTCCACTCATCCCCACTCTTAGCAATTACTGTCTTGTTAGCCGTGTAATTTGCCAATTTGCTTTTACATACAGCTTCCATAATAGCGGTATCCCCAACTTTCCCGGTGTAGGACAGGCTCAAGTGTATTGTGTATCCGTCCTTCTCGAACGATTCGCTAAACGGGTCAAACGGCTTCTTCATGGCGCTTCCTGCTGTCTGTGGGAAGGCGCCGGTCAAGTACAATCAGTGCAAGGCAAGGGGGCAGTCCTTGCCTTCTTGCCCTCGTAGCTCAATGGATAGAGCGTCCGAATGCTAATTGGAGGGGTGCAGGTTCGAATCCTGCCGAGGGCGATTCCACTGTTCCATTGTACCTGACCGGTCGACTCCTTGGGCAGATGGCCTTGGTTCAGGCCGACTGCATAGTGGGCATTATACACCCTGTACCAGTCGTCCGGCGTGTCACGCGCCCCCTTGGTTGGTACATGAAGTTCGGTTGTTGTGGCAAACGCCGTTCGTTGCCACAAGGGGGCTTTGTCATGAAAACCAAGTTGCTGGTGTTGTTGGTAGTGGGGCTGGCCGTTGTTTGGGTGTCCGTACCGGGTCTGTTGCTGGCCCAGGACGAACCCCAAGGCGTTGTGCACCTAGTCGAACAGGTGCAGGCATTGGCAAGGCGCATGGATGCCTTGGAAGCATTGTGGATTGACTCGGAACCGAAGGTCACGGCCACTGGTGCCTGCATTGTGGGCAGTGGCGGTGGAATGCACGACTCCACGGTCATGAAGTACCGGGATGCGTTCGACGAGTGGCCGGACGTGGACTACATCAAAATCGCAGCCGTAAGCCATGACCAGCTAACGGGTGCCATAGCCGTTCAGTACGAAGAAACCCTGCAACAC
>VXUA01000011.1:0-5310 GCA_009837185.1 Gammaproteobacteria bacterium | reverse complement strand
TCGAATACTGGCGTGATTGCGAGTTCCGGGAAAGTACCCGCTGGTGGGAAGGCCACTGGCAGGACGAACCGTTCCAGGTTCCGCCGTTGGAACCCGGTGACTGAAGGAACCACGAAGCCCCCTCAACCGAGGGGGCTTTAACTTCATGGTCCTGTATCTCACCCGAACAGCAGATCGCCAATGGCCTTCTGGCTGATCTGCCACAGGGAATACACTTCACCACTGATTTTCAGGTCACAGGTAAGAGTTTGCTCATTCCACTCACGATCAACAGTGAAAAGGTGTTCCCGGTTGCGACACACTCGGATGCACTGACCAGCAATGTGAACGGAAACGGTGTCATCCACGGGCGTAGGTCCGGCTTTGCGGCTCCAGACCGTAGCTTTGTGGAGGCATCCATTCTCAAACCCAATCGTGCGGTCCCTGGGTTTGCGTTCATGCATCTTGTCAAAGCATTTGACATCGTATCTGATGGACGCCATGATCTGTTCGAACGTGCCTTCCAGCGTACAGTTGCCCCGCGCTTCAACCCAGTTGGGTCGTTCCCCGTTGGTCATGATCGTGCTCCCGAAGCCAGTCCGTTGTCGGCAATGAGTTCCCTGTAGGACAGGCGCCTGCCTACCATGTGGGCCACGGCTTCCGCCAGCTGGTCCTGTGTGTCCTGCCGGCGTATGTTGTAGCGTCCGCTGAACTCAGCAAGGTACTTGTTCAAGTGCTTGGGCGACATCTTGTGATAGGTACCCACATAGGACCGCTTCAACATGGACCAGAATGATTCGATGCCGTTGGTGTGTGCCATGCCGTCTACATACTGCCCCTCGCCATGGTTCACGCAGGCGTGCCAGAAACCAGACAGGCTGCGATAGGCCTTGGCTTCATCCGTGTAAACATCGGCTTCGGGGTGAACATGGTCGTGAATGAAGCCCTGTAGGGTTTCCGAGTTGGTGCGAGTTACAACTTGGGCATGGGCCTTGTGTTCCGTGCGGTCCACCAGTCCAACCACAGCCGTCTTACCGGCTACACTCCCGCCAACCTTCAGCTTTTGGGATACGTGCTTGTTGCGTTCCTTGCCACCCATGTAGGTTTCGTCAACTTCAACCGGGCCGGCCATCTTGGCTGTTTCGTCGTTCCACACTTCCCGAATGCGGTGGACCAGGTGCCAAGCCGATTTCTGCGTGATCCCAAGGTCACGGTGCAGCTTCATGCTGGACACGCCCTTCAGGTTGGTGCTGTACAGGTAGAAGGCCAACGCCCACTTGCTCAACGGCAGCTTGGAGTTGTGCATGATGGTGTCGGTCTTGACGGTGAAGTTGGCCTGACAGCCGTTGCAGTGGTACTGCGGTGTCTGCCGCCTGCCCTTGCGATGCGAAATGGCATCGCTGTCGCACTTGGGGCACCGAATGCCGTTTGGCCAACGGCGTTCCACAAACCAAGCTTCGGCCGTGGCTTCATCACCGAACTTTTGCACGGCTTCTATGAGGGTGATGCCCTTGCGGTAATGCTGACCCGGTGCGTTGTTCATGGCGTCTGCCCTGACCCTGATTTACGGTATCAGTGTACCATAGGGCGGGTACGAGAGTCAAGGAAAGATTGTGGTACACTGAGTACCCAAGTCTGAAAAATTGAATATGAAATCGCCATTGCAGGCCGACAGTACCCAACAGGAGTCGCCGGTCTAATGCGGTTTTTCAGTCACTTGTTCACCTTTTTCACATGGGTGAACCCTCTCTTGTTGGCAGTTCTGTTGATACGTGACTGGCGCATTCGCAAGTGGCTCTTCATGTGGGACCTGCACAGCGGTCCTAACACCCTGTCGGATCACGCGTTGTCGTTGCAACTGGGGCTTCTGCAAGCCACGGTCGTTTGTGTCGGCATTGGCTTGACCGGAGTAGGGATACTGGGATACAAAAACATGCAGGAAGATGCCAAGAAGGAAGCTGTAGCCGTTGCAGTGCCAGAAGCCAGGAAAAGGGCTGAAGAGATGGTACAGCACTACCTAGCTGAACAGAAGTCCGAATCTGCCAAGGAGAAAGCGAACCCACTACAGCCTCCAAGAGAACCGGACAAGCCAGATCCAGACAGCCTGAGTGACAGGAGGCCGCAGTGAAACTCTCCAAGGCAAAAGCCATCGTCAAACTGCACCAGCGGAATATACCCGTAGATGTTGAGGAATTGGCATGGGCTCTGGGAGCAACAGTGTATGACGTGTCTGGGTGGCCGGACGAAAAATCTGGCATGATCCGGATTGACAAAGAGGATGGCGGGTCACGAGGCTACGTCATCTACGTGAACGCGGATCACCACATTAATCGGCAACGGTTCACCATCGCCCACGAGATTGCCCACATCATGCTCCATGATTACTTGATTGGCGATGGAATCATCACAAACGGGTTGTATCGCAGCGGACTTCCAACTTCCGCCGAGTGGGGGGCTAACCGCACGGCAGCCGACATTTTGATGCCGTGGGAATGGATTCACAGGCTACTGGATAGAGGGGTAACAGACGTGCGCGAATTGGCTAGACGTTTCCAGGTATCCAGAGATGCCATGGCCATTCGCCTTGATATGCAATGGGAACTTCAGCATTGGAGTGATCCTCCGTATAGAACAGGGCACCCGTGCCCACAGACCGGTCATTACAGCTCAGATTGCCATGTTGCTGACGTCCTCCTGAAAAAGGGGGGCATCCTACCCTCTTGCCTCAAGTGCCATAAGCCTACGAACTGGACTTTGGTGCGTTCAGTCCGTGACTGAGACTGCACGACGGTCCAGCCCGTCAGTCACCCCTTTGGTACACAGGTATATAATCCCCACTCGTATTGATGCCCTGCGGCAAACAGCAGGCGGTTCACTTCGCCCATTTGGTGGAGCTGCTGCCGTGGCTGCTGGAGCGCGTCAACTTCACCATCCTCAAGCGTTGCGGCGGCCGGTCGGTGCACACCCATGCGCGCTGGTTCGCGCGGTCCTTCCCCTTCGCGCGCCTGGCCGTGGCCGCCCCGGGGGCACTGCTGGTCCTGGATACCAGCTTCGTACCCAAGAACAGGCGCAAGACCTGGGGCACGGACTGGCATGGCCCGCGCAGCACGCCGGGGTCTGGAGGTCTCCCTGCTGGCCGCCGTGGATGTCGAGGGGGACGGTGCCTGCCCCTCTGTGCCCAGCAGTCCCCGAGCGCCACACAAACCCGACGGTAGGTATGTGGGTCGGCCACGGGCCAGGAGACGACCGTTGACGTGGGCCTGGCCCTGCTGACCGGGTACATTGCCGAGCGCAAGGGACGCGACCCGATCAAGTGGGCAATCTTCGGGTTCTTCGTGCCGGTTGTTGCCCTGCTGATCGTTGCCATCGTGGACGACTACGTGCCGCCCAGGGAACGGTACGGCCCCCCCTACAGGCCGCCCTACGATCCCACCTACCGGGAACCTCAAGGCGAACGGCATGGACTCATCGTTCCTGCCGAGGGAGAGCGCTACGAGTTCGACTCCGCAGATCCTCCAGCGGCCCCGCCGCATTCCGAGGACGGGAGGGCATCATGAGTCGTTGGATACTCATTGCCTTGATCCTGTTCACGACCCCGCGTCCGTGGTCGCGACCGAAGCGCAGACGATCGAGAACTGCTGGGACGGGAACCGCTTGCGGCCGGTGCCCGGCCGCTGGTACAAGGTCGCGTCGCTCACGCAGGACGACTGGTTTGGCTTTGGCGGATTGCACGCCATCCCGAACCAACTCGTGCCGGAGCCGGGAATGCCTCAGGCACTCGGCTTTGCCTCCTGGCAGGCCATGTACGAAGACATCGTCGCGATCGACGGCGTGATCGCCGAAGTGGGGCTGCACTACACGGGCACGTCCAACAACAATCCCACGGCTACCTACATGGCCCGGCACCCGGCGAATCTACTTCATCTGGGATGTGTCCTATTTCCCGGCTTCGCCCAACATTGCCTACGTGCGCGTGCAGCATGATCCGGGCGGCCCGGTCATGCTGTTCGACTTCGGCATCAACGTCGGCTGGGACCGGACGTACAGCCTGTGGGTCCTGATGTGAACTGAACCTATGCTAGAATCATCGCAATTCAGCCCCAGCGACACATTCCTCGCCGGGATGGTTCGCCTGACCGTTGGCAGCGCGGTTCAGGCGACAGGCCACATTGCAGACTTCAGAGGTGCCAACATGGCCGTCTTCCCCGATTCCAACCTGATTGCGCGCTTGTCGGAGTATCGACGGCGTGAACTTTTCCGCTGTTCATCGTGTGGTTGCAGTCTGGAGCCCGTGAGCGGAAACCCCGGAGAGTTGCTTTGTCCTCGATGCGGGCGGGTAGGCGAGCAGGCTGAGACATTTGCGGAACTGGAGCGGAGCGCACGGACCCGCGTGACATCGGACTTGCAGGGCAGGCGGATGGAAACGAGATACACGGAGGTCTGACCATCACGAGGCAACCAAAGGCTAATCAGATGGAACCCAAAGAGAACCCAACCTTTCAGGAAATAGCAGATCGTTCCGGCACCACCACGCCGCGGGATCTGTTGGCGGCAGCAGAGGAATCCGGATTGAGCGTACTGGATTGTGTGGACATGTCGCAGAAAGCGGACACTCGGCGACAGGCCATCGCTGAGCTGTTCTGGGCCTTGACGGAGACCGAAACCGACCCTGTGCTGACGCAGGCCGAGACTGGAATCTGGATTGACCTTCTGAAAGCATGTCGGTTGCTTGTGAAGGATGACTATGATGCGGTCAATCACAAACGACTAAACGCTTTTCTGTGGGGTGATCGCACGATGGCCGGCGGGCTGCGGGATCTGGGGCACAAAATTGATTAGGCGCAGAGGGCAAACAACAAGTACAACGCGAGGGAGCCCCAAGTTGAGTACATCAGAATAACCCCAAAAGAGTAGCCCGATTTATTTCTACTGTAAATTTTCCTTTTGAAACAATGTGAATTATGGACCTACTATTCCGCAGCTATGAACTCAACAGTGTATTGGCAAAGCAAGAGCAGAAGATGTCCGATGAAGTCGCATCACTGAGTGAAGACCAGGTTCTGAATACTTCGCCACACGACTTATATAAATATTTCGTTGAGGAATTTACAGTCGAGCCAATTGTTATCGATGAATCAGGCATCGAAATTGATTATAGCGATGTTCAGATCGATGTTAGTCGTAGAATTGAATACATAGCTTTCGATAGGAATGAACCCGTTTTTGTCACTGGCACCAGGCTTACGTTCTTCGTGCCTTTTTCTGGCGACGCAATGCTTTTGAAATGTAGATCGTCCACGTTTAACTTTAACTCGCCTAGCGGAGAAGTCC
>VXUA01000075.1 GCA_009837185.1 Gammaproteobacteria bacterium | reverse complement strand
GCAACAGCAATGATACTTGCCCCTACCTTATTTGAGCAAAGGTCCCGTACTTCGGGGGTCTGGGGGCAGAGCCCCCTCTACAGAATCGACCGAAATTGTTCAAAATTGCGTAAATTCTCAAAAAATAGTCTTGCAAAACGGTAGATTGTCCCAAGGCTAAGATATTTAATGCAGCGTTGATGTCCGCATTACCCGAATATCCGCATCGCACGCACTCAAATTTGGTTCGCGTCTTGCGGTTCTCTTTTTCGATGTGTCCACATAGGTGGCACTTCTGACTCGTATGTTTGGGCTCCACTTCAATCAGCTCCGCTTTGTACGCAAGCTTTAACTTGAAGCTCGACCACCCGGTAGCGAGGATCGATCGATTGAGACCAGACTTCGCTCGAACCTGCTTACCGGGTTGCTCAATCGTACCCTTCGCGGACCGAGTCATCCCCTGCGTGTTGAGACTCTCGATCACCACAAACTGAAAGTGATCGGCGATCCGTCTCGACTCTTGATGTTGCCAGTCATTACGAATATGAGCGATCTTGCGGCTGGTCTTCGCAGCTAATTGCTTGGCTTTCAAATATCGATGCGAAGGCTTGATTTCTTTTTTGCGGTTCGGCCGCCGTCGTCTGGCCATCATGCGTTGATAGCGGCGACGTCTCGACTCTAACTTGCTTAGATCCGGCAGATATCTGATTTCACCCTCGCTCGTAGCAAACTGTCCCACATTTCGATCGATTCCTAGAACTTCACTATTCTGATTGTGATCAACATGTTTCACACCATGACAAACCGTGGCATAGAACTTCCGGCACTCTTCTCGTATTACCACGGATACCGGCTCACTGTTCGCGTACGGATTGTTACCACTGATGACTACTTGACCGATTTTCGCGAGATGTAACGATCGATCATTGAGCTTAAAACTTCCGGCGGGAAACGTCACCGAATCCGTGTCGTACCATCGACTCTTGAATTTCGGAAATCCTTTGCCAGAACGGAAACATTGCTGCCACGCGTCGGCTTGGTATTTCAACACGTAGCGAATCGGCGCAAACGGCAGCGCACCCAACCAATCCTTGGTTCGCCGCAGTTGGGTAAATTCCTTGCCCAGCGAAAAGAAAGTCGTATTCGGCCGCGAGTTGGACGGGTCGGCGCGATAAGCCTCCATCATTCTTTGATTTTCTGCTAAGAAATAGTTCCACACGTACCGAGTAGCTCCCAAACACTGTTTCAAGAGATTGGCTTTGTCCAACGTCATGGGATAGAGTCGATATCGTATTGAACGGTTATACATACTGTTATTATATATACCACCCACTCAATTTTCGAGTTTGTCAAGTTATCTACGGAATTCCCATTAATTTCACCCAGTCGTCAAAAACCAGCCTTGCCTTCATGCCCCTTCTTTCTATGGACTTGTCTAGACAGTCTCTATAGGCGACTATTCGTGGCAGATTTCTGGCAGTTACCGCAGCGATTCGTCCAGTGTGTTCTAGGCAACGCGTTCCAACGATGAAGCAACCCGTTATTTCCAACCCGTTGCGGTTCAAGATGCGCTCTACGAACTCGCTCCGTTCGCTCGTCACAGCAGCTTACTGGCAATCGGGTATACAACAGGAGAAAGACAGGAGAACTTAGCCTCGTTGCTCGTGATCGTTCGTCTAGCCAGAATCATCATGGATGAACCTCGGGAATCTAACCCAGAGACGACATCGGTGTTCGATTTATTTACTCTGACAACGCAGACAGCAATGTTGTCGGAATATCGGGAACTTGGTTCTTTATTCCCAGCGCCGTGGTTGAGTTAAACCTAGCACGCTTGGAAGTGGTTCGCGATATCTATGCAGGCAAGTTGGATTCGATTTCGATACGCTTACTCTGGAGAGGCGGCTGACGGCGAAAGAATTGACCTATGATTGAGGTCATGCTAAACCTCAACCCAGTAAGATTGCGCGAGCTTCGTAACTGACCAAACCTATAGTTTTCAGATTCAGGCACTTCAAGCAGTAGCCTTCCGTTCGTTATCGACGATGCGTTCCCGCTTAAAGTTTCGACTAATGTAGCTGAACAGTGGTTTCAGTTGGATCACGAAGGGGTTGTACCCGACCTTTCCTGTGGTGACTCCATACTCGACCTTCTCAACTTCGGGTTCATAGGACTTGAACAGGCGATCCCAGATAATCAAAGCTCCACCATAATTCTTATCAATATATTGAGTATTCGAGCCGTGATGGACGCGGTGCGCCGAAGGGGTATTAAGTAGTTTGCCCTCGAACCAACCTAATCGAGGAATGGCTTCCGTGTGCAAGAACAATTGATAGAACAGGCCTAGTGCTAGAGACAACGCCACAAAATCACCGGGAAATCCGATCACTATTAGTGGCAGAAAGAAGAAGGGGCTTACGAAATTCGCAACCCAGTTTAGACGGACCGCGGTCGTGAGATTCATGTACGGACTTGAGTGATGAGTGTGATGCATCGTCCACAGACAGGTAACCTCGTGGCTCAAGCGGTGATACCAGTAATACGCAAAGTCTGCCGCAATGAACGTGATCAAGAACATCCAACCCGAACGCTCAAACGTCCACGGGAGATCGTTGCCGTTGCCGGCAAAAAAGAACAATCCGAAAAATCCGAACACCCATAGTCTCCACACGGTCGAGACGGGTCTCAACAGTTGCGTCCCTACCGCGATTCCAATGTTGGCAAAGGTTTCCTTGACGTTGTAAGCCTTTTTCTTACCGAAATAGGACCATAACATCTCGGCACCAAGCAACACGCCTAGTAACGTCAGTAGGAGCAGACCACCGCGCCGACCGAACGTTGCCCTCTCCCCATCGGACACGGACGTGGGAAACACTATGGGAGGTCCTAATTGTTTGGAAACTCCAGCGATGTAGTCTCTTACGGGCTGTCGACGGCTGGCAAAGGTGAACAATTCCGTGAGCGTAGCTTCCAACTTGGTGGCGCTATGGAGTTGCTCCTCAGTGAGCAAAGCTAAGATATCATCCACTTGTTGCGCAACGATGGGTCCCGCCGCTTCTCGCGCCTTTTGCGCGTTGCGACGCAAGCGCCGAAGTTCGCGTATCGATCTTCGCTCTTGTGAGTCGGACTGAACCAACTGTCCCAACGCCAAACCGTGCTCTCGATACACGGTGGCTTGCTCGATGAATCCACGTCTCGTAATCACGCTGATCTCTCGCTCTTGATCTTCAGACAGTCCTAGAGACGTCCAGATTTCGTCAAGCTCGGCTTGTTTCTCTTGCCAGGGTTGACGCGGTTCAATAGCGGTCGGATCTTCTTCTTGAGCCGAGGCCAGGAGTGTCCAACACAAACACAATACACTCCCTAACAAGATTAAAAGCTGGCGTGTTCGATAAATCTCCGTAGTCGCTTTCCCTCTATAATTCCGATGCTGAAATGATGTCATTGCTACAGTGGAAACAACCAACGGTTCGGTGGAAATGCACATCGTTGGACTGTACCTCTCTTTGTATACGTTGAACCTGCGAAGTACCTGCGTAAGTGATCGACGAGTGGAACGGTCTTACCCCCCCAATCATCGTTCACGGTAAACCCAAAGCTAAGCTAGACTTCCGTATATCTAACGAAGTAGTTTTCCAAAAACAACCGGGAGATATTCCACTCCTAGAGAATTGAGCGAAATCACTGTTGAGCCTCGGCTAGTTGCACTTTGGAGGTAACAAAGTACAGAGACAGGCATGTAGATTGTCCGAGCACGCTTTTCGTAGATCGATGAAGGCATAGGACATTTGGAGCAAATTTGATATGAGAAATTCCTTTAGATTCACGATACTTGGTGTTGTCTTAGCGTTCCTAGTTGCATGCGGTAGTAGTCCGTCAAGCACATTCATTATTACCGGTCACTACATTGAGGTTGAATCGGAAACAGAAATTGATTCTTCTATGGAAGAATCCGCTGACAATCAAAATGTGGATTTGTCTTCCGCCACTTTTGTAGTCACCCACGAAGTCTCTGATGCAAATGGCAATACGGATCTGGTCGAATTAACTTCTGGGAAATTTACCGACGGACTCGTTACTCTTGAAGGGGAGATCGACGAGTCAACCGAAGTGGAAATTTCGATTCAAATCGGTGACGGAGTAAGACTTTCGACTTCTGCACTTCTCGTGCCTGACGGTGGAATGGTTGAATTCGCGTTGGTGGATTACCAAGATGTGTATCCTGAAGATCAGTTGATCTTATATGGCGCATCGCGGCGAGCGAAAGACCCAGAAACCAAGTTTACGGTGTCCGGAGACGTTAGTGGAGTGAAGATGAAAGATCTTTCTTTGGCGATCGCCAGTGTGGACACTTCGGAGTACGACGAGAACGGAAGTCTGCAGCGAGTGCCGTACGGTTCAGTTCTGATACGTGATAACAAATTTGTCATTGAAGCCGATATCACTGAGGTATCAAGCTTATCGATCAGTGTTGAAGCGGGTTGGGCGTTTCGTTCTTACAGTCCCGCTATTATTGGACCCAAATCCGTGGTCACAGTTGTATCTGATGGTGCTCCTAACACATTAATGGCTAGCTCTGAAAATGCTAGACATGTCAAACTCATCGAGAGTTGGCAACAGAGCGACGAATACTTAGAGAATCTGAAGAAGTACGTTTCAGCTTGGGAAGCAAAAGAAAGAGCAGCGCAGACACCACCCTCAGATGTAGCGGTAGTTCAGAACGATTTAGATGACGAGCAAGACACATCTTCTGATGATGGTGAGGAGACTCAAGAGTCAGCGGACTCAGAGCAAACAGCGAACGACACAGCAGCTGTAGAGCCAAACGATTCCGAGGCGAGCGATGGTGAATCGGACGATGTCGCAGAAGTCTCCACGCCCCGCACAGCCGAAGGATGCGAGCATGTACCGTTAGAGGACGTAATCCCTGGTTTGAGCCCATTCATGAGTGCTTCTGGTGGGTTTCAATACCCGGATTGGGTCGTCGCACGCCAAGTGTTAGAAAAGATGCGCTCCGACGTGATCGATGAGTTGGCTTCAACTTCCACGGATCCCTTAAACACATTGTTGGCGTTGGAATTGGGTGCCTTTGCCGGTATCAATCGGGACGACACACACGTAGCGTTGCCCTTATACGACAAGATTGCAACAACTCTCGAAGATGAAGACTTGGTCGAACGACGAGTGATACGTCCTCGGAACGAACTTGCTCGACGGCTAGCGGTAAAGCGGAATGACGAACTCCTCCAGCCGGGACAAAAACCTCCTCAGTTCACGCTGCCGGACTTAAACGGTACCGAGTATGCTCTGGACGATGTCCTGCAAAGTAATGAACTAGTTTATATTGACTTTTGGGCTTCTTGGTGTGGCCCCTGTATTGCTACTTTTCCAGCTTTAAGGGAGATTTACTCAGATTTCAACAAAAATGGATTCGAAATCTTGATGATCTCCATTGATGACACGTTCGAGGAATGGAAAGAAGCATCTGACGAACACAAACTCCCGTGGATAAGTGTAGCCGATATCGGAGGCTTTAAGCAGGAAACTCCTGTCGTGTATGGCGTGCAAGGTATTCCTAAGGCTTTTCTCGTAGACTCGAAAGGTTGCATGCTTCAGAGAGAGTTGAGCACCGACAATTTGAAGGAGGTTCTAGTCTCGCGGTTTGGAATTGCGCCTGAATCCAGCGTCGATTAATCAAGATCGAATGTGGAAGGGCTTAACGTTGTGGAAATTGACGGTGGTGAATGAATAGGAATCAGCTCGTTGTGGCCATGTCGAGTGCGTATGCTCGTACTCCCATCAATCGTTCATCGTAGCAGAGTACCCTACCCTGCGAGATCGTCTGCCAGTGAGTGTAGTATGAACTGCACAGTTCGTAGGGAGACATGTGGTTGGAATAGCGATCGTTAGACAGAGTTGCGTCGCCAATTTATCGACGACTTTTTCGTTATCTAGTGTAATTTGACGTCTCGCTCGAATGCGAAATTGCTCTTGAGTAGCCAATTTCATCCTCATCTAAAGTTTGCTCAACACTCTTGATGGTGTTTGAATTCCATCGCAAACCGGGGACAGGCCTCCTCCATTCCGCACGAATTTACGAATGACGTCGAGATCGTAGTTATCACGTTCCCATGTTATTCCCCGTTATTTCTTTTGTGAACTCGAAATTAACAGATATGATGTGTTAATCTATAATATACCGACATATTCACTTTTTTCGATGTAAGGAATCTCGCTTATGACAGACCAGAATACAGATATATCCACTAAGATACCTCGAAAGAATATCCCACAAACACTGTTTCCAACTTATTCCCTCGAATACTCCAAGAAGATTGCGCAAGCGTTGATCGATAACTTTGCGGGCAAGTCTGGGGCACCGCTCGATATTGCGATTTCTCTTAACATGAGCCCAACAAGTGGTGGTTGGCGGGGTCTTTGTGGTTCGTCAGTCGCATACGGACTTACGAAAGGTGGATACGGAGTTGCAGAGATTACTTTAACGGATTTGGGGCGTCGAATTGTCGCTCCCGAAGAAGAAGGCGAAGACAGGGTTGCTATGCTTGAAGCAATATCGAAACCCAAGTTCATGCATGAATTCTATGACAAATACGACAAATCCAAATTTCCTAAAGATGACATAGCGGTTAACGTTTTAGTTCGTATGGGACTACCACGTCCAAGAGCTGAACAAGCTTTGGAAATACTCAAGAAGAACGGAGAGTTCACAGGTGTAATTCGTGACACCAAGACAGGATCGATTGTGTCCTTGAACCTCCCTTCTGACAAACGTGTCCAAACTGGTCTAAGTGTGGAAGATTCGATTCTCGACGAGTCTGCAGACACTACCGGTTCTTCAGAGCTTTCTACACAGATTCCCAGTGAATCGACTCAAACTGTGAGCAAAATTTTTGTTGCTCACGGAAAGAACAAACCGCCGGTACAAGCTTTAAAACAGATTCTGGATAGGTTTAAAGTACCCTATCAAATTGCGATGGAACAACCTCATGAAGGCCGACCAATTTCTCAAAAAGTTGCAGATTTAATGAAGACCTGTTCAGCGGGGATATTTATTTTTACTAAAGATGAAAAGTTCTTGAACGAAAAAGGTGACGTGGTGTGGCGGCCGAGTGAAAATGTAGTTTTTGAACTCGGTGCAGGAAGCGTTTTATGGGGTAAAAAAATCATCATCCTTCGTGAAGCCGGAGTAAATTTTCCATCAGACTTCAGCGATTTAGGATACATCCAATTTGAAGACGGTGAGCTAGGCAATCGCGGCCTAGAAATCTTGGCAGAGCTAGTCGCTCTTGAATTCGTAACTTTTCAAGCTCCTTATTTGTAGTACGTGTCATCTGTTAATTCTGATTTCGATCAATTCGCATTCCCTACCTATGAGTTGTGGGTTCTTCTTCTCGGAGTCCCCTTTGGAAACCATGACATGCTTAGTTTTGAATCGAAGTGAAAGCAAACATGCTGTTCCAAACGCGAACCGTACTTCGCCCAATTAAACAATGTGAATGGACTAGGGAATAACAATGACGCTAAAGTGGGCACATCAAGGTTATGAATACCAAGATTTGCTTAGTGCCCTCCGGTTTGTCGATGTAATGCTCGGTTCGGTAAGAGACATTCAGATCGACGTGAAACTAGTTCGGAACGATATCTTCGACGACCTAACTACAGTGGATCATTCGGGCGTTCGAGATCGAGTACAGATTAAGTATGCCTCAAATATCGGTCAAGTCCTACCGCTGTCAACATTCACTTCAGATTCACGAAATCTTCGTCTTGATCGCATCTGTTCGTCAATTTTGAATGACCGAAATCGTTTTAGTTCTGACGAGAATCATCTGTCGTACCGAATCATAATGACCGATCAATGCCCTACTGACCCAAGATTGCGCTCAGTTCTCAAACCAGCTGACCCAGACCCCGGACCGTTTGTCCCGGGATTAGATACCATCCGAATGAAATTTGATATTGACGCACTTTCCGGTGGAGGCGCATCTTTCCTCAACGTACAAAAAGGTACCAAAGAACAGTTTGAAATTCTAAAAAATTCTGATGAATCTCTTTCGCTTACCGACTTCACTTGGGTCTGTGATCACCTAATAATAGAGCTAGGAGCACCGAGTGCGAGCTTCGATATGACGCAGCCCGACAAGGCCGAGAGTTTATTACTGAGACGTGTTCGGGATGAGGTAGGAGCAGAAGTGTTTCCAAATGATCATCGTTCGGCAATCGATGTTTCTTCTGCGCTAGTTGGAATCGCGCGCTACGCACGGCACCACTCTACAACTCTTACTGTGTCAGAATTGTTTCACCGAACGCAGCTACGAAGTAACTACGGTGCTGTATCTCGAGCAAACCCAGTTAATCAATCACTCGAAGTACAACGCTCCGAATTTGTAAAAGAACTTGTGCACAAAGCAGGTATCGCTGCCGAATCTGGCGATACGGTCTTGCTGGTGGGTTCACCAGGGCAAGGAAAGTCGTGGCTCTGTCAGCAATTTGTCGACGCATTGAATAGTGACGAATGGTTAGTCGCAGAGCACTATTGTTATCTCGGAGATGCAGATAGTGAAAAGCTTCCCCGAGTCCAAGCCGAAACAATATTTGGAAGCCTTTTAACGCGGCTTGCCGACTTCGACTCAGACTTACTATCGGAGCAAAGACCTAAGCTCGCCGCAAACGAGCAAGCACTTACCGACGCAGTCAAAGCCGCTCGTGCGAAGTCGAATAACCGGCCAGTTGCGCTCATAGTCGACGGTTTAGACCATATCTCCCGTGTTATCCGTGGATCGTCGTCATATGATCCTTCATTGTTATTGGCAAGAGCTCTTGCGACACTTCGTTTACCACCTGGTTCGGTCTTAATCGTCTTAAGTCAACCAGGTGAGCATATGAACCCTTTTGAATGCTCCGAAAACATAACAATCAATGTTCCAAGTCTCACAGATGCCGAACTGCGAGAACTTGCTGAACGCCTTGGTGTAATCGGTGGAGAAACAATCACCGACTCGATTCAATCAGGAACGAGCCCGGTAATAGAAGAAGGAGCTGAAGCGCAGGAATTTATTAAAGCTCTTTCAGAACGCTCCTCGGGAAACGCACTGTACGCCACATATCTGTGTAGAGAAACAGTCGAATCCATCGATACAACTGTTCGACCAGCTAGGATCGTCCGAGATCTTCCTGAATTTGATGGTACCCTAGATGCTTACTATGAGCACATTCTTACCTCTCTGGGAAGTGAAAGCGCATGCGTAGCTGATGTATTTGCGCTCATGGATTTCTCTGTATCAGTTGAAGAGTTGAAAGAAATTCTTCCCGATGCACGGCACCGGGTTGACGCAGCTATAAAAGTCCTTCGACCAGTGCTGTCGTTTCAAGCCACACACGCTGGTGTGCGAGTCTATCATGAGTCATTTGCGCGATATCTTTGTACTGCGTTCCAAGATGATGAAATAGCCCGAATTGAACTGCTGAAGAGGATCACTAAGTGGTTAAAAACTAAAGGATTATTGGAGGATTCGCGTGCATTCCGGCACCTGCTTCCAATGCTTTTGGATGCTAAGTGCAATCAAGAGGTCTTGGACTATGTAGACGTAGACTTTGTTACCAACTCGGTTGCCGCAGGGTTTGCTGCGTCTGAAATCAACAAGAATCTCACTACAGCTGTACGTAGTGCTACGGACATCAATAAATGGGGAATAATCGGTCGCTACGTGGAAATGAGTCGTTCGTTGGCACATTTTGAAACTGAAGAGCGGTTCGAGTCAACAGTCGAGAGATTCGCAGATGTAGTTGTACCTCTTATCAGCAGTAGTGTACTTTCAGACCGACTCTTGCATAACGGTTATCCGACTATGTCGACACGGGCCGGTCTTCGGATGTGTTCCGTAATTGATGAAAAGGGAATCGTCGCGCCATGGCATGAATACATGCTAGCTTACTCGAAAGAAAGTTGCGAGCGAACAACAGAATTGAGCGACTTTCCTAACAGCACGTTGGACGCAGCCCTTTTACGAGGCCGGCTTCGACTCGCTCAATTAGGAGGTTCGAATACATCGGGTAATACGCAGAATCACAAGTCTGCAGGTCAACGGGAGGCAAGCGCGAAAAACTTGTATGCACCAATAAGGTGGGACAGTTTGGTGGAGCGTCTGAATAAGGGAGATCTGTCTCCAATGTTTGTGGTACAGGCTATTCTCGACACCTTTGGTATCTCAAAAGCTGTTGAGACAATTTCCAAGCTCGCGCATCCAAGCGCTTTTTATTTAGCACTAGCTGAATCTGCGATATCTCGAAACGACAATTCTCCTGAATACGACCCTCGCGAATGGGTGGGTAAGGCGATTGAACATGGCTTACCAAGCGGCTACCTTTGGCGCATTCCTACACTCGGTCTTGATGTTGAAGACGTGGTTCAACAACCTTTAGAGGAAGCCCGCGAAAGTCTTTTGAAACTGACATCTGAAGTGCAAGATTTTGTCTCGTTTCAGGAGATTCAAACAGTCCTAAAGTGGATGGATGCGTGTGTTGTCGCGGCAAAGAGAGACAAGTTGGGTCTAGCCTCCGCAGAAGCTCTGCTAGACGGTCCGGGATGGTACAGATGTTGGCTACGCTTTGTGATAGCTTTAGCATTGAATGAAAACGCACCATCTGAAAATCAATCAAGTGAAACCCTAGCAGCGATCTGTCTACTCGGAGAGGTAAAGGATCCCTTCATAGGCGAACCTCGAGCATGCGATCTTCTGCCGATTCATCCGATAATAGACGAAACCATACTACGAGCAGTATCCAGTTTGAATGACAATGACTGGGGAGAGGCAATTGAAATTCTTGATAACGTCAGTGGCTGTATTTCCACATCAATGAATGGGGAAGTGGGTGGACCTTTGAGTCGTCATAGCCTACTGAGTATCGTAGTCAAGACCGCACCTCCCACGCGTTGGAATACAGCTCAACAATTTCTCAACGAAGAAATTGAAGCAGGGGGATGCGGAAACTTCTACGCGGATCTGGCACATCATCGATTGTTAACAGCGAGACATGGCTTAGCCAATGACAAACTAGACGAAGCGCGAATGCATTGGACTAATGCATGCCAACTTCTTCTTGGATATGGATCACACAAGGATTCGACTATCTACGAGGTAGTAGACCCGCTCATGAACCTAGTCAAACACGACCCTAAACGTAGTCGAGAACTTATCGCCAAACTTCAACCTTTGTGTGAACGTGTGCCCTTTCACACTGACGGAAGGGGAACTCGTCGAGCGTGGGCGTGCTGGTTGAAACTTCTTGCAAGGGGTGATCCCTGCGGACTGTCCAAGTTGATCGAACCAAGTTTGGGGTCTTGCAATGATCCGAATGATTTATTACAAGGTGCGCGATCAGACCTCTGGAGGGCTTGGTACAAACAGGCTGACCCTGTAGTTGCAGGAGCTTTACGTCTCACGCTCGATGAAGCGTTAGATCCAGAGGATGTATTTGCCCTCCGCCAGCTCTCTGTGTTGTATGACAAAGAAGAATGGAACGGTGCGTCAAAATTGTTTGATGCTTTGCTTTCAAGGATCGACGAACGACCCGTCAAATATGGATATAGTGCGGATGAGGACCCGCTAGATCGAGACCAGAAACTTGTCGACGAAATTAACGAAATTGCGACATCCGTTAGTGCTTCAAAAATTGCTCAATTGCCTGAATCCGGTGATCAAGAAGACGGCAAACCAGATTCCTATCAACATCCTCGCACAAAACGATCCAGACTGCAGATGCATGATCAACCTACCGACTGTTTCACAGAAGGCGCGGCTGGCATCAGACAAGCTATGCTCGCTTGTCAGGAATTTCGCTACGATGAACCCGATTCAAATGGGTGGATACCACGATTTACGAACATTTTGGGTTACCGGCTGATTGAATTGCTTGACGAGCAGCGTGATAAAGAGGTAGAGATAGTGCTTGATGACATTGGAAATATGTGGGGTTTCGGTCACAACTCAACACTTCTATTCGCTCTCGCGGAAGGTTTTGAACGCCATAAGCACTACAAGCTAGCAAGCGTGGCTTTTACTCTCGCATGGACTCGTGCTCAGGGTGTTGGCGATTGGAAAATGTTTGGAGCGAAAAAAAATATTGAATCGCTTCGTCGCGCCGTAAAGCTCGGTCACGAGACAGCAATTCGGACAGTCGCGAAAGAGGTGGAACGCATTGTTTCCAGCAGGAGTGAAAGTATGTGGCTCACTCAGTCACTCATTTATGGTTTCACCGACGGTTGTCTCGCTAGCGATACCACTTTCGCATTCGATATCTGGGAAGAAGCGTTTAGAGTGATCGAAAACAGAGCTCCTCGTATAAGCGATGAGGATGATCCAGAAATCTTCTATGAACCACCGTTACCAGATCATGGAAGTGATCCACCCGGAGATATCGATACCGCATTCGCGACTGCTATTCTATCGGGTTTATTCCATCCCGGACGAGAGCAAAAACGTCGGACACTCTTCGCCATTCAGATTTTGATCGAAGAACGACCGACCAAAATTGCACCTGCGATCAATTCTGCACTATTGACTATATCTGATGTGACAACACTAACTTGGTTACTTCGTACCATCACGGACGCGAAGAATCAAATGGCGTCAGTTGTAACGGCGTGTCGCGAAGCGTTGATCGAATTGGCTGGAAGACCCCACCTTGTCGTCCGCTCTTTAGCGCGACAGCTACTACCCGATGTCGAAGTACCGTTGCCGAGTGCTTCTGAACCGGATCTTGACTTGATTCCGCGCGGTCCTGTAGATCGAATGGACAGTACCTATCGAGACAAGATTGCCAGCGAGTTAGAACCCGTCGTCGATGAAATTGCTGGTAATCGGCTGAACCAGGCTGAAGAGATCCTTCCCGGTTTGCGGTTAGCTGTTACTAGAAGGTTCACCAAGGCGTGGAAGAGTGATGAATTTAAGCGAAGAGCAAAAAGGCAACGTGATGCTTATCAAAACCAGTTTGCAAAGCGCATCCCAGATATATTCATTCATATGGAAGAAACTATAGAGAATGCTATACAGCACGCTGCATCAGGCGCGCGTGCAGCGCGCCTGATTAACGAAGATCTGTCGAGCGACCCTGTCCAATTAGAAAACTCCCTCGCAGAAGTTCTAATAAATGAACCACAACCCGCATTGGCCATTGAGGCTACGCGACAACCAAGACCTGAGATACCGCCACCACCTCATCGAGGACATCAATCTTGGAACAATCTGCGAAATCGAGTCGTCGATGATACAGTTGACGGAAAAACGCTTCAGGATCAGGAAGACGGTGAGATCTCTGGTACATTGTCGATTTCAGAACCGCACGAAGTACCGACTGTCATCAGCGGTGCCTACGAAGGATGGCGACTAGTCGCAACCCACGAGAGACGAGAAGTACTACATCAGGACTGGAATAGCAAAATCAATCAAATTGTGGAGAGATTTCGCGCAATCGAACTTAGGAACCAAGGAGACGACCACGGGTTGATGTCGCCTCCTGTCCCATTAATAGAACCGGTTGATCTGTCTATTAGTCATGACTTGCACAATTTCCTGTGCCGCGATGGCGCTGCTCAACCCGTTGTTGGAGGCATTGCCCCTAGAACACATGGACTTGGAATTCCAATCATGGTATTAAATCCAACTCAATGGCTCGTCGCAGTACTGCAAATCAAGAATGAAGGTCAATTTACTCTAGACGACAGCAAAGGACGGGTGATGGCACTGATCACTTGGCGAACAGAGTACGAAACAAGCGACTACTTCCTCGCATGGCCTCGCTTGTGTGGTTCTGGATTAGTCATTAGACCTGATGCTTTCGACGTGCTCATTAACGAAAACGATGAACAGTTACTGTTCCGAGATTTTCTTAAGAGTTCATCATTCTCGATTGGATAGGTGGATTTTCGACTACACAATTGTGAGTATTCCACGAACAGGTTTCAAGTATGTCTTTTCTTTCCCTCGAAATCTGAAACGAAACACTAGCTCATAAGCGAACGTGTTGTTTTTGAACGGTAAATCTGAATAACCAAACTCGAAATTAGTCGTCTGACGAGTGGATTCAGTGTGAACTTTTCAGAATCCACGTGTGTGGCACGCTATAGCCATACAAAATATTCTGTCGTTTCTTGCGTATATGTTGCGAGTTTTGTACTGTCAAGGGGAGATGCTGTCAACATGAACAGCTCTTCAATTCTCACGCCATGACACCACTCAGTGTTTTCTCAGTCTGCGGGATCTATTCCACTGTCTCGAACTTGCTTGTTTAGGGTCGTTAGTTTGTGTTTCCATTCCCGCAGATCGGCGATAGTTTGAAATATATCTTGATCTGTATGAGAAACAAAGGGTTTAAATCCTACTCGAATGTTTCCGTTTTCATCGAGTTCTGGGAGGGAAGTCTTGAGTCTTGTAATTCTCGCAAGCCCTTCTAAGTGTTCCGCGATGTCGTCCAGTCTCTTGTCAAGACAAGCAAACTTTTTCTTCGCGGTTCCTTGGTCTTTGAGTAACTGCAACTGAATTAACTCTTCATCTTTTGTAGTCATAAATTCAATTATATGAACACATAAACATATTGCTCGATTGAAAGAGTAAAATTTTTGAAAGGGATTGGAAGGGATAAGGCACGACCGAAAACGAAAGAATTGTTTCACTCATGACAGAGTGATTGGTACTCTGCAAGGAAAAATACGATCTCGGTAAAGAACCCAAAGACGGGGGCTCATTATTCGGTGTCAAAGAAAAAATTTAGGAATTTAACTCTCTGACTATGCGAGATTTCGCTTATACGCGTTTCGTATTGCTTGTTCCAATCTATTGGGCTTAATCTTGTATTCATCAAAGTCGCGAATGTTTTCGCGTTTGAGATGAAGCTGTCCTTCGCCGACATTACCTCGATGTTGACTCACAGAATAGAACTCATTCTCTCGTACTTCTCGCGCGGACAAAACCCAATACCAAATAACATCTGTCCACACTGCAATCCAGACGAATACGTCGCAACAGTCTGGTTTAATCTGCTGGAAATTCATTAAGAAGTCTTTTTTCGATCTGTGAGACAGTGCTTTCGTATATAGTGGGCCGTCCTTTTCTTTATCGACGGCACGAGAAGCCTTAACTTCTATTCTGATCTTTCCTAGCATGAAATCATACTGTCCAGAGTAATTTGGATCTAGCTTCTTTGAAGGTTTCTGCAGATTGGGAACGAGTGCATGAAGATGTCCTTGTGCCCAAGACTCACCGAATTTCCTTGGTGCAGTGATTTCATATATGTACAGATTCAAGTTTCTTGCGATGTATTCATCGCGAATCTCAACGTAGGCATCCAATGTTAGTACGTTCGCTGCTAACAAGTGTGATATTAGGTACTCGTACTCGTTGAATGGATATACGGACGCTAATGAGTCTAAACGATCACGTAGTTCCCTTTGATGAGGATATTCCTTCAGTAAACGATCCAGTTCTTCTTGCAAATATTCCATGAAACTCTTCTAAAAAAAAGGCAACCGAACTTCTAACTCTTCGGTTTCGTGTAACGAGTTTGAGAGATCAGGTAGACTATCTTGAAAGGGATGCCCATTTTGCCAGCCAAGCTGTCCGGTTTTCCTGAATCTCTCTAATCTCCGAATCGAGATTTCTGCAAAAATTGGATCAATGTCAACGGTGAAACACTTGCGATCGAGTATTTCCGCGGCCAATAAGGTTGTACCAGAATGTGCAAAAAAATCCAGTACTAGATCGCCAGTGGAACTACTTGCGTTCATGATACGTTCGACACACTTCATAGGTTTTTGAGCGTAGCATCCAGACACATTTTCGTCCATGCGATAGAACACTTGCTGAATATCAACCCACACGTTTCCCGCACGAATAGTGTTGGACTTACTACGTTCCAAATTCTCGACAATCTTACCGCCCACATTCTTGTAATAGCCTCTTAAAATCTTTGGAATGTCGGTGTACTCAGCGTTTACGTTAAAAACTGGACTTCCGCGCGTGTAATACAACAATTCCTGTCGAACCGCCATCCAATTTTTTTGAGTACCATACCCTCTTTGATTTCGCATCGTAATAAAACTTCGCGATCGAAAAGGCTGTTTTCGCATCATCAACATGAAATCGGCTAAAGGTTGAAATCCATCGTTTTGATCAGCACCTAACCAAACATAAAACGAGGAATCGGGTAACAGAGAGTCAGTGGTGTTCTGGACCCAAATTTCGCACCACTTCACATAGTCTTCAATGGACCTGATGTCTAACGCTGCTACGTTGTAAGGAGGATCTTGAATTGCTAGTGTCGCCTTCGTTCCAGCCATGATTGATGAAACATCTTCGAATTCCGTAGCGTCAAGACACCCCACACGATGACCGTTTTTTAAATCAGACCAAATTTCACCTTTTCTGAGTCTGCAGTGTGGCAATATTTGTTCACGTAGTTCTGATTCTAAGTCTAAGCGAGGTAGGGGATTATTCTTCATGCGTGTGTATTAGGTCAGCCGATGTTTTGTCTCAGATCGCATGGGGCTTCAGCTAATCTTTGTGGTTCTTTAGGAAAGTCATAAAACAAATAATAACCGAGTCAGACAACTCTTCGGTAATCAATGGCAAGAGTCCCGTAGTTTTGGCGAACTCAAGATTGTCTTTCGTTCGTGAAATCAGCTCGAAGAGTCAGTTTCACAGAAGTTGAACCTTGAATTTGAGTGGTTTGTTTCCATGAGAATAACTAGCGGAGGAAAAGCACGAACTAAAACGCAAAGCGAGAAATTGTACAAGTAAACGCTTGTATAGAAGTCAGGGGGAGAATTTGCACCGGACGAGCGATGGTTATGCGACTGCTGATTGCGAAGAAACTGTTCAGTTTAGCGAACTTCCCTCTTAACTAGTCAACAGGTTCAATGGTTGTATTCAGGTGCTGGGTGGTTCAAGATTTATTGACCAACTCTTTAGTTGTTCAGATGTAATGTTTGATTCAGCAAGCCACTGAAGGAACTCCTCCTGTCGAGATTGTCCGAGAACAACTCGATACGCAGCTAGTTGATATTTTAGTTGTCGGTACCAAGACTCCTCTCTAGTATAAGGCAACAACGGTATCCGTTGTTCCACCCTACACTCCCCATCAACAACCCAACAAGGTACCATATCGCTCCGATTCAGCTCTCGTGCATCGTCGTTCGCAAATTTGAACATTAGCGACCAGAAATCGGTGTTCTCGTCCCACAATGCGAGTGCATCTTTTTTCCATTTGGACGCGACATTACGACGCACCGCATGCCCCTTGTATCTACGTACCCGTCCCTCTCTTTGTTCAAAATCAATAGGATTACTGGGAAGATCCCAATGGACGACGCGATGACACCAAGGATGGAAATCTAATCCCTCCTGTCCAATTGACGTGCTTGCTAAAACGAATGGTCGAAACGGACTATTAAAGGCATTTCGAACCAAGTCATCTGTGAGTTTTCGACCTTTCTCCTTCCAATTGTTCTTTCCGTATCTCAATGCGAACACCGTTCTCAGCCTGAGCCCGTCCACGTTACCATTCTTACTTTTTATCAATTGGTCAAAACAGCGCACGTGCACTCTAGATGGATTGGGAACCACCGCATCTTTAATTGAAATAACGCATTCGTTTACGCTTTCTTTGCGAGTCTTCGTCTCGTCCCAAGACTTTTGTTCCCACAACCAATGCCAATGCTCGTCTAACACTGCTTGCAGGTTTCCTTGCCGACAATATCGTAGGACCAATCGCCAATAAGTCTTTTCACGACCGGTAGATCGTTTGTAGAGATTTCTCAATAAATAGGTTACTGCAGGTCTGTTGAATAATTGCCAAAATGCGCCTGCAATCTGAGCCCCTGCTCTTCTTCTAAGCTCTCCTTCTTTAGAGTCTTCATGTGTAATAAAACTACGAGCCGCTACGATTGCTGGAGAACCTAATGCGAAATCGGTGAGAAGGTTGAGCAAGCCCTTTGGACGACGTCCGAGATCCTTTGATTCTATGTTTAGGAAATCTTTTAAGTACCCATCTAAATGTTTCGAATCACTGAGGGGGAGATTCAGACTCTTCCAATCAGATAATAGTGTCTTTAAACCAGGGTCCAAGAGTACGAGTGTAGCCCATTCCCATCGCCGATCGATTTTGCCAGTAGAAGGGTTTGGAAGCCCTTTTAGCAGTTCGGTGACCTGCGATCGCACCCAAGTTTTGGGATTTTTGTTTATCTTTATCGCTCGCAGTGGATGGATGTTTGCTAATGTAACACAGGGTAACAGAAGTGCAAACTGACGATGGCTGGTTTTCGGATTCGGATCACCATCCAATCGTAATGGTGTAGAGCTAAGTTGGGAAAGTCTCTCGTAGTTTAAATTTCGATCGAAGTGGGTTGTTCGTACCATGCGTCGCTCTGCTTCGTAACTCAACAGGCCACTGACAACGTCGGGTACTACGTTCCAAGCAGAAAAGAGTAGAGCTTTCGTTTGGTTTTCCATACCCTTAAATGGTCCTTCGAGCTGCCAATAGGGAACGGTAGGAGGAACCCAGAGGAGTTTCTCCCAACCACAATCGAAGAACTCAGACATCAAGTCACGAATTTTGGCGTTACCTGGGTCTATCTTTTTCCACTGTTCAATGTCTGAACGCCGAAGTATGTTGGCTTTGTTGGCTCGTAGAAGTTTTAGAAATTCTTCAGGCTTAGATCCTGTCCTGTAGTCTAAGAGATCTCTTAAGCGATCGTCAAACTTGTACCCGTACATGAATTGTGTGATGTAGGACGCAGACTTCCAGTATTGCATTGGGTCGGTGTCGCACACTTCGTTGAATAGTGCGTCAGTACATCGATACTGGATCACGTCATTAGGTTTGATTGTTAGTATATGCTTGCGTTCTAACACCATCGCATCCCCGCTCTCCGTTGCCCGCCCCCTTTCAGTGCGAGACATGACCTTCAACAGTCTAGACTCGATGCATTGCTTAGTTGAAAGAACTGTATTCTCGTTAAAGGCCTCTCCAGAAGTGTTTATCGCCTTCCAGTACTCTGTGAAGTTTCTCTTTAAATCAGCTACTTCGGAAGGGTCATGGTTAAACAAGAATTCAGTAGTCTTTAGAAAGTCTTCATAGTGGTCCTCAGACGCAAGTTCGGCATTGGACGCGTAATATCGATAGGGAGTTGCCGAGAGTAGTAGTATTCGAACCTCTGAGCCGTCAGCAGTCTTTGACGTAAATATCTTTTGAGCTAATTTAGTTGTGGCATCCTTAATCTCAGGATTGAGCAAGTCACGAAAGCGTTGAAACTCATCGAGGATGATTAAATTGGGTTGGAGCGCTTCGACGCTAACCGAAGCTAATAATTCTCGGACTCGACCAACGAAGTTAAGGCGTTCTCGTCGTACTTCAACGGGCCAGGAATCAGCCTCTTCACCATAGGTTGCGATGAACTCTGCGACCTGATCTTGAAGATCGTCCTGTTCGTACGCAGTCAAAAAACTCTTCTCGATACGTTCATCCAAAGTACATTCCTTTTTCAACAATTCCATCCAGCGGTGATTACCCACACCACACTGAAGGAAGTTGCTTAGTCCCGTGGTTGAGTGGAAATGTTCTTTGAGCAGATGAAACAGGATTAGTCGTTCTTCAACGATGCCACCTTGGCTACGAAGGTTAATCGAAGTGCCCGGTGTAAAACTCACAAGATTGACTTTGTTTTGAGCAAGGTTTGAAGTGCTCTCCTGGCTGGTTTTAGCCGTTTGTTGAACTAAAAGTGTCAGACGCGTTGCTAGCAGATTCGAAGTCTCTTTTCCTAGCCGGAGCTTAGGCAGATTCGAGGTTGCGATGCGGGTATTGCTACAGATATAAACAATATCAATCCGCTCGACACAATCTTGAAGGTGATGAATCGTCTTGGCGATGACACCACGCGCAACCATGGTTTTTCCTAGTCCTGCCTCATCCGCTACGAGGAAGCGGTACGATGTATCCTCGGACTCAAACAACCTCTTAAAGGCAAGATCCACAGTTCGACGTTGAAACGGCTTAAGTGGCGCGAGTATGTGATTGAGGGATTGATCGTCCATTATTGGGTTTCTTTCACTTTGCTAGAGCTTGTTCGACTGCTTGCCAAAGTGTCTCGAGTTTTTTGGGGATGAGTGCGCGACCCTCAGGAGTCTCATTGAGGTTGGCAATCAGTTTCTGAAACGGCTCAAGACGATCGGGATGACGAGAAACTACCCTCAGAAGATCTTCAAGTAGAGTCTCCAACGCAAAGCCTGCTTTGTAGAACACATCTTGGACTTTGGTTCCATTCTCTGACGACACAATCCAGTCATCATGATTTTCTCCGAGTAGTAATCGCAAAAATAGCAATAGTTTCTCGGTACTGTCAATCACGGACCTTAGTACTTTGTCTACTCGGTCAGGGCAGACACCGGAAATTTGTAAATTCAGTACGAACGATTCATCAAGATCAGGAAATTTTTGGACCGAGAAGCGAAACGCTACAAACGATATCAATCGCTCCTCTGGCATGCTCTGCCAACTGACCGGCAACTGAAGTTCCTTGCTTTCATCTTTGTTAACAGAGATAGGCCATGCGTGTACCTTCACGTCCTGATCAATTTTGAACCCTCCAATTAAAGACCATTCCCAGAGTTCTCCTGAATCCTCTGGTTTACACGAGATTCGGAGTGTTTGAGAATCAAGAAAGTTGCTTTCAGCTTCGTTGAGTAACTTCCGCGCGTTCTGTTCTTCCTCGGAACGCTCTTTCATTTCTTGAGACGACTTGTACTCGTGGCAAAAGACTTCGATTTCCTTCCAAACCGAGTCGATCCCCACTCGGTTTGCGTGTCCTGATAGTTGTGCAACTATTTCTACGTTGTGCCCATTGAACGCAGCGGCAGTTAAATTTGCTGATCCAAGAGTCCAAGTTGCTTGTGATCGCTTGTGTTCGACAACAACAAACTTCGCATGTAGTCCTGCTAGTGAAGTGTTTGTATCTTCGTTGGATATATCTTCATCAACCATCTCCTCATCTGAGTAATTTATATCGTCATCTAAAAACTTCACGGAACTCCATTCTTCCAAACACTCCGCGGGTACTGTGTCAAGTTCATGGGGACGACTAATTAACCGACTCTCGGTCGGTCCCAGTACTCGTACTGCGTCTAAAGCACTTCTGTTAACGAATGGCGCGACTGCAAACACACGTTTTCCGTACTCGACATTGAGATTCAATCGAGGGTATCCAGGAATTCCGATTGGTTGAAATTCAATAGGTGATTGATGGAATCCTTCTGGTGGTAGAAATTCACAGCGAGAAATCTCTTCACCCATTGTGTTCAATCTAGTTGACAGATTCTTTGGAATCCGTGGTCTACTCAATGAAGTGAGCTCTTCAAGTAGATCGCGAATGGGTTTAGAACCCGGAACCAATTCCTCACGGGGTCGTGCTTCGCTGACGAGCGCTAGATCGAGAGATCGATCATAGGTTAAGTTTCGAGAGAGAATTGCGACTCGAATAGAGGGAGTGCCATCAGACTGAAGAAATCGCGCAACCCACAATTTCGGATGAAAAACACCATCGTTAGGAGCACGAACGAGATGTACACAACTTTCCAACGCGACAAATACTGGATGTCGTCGTTGCGGAACGTGAACACCAGTCTCGTCGACAAAGACATGAATTTTGTCTCCCACTTCTCGAAGACTCTGTAATAACCGGATAGGATCTTGTAGAAGTTCCTCAATACCTGCTTCTTGATGCGAAACGACAGCGAGAGGTAGAGCTAGTAGTGCCTCAAGATTCAAAGTGTAAGAAAGGACTACAGCGAAATCGAGTCGAGATCCCGATGGAGGTCGAAATAGCTCTAACGCGACTGCACGATTGTCGTACGCTAGCAATTTATTAATCCTTGATAGAGTTCCAACAATAGTTCCTTCGCACGTAACCAATTGAAATCGAGGCGACCAAGACCAGAACCTCCGGGCCAGTCTCGTAAACGATCAATATTTTTGAGTCGGGCGCGTTCCTCCCGTTTTATATTGACTTCTTGCTCTTCTACACTATCTCGAATCTCCCTATCCGTACCAATGTTCGAGACGCCTATAGCTGCGATCCTGTCAGCCCAAGCGTCAATGAATCGCTTGGTAGGATGTTTGAGATTTGCACGTACCTGGGACAGAAAGCACCACAGATCGCTCGGAATGAATAGATCATCCTCCGCACTCTCCCGTGTGATCCATTCTTGAAGACGCTGTTGATACTCTTCCACTAGTGCCGCTGCTTCAGCACCAATCTCAGCTAATTTCGTCTGTCGTTCAGCGAGCATCAAGTTATAAACCAGCGGCATACTCTCCGCGAACAACGAAAACCGTCGAGCAAGCTCCACTGTTTCTCTTATCGATGTGCTTGCTTCGTTAATCACCGACAGGTCCCAAAAACTTCCATCAAGTTGTTTTTGCGGATTGTTTGCTAAGAATGCCAATAGCGAACGGGAGCAATGCGTCGTTATTTGCTCCTGAACGAAAGCCGCTTCCTTCTGTCTTAGCTCAAAAGTAACAGACCTAGGAAAGTCTGGAGCAGTATCAGGTAATTTTGGGTGCCAAAATGGCCGGTCCTTGGTTGGATCATCATGAGTGCTTGAGCGAACAGAAAGCTGATCTCTCTGCCTTGATAATTGTGAGTGATACCAACTTTGAGAACGAGGGTACTGGAATATCCCCCACGTGCGCAAACAGTTCCAGTAAATTGAACTTGGTCGTCTTTGAATACTCGCGCCTGCGCTTATACCGATGACTCCAGTCTCTCCGGTTTTCGCAAGTGGTTTGATCAGTTTGACTTCGAGCTGCCGTAGACTTTCATTTAATTCTTCTTTTGCGTTCCGTTGGGTGTCGAGTTTCTTGTACACCCAAGGGATAAATAGGACATAACGCAAGTGCGTCTGTAAGGACGTTATCCCCGGAAACAGTTCACCTGAAAAAGCATCTCGAATCAGACCCAGACCCATTTCGTCTACTGTGCCCGGTTCATTGAACAAGTTCAAAAGTGTTTGCATTCTGTCGCGATCTCTTGCCGTGAGATCAAGCCATGTGAGTGTGGGTTGAAGCAATCTACTTCTTAATCTGGATCATAGAACAGTACATCCAGCATCGCGACCCGAGCGTCCCATATTTCGCCTTGTACACGAGCGATCGGACGACGTGAGTGGTGCCAAGGAGCATCTCTGATTCTTTCGATTACATCACCCCAATATCGCTCGAAGTCTCTAGTATTCAAAGTAGGTTTCAGCACGAGAGCTGTTCTCAATTTTCTATGATTTCCATTGTTCCAAGGTACAAAAACGTCAGGTCTTTTAAGTGCGAGCAACCGAGTAAGGAGGCTTAGACCATATTTCTTCCCATCAAATGCTCTCTTGTACTCTTCAACACACCTGAGGTAATCACTTTTTTGAACATCTGTCGATTGTGGCAGGGGAATAAATGATAGTGCATTCGACAGATTGCTGTTATTGTCGTTTATTGCTTTCCGATAGCCCCCATATCCTGTTTGAAAACCAAACCATCCAATCTCCAGTTCCGATTTTGCGGACGCGCCCTCATCTTGGCGAACCGTTGCCGCAAGTAACTGACGATCAGCATCGGGAAGTTCACTAAAACGGTCATAGTCATCGAATTTTTTCTTAGCAAATCGCAGAAGGTTCATCCTATTCTTGATTTCGGACTCTTCGCCTTTTGACTGAATTTTCGAATAAAACTCGGACCAGCTTAATTGAAGGAGATCTGGAATCTCGACATCGGTCAGGGAAGGAGCTTGAATTTTTTGCTGGTTGGTCGTGTGAAATCTGTGTTTCTTCCGATATTGATTGAGCCATGCTCTCGTTATTTCATCCGACTGATTCCAATATCTGTTGATTTCCTTCTGTGCATTACGAAACAACTCAGCACTACAGTCGTCGTTACTCATGTGAAGCATCAATTCTGTGTTCCATTTCAATCCTCCCCCAGTCAAATTTGCGCTTCCGATTAGTAAATCCCACAGGTCTTCCGACCACAAGATGTATATCTTAGGATGAAACAATGGAGTGTCTGTTTTGACGCATCGTACGGGCGACTTTTTCTGCATACACCACTCCAACAAACGAGGGTCCGTGATATAGCCTGACGTGCCAACGACAGACGTTCGTATTTTCTCGCGTCCCTCTCGCAGTGCGTCGAAAACCGGATTGTCTTTTCCTGAGGTAGCCCACGCAACCGCAAAAGACACATTCGAGTGTAATTCGATGAGATGAACGAGTTTCGTCGCAGTTTGAGAGCTATTGAGAAACTTCATAAGTGAGAGCCATCGAAAATTGTTTTCGGATTTTAGCTACTCAAATCCTCTGAACCGGCGTTGGAGACCGAGTGAATTGATCGTCAACGACGGCAACGACTTCGTACTCGTACGAAAAGTAGCTGGAGGTACTTAGCTACCTGAACGCGTTTTACAATCGACACTGAGTGCATACAGGTTGGACTATCAGTCCCAAGTAGCGTATGAACGGCGACGTGCGGTGGAGCGTGGTTCTACAGCAATTCCCAAAATTACCTGTCTGTAGTACAGAGTAAAGTTGATAGCGCAACATTACGACTACCGTCCATCGGCACAATAAGCTCTAGCCCGGTGCTCTTGAATCGTCATGCGGATGTGAGTTTGGGGAGAACTGAACTCGTCTGACTAAAACATCCGATGATACTGTACGAACACGCCATTCAGGACGCTACATAGAACAGAAATTCTGCAAGCGCACTTCGTTTCGCGTGTTCATGTATGCGACAATATGCTAGACTGTTCAACGGACATCAAAACAAAATTCAGAGTAAATTCCAACAATGGGTTATTTATATGTAATATATAACTACTGAAATAACGAATATATATTATGACGCAAGTATTGAAATCTTTAAGAGGGCGCTTGGGACTGACGCAAAAAGAACTAGCGGCGGAATTGGGCGTAACTTCGAGCACTTACTCAAAGTGGGAGAGAACTGAAGAGCACGCGCCGCCGTGGTTAGAACGATATCTTCGCATGAAGTCCGATCTTGAAGCACCCGGTTTTCTTTTGTCAGGGTACAACGCGACGATAAAGGATCCGCTGCATAAAAAAATCTTAGAGGCATTGAATGCGAAAGTTGATTCAACCGACTTTGAAAACTGTGCAGCATCACTTCTTCGACGTTCGGGATTGCGTGTAGTACTAGTCGGTGGTAGCAGCGATTATGGATTTGATGGAGAGGTGGAAGACGATGATGCTGAACCCAGTCCTTTAATTGTGACTACAGAAACGAACATATTGCAGAATTTTAAAAGGAATCTAGAAAAAGTTTCTTCCTACACCACATCTCGACGAGTGCATCTTGCTACCACAAAAACCGTTAGAGAGAGTACAAGAATAAAAATAAGAGAGTTTGCAAGAAAACACAGTTTCACAATCGGCGGGATCTATGACCAACATTGGTTCTCGGAGCAACTTTACACCAATTCAGATTGGAGGATAAAGCTATTTAATATTCCAGGATACCCTCAATCGCTGAGTTCTTTCTCGAGATCTAGCAGACCGATCTTCAGTGATACTATCGTAGGTCGAGAAAACGAACTATCAACTCTTCAACAATCAAAAGGGGACTGCTTATTAGTTGGGCCACCAGGCTCTGGAAAAACATTCATCTTCTACCATCTCGTTAACGAGTCAGGTGCTCTATTCTTATGCGGCGGTGATAAAGACCGAATCGCGGATGAAATAAGAGATAAACAACCCGATATTATCCTGTACGACGACGCACATTCTGATACAGAATTGCTACAAACGTTGTACCATATTAGAAGGACAATAAATGCGAATTTTCGAATAGTCGCGTCCTGTTGGTCGATCGAGAAGTTCGTGTCCGATATCCAACAGATTCTCCAAATCGACAATCAAGACACCATTTTGTTACAACCACTCAGCGGTCGGCAGATCTTTGAGATCGTGGTGGCTCAGGGAGTGTATGCTCGCCAGATTCAAGCAGTGATTGGACAACAAGCTGCTGGAATGCCAGGATTGGCTGTATCACTGTGTCAACTACACACGCGAAGTTCTGCAAATTTAACCGATCTTGTGTCCGGGGAAGCACTCATGAAAGAGCTCATCCCAAGGTTGGTTGAGCATATAGAGGGAGAGACAAAACCATTGTTAGCGGCCATTGCTGTTGGTGGTGATTTTGGGATGCCTTTAAAAGCAGTCGCGAATCACCTAAGTATGAGTGAGACCAGTCTGATGGGTCGCTTACAAGATTTAGCATACGCGGGCATCATCTTCACACACGGTGAAAACATCGTAGTACGACCGTCGCCGTTAGCGTATGCACTGGTCCGAAGCGTCTTTTTTAGTACTACAGTGAAGAACGATACCTATTTTGCTCTATTTCGACAAGCCAGTTCAAAACGATGCGCACTTAAAGTACTAATCTGTATACATGCGTTTGGTACTCAAGTACGACAACACATTGAGTTCATAATAAAACAATACAAGGACCAGATGACCAATCTTGATCTGATTCACTTTGCGAGCCTTGGGGAGCATGAAGCGGACTTCGTGATCAAAGAGTTTCCAGAGCGATATCTGGAAACTGCAAGGGGTTTCTTAAGGGTAAATCCGAAACGCTTTCTCCCACAGTATTTCGATCATGTGATTGAGGAGAGTGAGAACTTTAACGGTTCCTTTTCTCAAATGCAGGATGTACTCTACGCTTGGGTAACTGAAAGATCACAAGAGGATCCAGAAGCAATAAGCCGTCGTAAAGCACTTGTTGAAACCACAGTTAATTGGATGAAGAGTAAGACTAACATTGGAAAAGAAGCAGCAAGGGTTGCAAACTTTGCGCTCACTGAAGCCTTTAAGGGTTCATGGGAAGGAACTACGCCCTCGCCAATTCTGGATGAGATATGGTATTACTCAGCCGTTCCGAACATTGAGCAAACCAACGAACTCCAAAGACTGTGGGACGATGCTGTCGATTACTTGTGTGAGTCTGCGAATATCTCCGAGATGTGGATTGACACGATCGACTTAATTCGTCAGTGGTGTCATGCTAATGTAGAAAGAACTCCAGACGAGGACACACTATATAAGAGAAAAGAATTTGCAACACAGATCAGAAATGACTTAGCTAAACGATTTGCTAGCAGTCCTGGGTTGCTCATGGAAATCGAGAGGTTTGATCAAAAGCTTTTCGAATGTTTCGAAGTAGATATAGACTCAGAATTTGAGATACTATTTTCCTCCCCGATAGACTGTCAGGAAGAAGCAACACTCAAAAAAATACAACAACTGGCTCACAAATATCTCGCCCTAGGTCCTGAAGTTACTGCCGAATTAGTTGTGAATTTTGATGCAGAAGCAAGCAATGCTGGCCTGCACGACCGACGACTAGCGTACGAGTTTTGTCAGTTGATCGTTGATGAGGTCGAAGACTCAAATGAATGGCTGATCGCGTTCCTAGAGGCAGAGTGTCCAGGGAACTTGTTGAAATCGTTCATAGGTAAGAGTTTTGCTCTTAGACCAAAACACACGGTTAAATTGTTAGCTCGGCATAACAAAGATGAAAAGTATCTTTTTGAATTACTCGACTGGTCAAAAAGAAACAAGGAAATTTTTCAACAGTATCAAAGCCTACTACTTGATTACATATCCAATAATTTATCCGTTCTAGATGAGATTAGTTTAGGAACGGACACAGATGTAAACGTCTTGTTGGAATTACTCAATTCTGATCGTCAACGTATCTCGTACAACGTAGCACTTGCATACTATCAAGAGACAGGACGACCTCCTCCAAGCTTGTGCGTAAAACGTTGGAAAGCTGCGATATCACTCGGAAAATTGCATTGGAGACGAGATGCGAATCGCGACAACTTCCTTGTACAGATTTTTACTGAGGATCATGAATTCGGTATGCAATGGTTGGAAGGTCAGTATCAGTTAGAAATCGGTCGTCGAACTAACCACCCAAAGCATCTATCTGTAAAGGTCATTAAATTACTGTCAGAGAGAGAACGTCTTACTCTCTTGTCCAAGGTGAATTTTGAACACTTGTCCGATGAAGAGATCGTTGCGTGCATTGGTTCGAGTCAAGAGATCTACAAGGTTTTTTTGATGTTGGACATCTCGTCGAGAAAGAAGCTTGCACCGTTAGCCGAACCGGGACGAGACTATTGGCGCACTCTTCTACTAATCGCGCTTGAGCACAAAGTCACTACTTCTGAATGTATCGCAGAGTACGTAGCCAGTAAGCCCAGGTTTAATGGAAACGTAATGTTTCGAGAAGTATGCGAGCAAAAACTGACTTATTGTCGACGGTATTTTGAAGATGAAGATCGCCGCGTTGCTGAAGTCGCAGAACTGACCGCTCGAAACCTAAATGCTTTGATTGAGGAGGACGAATTAAGCACTCCCTACTAGGGTACGGTAGTTCATTCTATTGTCAAACGAAATTTCAAAATAGGGTACACATAAATGATCACTCCGCTCGACTTGACCAATAGGATTGGTGAATTAGACAACGCACTCAGCTGGCTTGAGAGTTGTACGAAAGATCAAGTTCCGCTCTATTCGACAACTAAATTAGATATTTGTTCGAGCCTGTTGCAACACGCCCAGCGCATAGCAGGTTCGATTCTGGTGCTTCTAGCCCGCGAACACCCTAACGGTGCGTTCGCACTTGCTAGACCGCTGTTTGAGGGTTATGTTCGTGGTGTTTGGGCATTTGAATGTGCAGACGAGCAGGAGCTGTTAGATATCTTTGACGAAAAGAGCGACGAAAACGGTCGTACTAAAAAGTTTCCTGGTTTTAGCAAAGCGATAGACGACATCAGCACTCATAACTCTTTCCATTCGCCGTGGATCTCAAAAGCTAGTAAAAAGTTGTCTGTACTACACGATTGGGTTCACGGGGGGATTCAAACGTGTGCACGAAATTTCGACGACGACAATGCACAACCGCGTTATCCTCTATCTCATCAGTTAGATTTGCTGGATTCTTTTGTCCAACCGATAATGTTTCAAAGTGGCATTGCGTTGCTCGGGGTATTGGATTTAGATCAAAGGCACACTGAACTGACATTTGCGCAAGTTATTGGCCAGAAGCTTGACTTCTTGCAGTGATAGAGTTACTGGGCCTACGATGTTCCAGGTAGTCGGAGGAGTTACAACGTACTTGTTTGAGAAGCACAATTCTTAAGTCCCCTCGTATTCTTTTCTAGAACGGTGTTCTTCTGTCGGGCTACCTAAATCTGAATACTTGAGAAGAACCCGAGTGTAGGAAGAACTTAATGGTAAGTTACTGGACCAGATAAACTAGAGGAGTCAGTAACGTAAATTTCTCCCTGGTACATTTTCTACAGATCCGCCTCTAGGCATCCTTTTCACCGAGTCTCGAACACGTCTGGCGTAGTAAACGTCGAGTCCAATATCAAGCGATAATTTGAAAAACTCCTCCGCTGCATAGTCCTTCTCTAAATCATGCTCTCTTACGAGTGATCGCACGTACTTCTCAATCAGCAGAATGTCACTCGATGAAATCCATTCTGGATTGCCAACCTGTTTTTCAAACTTTTCAATCACAGAATTCGGCAGAGTCGATCCAAACAGGAAATAGTACAAGTAGGTAAGGAAATGGATGTGGATATAAATGTCTTCTCCACACGTTCCATTCCTCTCAAACACCTCTCTCCGAGACTTACCGTATCCACCGGTGTTGTATTCAGGATCCTCCCAATATAGCATACGCTGTCGTGGAATTGCACCACGTCTCAATAAGGATCGCATCAACTTTACTATAGGTTCTTGGTTGGTATGGTAAGCCTCTTGGACTTCGTTCATTGTTTGCTTTATTATCCCAAAGTCAATTTTCTCAGCAAGGTTGTTTTCGTGCTCCGTGAGGTCTATGTAGTATTTCACCGATAGTCCTCTGAGTTAGGGAAATGGTGGTCATAGAACTTGTTCTGACTTTCATTGAAGATGAATTCTCCCGATTCTTCCCATAATTCACTCCGGTTTTTCACAACTAAAACTACAGGAATTCCCTTCTTTATAGGAGTGCGAAAATAACGATGAGTCACTTCCCACATTGAACCCCTGGTTCTGTCAAGAATAAAATCGCCGACACATGGAATTGTGCCTCCTATTTCATGCATTTGAAAAGAAATTGCGAGACTTCTAAATGGTTCGTCTGAACCGACATTACTGTACAGTTCAACTACGGTTCGATTAGAGTCATTCATACTTATTCCTCTTTGATTGTTTCATTGTTGTATATTTCTATCTCTCGACCGAGGTTGCCTCAGTTTGATAGACAGTTTGTTTTGGGATTTGCCGTAGAACAGTGTTCTTGAAATGAATTCGACGTGGATTGTAAACGTCATCCAATTAGCGAAAATCGTCTTAGCCCATCTACGTCAGGGCTTGGAAGGAGAAAACAACAAAGAGCTAATCTGTGGACACATCTGATCGTACAAATCGATCAAGAAAATCTTCCACGCTGATTATCGGTATACCAAATTTTCTAGCGTTTTTTGCTTTACTGGATTGCGAAGATACATCAGAAGCAACGAGTACGTCACAAGAAGACTTTGTGACACTTCCAGTCACACCGATCCCAATATCCTTTGCAATACCTTCCAATCTAGTTCTTGTGTAATGCTCTCCGTTTATCACGGATTCTCCTGTGAAACAAACGTTTGTTCCATGTCCCAGCTCAGCAGTCTTTGATTGGCCACTCGTAACCCGGGGGACTTCAATTTTGACGTTTAATGAGTCTTTTAGCTGCTGGATCAACTCATGTTCTGCAAGTGTGATAACGTTGTCTCTCGCTGCCGCAGAGACTACTGACTCCACGTATGTGGTATCCAGCATCTTACGTTCTCGTTGACCTATACCCAAATCTCGACAAAGTTTACTCAGTTCTTCCTCTTCTTCATCGTCGATTATTCGATCTATAAGAACGTAGTCAAGTAGGTATAAGTACTGTGCGTGGTTGTTATCCGCAGTCGGTGCTTGAACATTAGACACGATTCGCTTCCACGCAACGTTTTCAGGTTGATTTGGACTTATGGTTTCTCGTCTTAAAGTGCGCGAATTGACTTGATGATCAGAGTCAAAAACTTCGAATGGTGCAGTAGTGTTCGAAATTCTGTCAATGACTTTTGGTAACAACGCAGTTGTTGCTCGAGCGTCCGACAAAGCGTTATGTTCGTAATCAATCGAATATCCAACTTCGGAACACGCATACGTTAGTTTCTGGCCTGTAGCTTGAAGCGTACAGTACCCTTGTCCAAATTCAAACGGAACTGAGAGTCTGTCCAACTCCAATCCTAAGAATCGTTTGTCGAATGGAAGGTTGTGAGACACTAATATGTGGCTGTGTAATTTCGCACATAAAAGACCGACAATTTCGTCAAACGTCGGTGCCATTTCAACCATAGATGCAGTGATGCCATGAATTTGGGTAGGCCCCACATCGCGCATCGGGTTTATCAGAGTATCCCACTCTTCGACAATCTCAAATGTGTTGGGGTCTACAAATACGATACCTACTTCTACAACTCTGTCGGTTTTGGATCGGAAGCCTGTCGTTTCAAAATCGATAACAGCAAGATTGTGTATTGCATCGTTCATTCGAATCGCTCCTTACTACGATGATTAGTAATGACAGTGCGTAGTAGATGAAAAAGTGTACCACGCCGAAAGTCTCAACCAAATCAACCGTTCATTGTACGTTGATGATTTCGAGAGAGATCGTTCTGATAAGACATAGTTGTATGATAGGCTAGAAGAATACTCCTTCGACCCGCCCAACAGCCTCCGTTGAAAGCCTCACAGGGTACCGTATCACTAGGAACGAGCTTTCGTGATGTTGCCCTCACCGAAATCTGCGCACCCTCTGAGTAATGAATTGGATCAGTATGAGAAAAGATTGGTGGTCAACAAATACTTACTCCGCAGTTGGTCTCTTTCTTCGGGTAACGAGAACTTAAACATCGACACAATCCCATCGTCTCGGACACTAGCGACTATTCGTAGATTCTCACTTTGATAGTTTCGGCGAATTACCACGTCACCAGGTTTCACAGCTTCGGCAGAGTGTACGGGCGATTCTCTGTTACGGATAGCGTCGCATTTGATCGCTATGCTATGTACTCCATCTATCCAACCCAAACCACCGATACTCTGACGAGCTTCTTCAATCACCAATTCATCCTGTTGTACCGTTTGAGCTAATGCAAGCAACATTGCATTAGTTTCAAGACGCTCGACTTCCATCTCGAAAGTTTCCTTAAATGGCTTTCGTTGCTCGAAATGAACGCCACAATCCCAAGCGAGCCATAGCAACATTCCTTTCAGCCTGGCCACTTCCTCGCTGGTTACCAACTCATCACCCAATTTTTCCATATGTAGTAGCGATGGTTCGTTCTCGATGAGGCTGAACATCACCTCTCTAAATAAGCGCGTCCGCTCATCAACGGGGACAGTCGTTTTGCCTTGATCCACCCACTGAGCCCGACCATCGCAACGTCTGAGTTCGCGCAGAACAGCCAAAACACCCAATAAGCGAACGAGCACCCCGGGAAATGCTTCAATCATCTGGGCTTGACCACTCAGCTCAGCGTATGCATTTAAGTGCGTGGTGATACGTCGCACCACTGTACGGACTTTTGTGTGACAGAGATTCAGAAGTTCGTCACGTTTGATTTGGGTGAGACCGGATTCGTCTGCTTCTTCGGAATCATCTTCACCGACCTGCTCTTCTTCAGAACGGCCTCGATGGTCGACCGACTCCATTGTTCGTTCTTCTTGAAATCTAAGATGAAAGATCAAAGTGTCTAGTAAGTAGCCGAGGTCACTACTATGCATCAAGCGAAGTCTTGACTCTCTCTTTTTGACTTCCGACACATCGATCGCTAAGCTGTCGGGAATGGCATCACTTGAGTCGTCCTCAGTTCCTGCTACTGATGAGCTGCGAGCCGACACGGGTGAAACATTCGCGTTTTCAGACAACGCGATCTTGTCGAGACAACCAATCAGCAATTCAATATTTGGTCTGTCTGTTTGCAAGCTGAGTAAGGCGTTTCTAAACTCCCTCTGAACTCCCGTTCTAGCTTGTTCTTCAACAATCTGCGTGTGATGCAACAATAGATTTGCAACCGTTTGAGTACCAAGTACACAGCGAAGAAAGTGTGCTCGCGATAGTTCCTCACGATTGAAAGTCGCAATGTATTGCTTTTCCTTCTGTACGAGACCCGTTCCTTGGTCGATTTCCTGGCGGTCGACATTAAGCAAGACGGTCTTGCAACTCTGAAGGTCGTTCGCTAAGTCTGAATCGATGTAGATTTCGTCGTCTTTGACAATTGCGATGCCAAATTTGCAGTTAGGTGAGATCTCACTCGTAACTCTTGATGGGCTGTTTGCGATAGTCTGCCAATCGCAGTCATTCAATTCCGGTAAATTGGGAATCTCTGTAAATCCAAGATCAATAGCAGCACTTTCAGCTACCGCTCCCATACGAGCCACCATCAATTCAAAATTTCCATTGCTGTTACTAGCTAACCAAGCCGGTCGGGTTGGGTTAGCACTACCAGAAACGAACAGGCAATCGTTGTTCTGCTGACGCAGAAACATTCCTTTCGCATGGAGATATCCAGAAGCATCGTCATTGTTTGAATCAGTACCAAGATTAGCAGCATGAACAAAACGAACATTTAAAGGAATTTGCAAATCTGTGGGAATCTCCACTGTATTGGGATCAATAGCCACCACAATTTGATCTGGCTGCAGGTCAGTTTGGATTCGGTTCAAAAAGTCAAGATTTTCATCGAAAAACGCGCCTGTGAGAAAGATCTCTTTCACAGGATTGCTGACCAAATCACAGAGTTGTTCCCAAAGAGTCGGTCCGTCGGTTCGGCCTGCTAGAAGTTGAATCTCACTGTCCGTTTCAGACTCATTCGCGCCAAGCCAAGGTGCAAATTCTTGGAACCTGAAAATACTATCTCGGATCTTTGAAGGAGTGTCCTTCGAAGACGTATCAATCCAGTGCTGAATCTCCGACCAGATTTGGTTCGCTAGTGCGACTCCAGCTTCATCCCCTTTCGTGGCGATCCGAATGATATTCGTTAGTTCACGATTGAATCCAAATCCAGAGAGCGTCATGTTATGACTGCCAACGACAATAAGACCTTTCTTCTTCCCTACCAAAAAGATCAACTTTGGATGGAATGCACCTGGAACACCGATGGGTGTTAATGTGTAGGACCGACCTGCAAATCTAGGAGGATGGTGTTCAAGTGAGACACTGAATTGTCGCGCATCCATCAACAACAAGTTGTGTCGAACTCCAACGTTGACGAGTCGACGTAGTACGACATCTTCATAGAAAGGAAGGTACGCATTGAAGGTGGTAATCAACGACGCTTCGAAACCACCCTTTCGCAGTTCGTCGAGAAGTGATACTTTAAAAAGCATCACCCAGCTCCAGAAGGCTTATGCCTAGACTGCTTGGAACCCAGAGACCAGAATCCTCTCTTTCAAGAATCCCCAGATCTTTAAGAATGCGAACGGCTTGGTTGAAGCGAGGTCTGGTATGTACGGCTGGTGGTATCTCGGTTACTTCGAACCCTCGATCTGCCGGACGAATGCGAAAGGTCGACTGCGATTGAGTCCGAAGTTTCCTAAGAGCTACGCGCATATGGTTCTCGATACACCAGTACTGCAGTAACCAGTTCAATACTTGCCTTGCAGTCAACGAAGACCATGTGTTAACTACGTGATATTGAAAAGATTGGAGATTAAGCGGATAATAACTGAAGTATCCGTCTTCAAATACTAGATCGCCGTAAGCACGGTCCTCGGCTGAGAACCGTTGGGCAAGCGCGATCAGCACACGGAGTGCTGCAACAACAACTTCACGTCGGTTCTCAGCAGACTTCTCGCTGCGACAGAGCCGCACGAGACGTTCAGCATGTTGGATTTCGTGGTTTGGATCGGACCAGTTAGTCAGAGGTGGCAACTCGTTCCCTGCAATCTCAATGATGGAGGAAAAGCGAGTGTTAGTGCCGATCGCGTCGAGAGCATCCTGAGTCTCGTGCAAAGCACTAAACCATTCCACAAGTTGTACACTATCGTGAAAACGTTCAACTGATGCTTCATAACCATCGAGCAAAGCATAAAACAGTCCTTGCGTGGCAACTGACAATAGTTCATGACGTGCATAGACTGCCCATTTCGCACGAATTTGTGCTAAAGAGTCGAGAATGGGCCAATCTTGGTTGTTGGGAAGACTGTCGGAATACGCACAAGCCCTAAAGTTGAATTCTGAAATCTCATCACCGTCCTCTGCGAGTAGACTCGAAAGGTGGAGAATTGATTGCAAACTGTGTCGTCGCGACAGAGCTTCAGGATCGTAAAACAGATCTCGAGCGAAAAAGAGATCAACAAGAAACTCCGCCTCTCTGCGATTATTACGTAACTGACAAGGACACGCGCTACTAAGATCGTCAAGTTGCTGGCTTGAAATCTTGTCGGATTCCACGAGGTTGAGAAATAAATCTCCGTCGAACCCCATGTTCATGTACTCAGCGATCACTTTCCCAATCTGTGTAGTGTATTTCAGAACTCCCGATGTGTCGCCATCCAACATTTTCAGTTCACGAAGTACACCTAAATAGTACTGTCCAAGACCTCCCAATGGGTTTTTGAAATAGCGAGTCTTAGCTCCTTCCCGTAGGGAATAATCAGATAGAGTCAGCGTCTCGTTGAGCTTGAGTTCCCTTACAACCCTCGCAAGCGTATTACTACCGACCATTGCTTCAGCATGGTCTTCGTAGTCAGTTCCGGTAACGTGGGCATGTCGCAATGCAATGAGTGTAAACAGACAGTCAGCTCGGCGTAATCGCTCTTTGAACTCGTCGTCGTACTTTCTAAAACCGTGGCGATCAAAGCTCCAAATCAACCATGGGTAAAACGAGTAGTAACGCGCACGGTCAGTAACGTTGGTGATACCAGGTAGAAGACGTCCGTAGATGTTGATACCGGGAGCCTGAACACCAAGGTGATCCAAACCTCCGATTTGCCGAGGAGGCTTAACCCAAGATGAGGTAATTTCCAAACTATGCAGAGAATTAGGAGCTTGATAAGAAGCTTATGGAGGAACCGGCGTAAATCAACATGGGACTGTCAGAATTCATGTGCATGAGTTGACAGTTCAATACTCCTACAAAATGAGCGGATCCGTAGCCTTCCTATTTGCTAGGCCAAGAAGTACGAAAAAAACAATTACTCTGGTCAACCCTCAGACAGTCTTTCCGATAACAAAACATACAAGAAGTAAGGTCCCACCCGAGCCTGACGTCCCC
>VXUA01000073.1 GCA_009837185.1 Gammaproteobacteria bacterium | reverse complement strand
GGTCAGCAACATCACTATTCGACCTCGAACGCTGACGCGCCATGATCAAAATGTGCTTAAGAACCTGTCCCCCAATACGTGCTCAGACCCGAATCGCCAACTTGAACCTTGTCAGAGTCTCCAAACGTGAGTGCTTGCAGATTGTCAGTTTCTATTTTGAGTACAGCAATATCTGTGGGTGAATCGTAACCAACCTCTGTTGCTTCGAAATCACGTCCATCATATAGAGTAACAACAATACCCTTCGACTCGCGAATGACATGTTGCACGGTGACCACGTATCCGTTCACGGCATCAATAACAACACCGGTCCCGAGATCGTATCTTCCTTCTTGTTCCCGACTGCTTTTTGGTCTCCAATGGACCGAGTTGAGTACAAAATCCGCGGGCTCGGTGGCTGAAATTTTCACTACAGAAGCATTGACCCTTTCAACCATCGCCGTAATCGTCGCTGTTTCGGTTGGTGTCGGTATTTGGCTTTGAGTTGGAGTTGGCGTTTGGTTTTGTTGTGAGTCAATCGCGACCATTGAGATACGGGTCGCAATCACCGAAAGGCAAATGGCAACCAAGCAAAGAGCTACCAACGTTCCGATTTGAAGCTTCTTAAAATCCAATTTTGTCGCCTACTAAATCAAGTGTGTGTGAAATATGGACTTACTGAGTTGACGATATTTTGTGGTCCACAACGACTTGAAAAAAATAGAGGTTCATTGTAATTCAATGGAACTTGACACGCTGGTGCGTGGGAAACAAAACAGTAAAACAGTTCCTAGCTGAATCTCGAGCCAGACGACCCTCAATAGTCGTGGAGTTCAAGACAAGATCAAACCCTGAAGCTAAACAATCAAGCCCGCGGTATATCGTCGATTACACAAACGTACGTAGTCGGCAGTGATATTGAAATTTAACAGATACTTACCAGCGACGACGAAATCCGACGCATACAGTTGAAGAGTCGAAACTATCTCCTAGTCCAAAGAAATTTGCGCTGAAGTTCTCCTTGACCGAAAAAGTAAGGTCGTACGCACTATTTGTAGGTACGGCGACTCCAAGGATCAGTACTACGTTGGTTTCAGTCAATGAACCTGAAGTCGGTCGATAAATCGCGTCTGATATGGTGTAGTCCACCGTTCCGCGCGCCACACCAAATTTCGTAAAAAAGGAAAATCGAGGGTTTGCGTCCCATTCGGCAGTCCCAAAAACGCTGAGTGTGTTGATATCGTCAAAGTACCGCGTGCCAGTGGAATCAAAATCCCAGAAATTGTCGGTCACTGTTCCACCAGGACTAAATTCGTAGGCTACTTCGAGACCAAAATTACGGTTGAGTTTAAAGCCCACCGATGCACGCAACGATGGTCCTTCAAACACATCGGTGAATTTGTTAGCAATCTGACCGTATTCCACAGCAAAGTACGACTCAAATTCGTCCGCGGTCACTCCTAGACTTACGAATACTATGGTGAGGAGTCCTATGATCTTCGAAATTGCGCGTTTTGGGACTTTCAAACAGAAATTTCCTTTGGTTCAATTTAAAGGTTGCTTATCAAGCAAATACCGTTCCGCTTGTTTGCGTCGATTGAGAAAGTAACCTACGAGTTTAGAGTAAGTGGTAGGCCTGATGGAACACTAGAAGTCTAGTGATTGTTGAACCTGTCTACAAGAATGAATAATCAAGGTTAGTGTCGATTCGAGAAGCATCATCAAAACCCGAGCAAACTCTTTCTCGGACGAGTACAAGTTCTCTTTATAGTTTTGATTTGTTCCAACGTCCTTGAACTTGAATCAGTTGGATTCTGGGTCGAGAATGATTACCCTGCGTTCTTAAACTGACAGTTCAACCCGACGCGCGCACGTCACCTTAATTCTCTTGTGATCCTTCGCTAGTGCTTTGCACACTCCGAGTTCTAGAAGGAATCAACGGCGATCCTGACTCCATTTTTCTTTCGAGTTCTTCCTGTATCGCCAACATGTTTTCGATACGTCCTGCTTTAGTCACATGGATCTCCGAGAGGTACGAATCTGAGGGGATGCGTTTCCAAAAAAATCGATATCACTGACGTCGATGTTCGCGCGCGCTAACATGTACATAGCTAAGTAATCGGCTTGTTTTTCCAGCATGTGCCGATACGGGGGATTGTTTTGGTGGGAGAATATCGCGCCCGGAGCCCAAACTTTACCCTCCAACTCATCACCGGAAGTAACACCCGCGACGAGCTGAGTTGCAACTAGACCATAGTTTACTAGTGCATCAACACCGAGAGCGAGTGCTCTCAACGGTGTGAGTTGTCCAGGTCTGTGACGGTATATTCTGTGTGCCATTTCGTGAGCAATAATGAACTGAATTTTCGTGTCACTCTCAGCAAATTCGAAAAGAGCAGAGGAAAGAAAAATCGTGTTTTCGACTGCGCGCGAACTCAACTCTTCGTGATCTACTATCACAATATTGAAGTAACACCGCTTCCTTGGTTGCACATCAATTGAATGGACGTCGCCGCCTCCAAGTGCAGTCCAGTGGAGCCATCTTTCCAAATTCCGTCGGTACCCTCGGACGACTTCATTTCCACTTTCTAGCCACTGGATGAATTTCCTCTCTTTATCTTCACTGATAGGGGGTTCATTGAGCGACACCAAGGTGTCACCTCGCCGGAGTCCAGCTTGGTGAACAGGTGATCCAGGGGTAACTACTGTTAAGTAAGGGTAGTTTCCTATACCGATAGCCGCCCCCGCATCTCGTTGAATTCGACCGACTTTGCCTAGGTCATTTAGGATGATCCACTCAAACCCTAGCTTGTATGTACGCTGAGCCCCACACAATTCTGTATTGGCCGACAGTATTGGGTACGTTAGCACTCTTAGTAGTGTTTCTTTTTCGATTGTCTCAAGAATCGCTTGTTGAGTCTCTTTAACAGATTGCTCATATAGAGGACTGCCCCGGCTCGGGCGTGTGAATTGACGCGCAACCTGCAAACGTAATGCCGCAGAGCACAAGCAACAGTACTCGTGGATTCATGGTGCTAAACCAACTTAAACTGGGAGTTTAAAAAATTGTATCTAACTAAGGAACACTTAGTCGAGTTAAATTTTTTTAGCTCGATATGTCATTACTGGTACAGCACTCACACCAGAACGATTGAACTGCAACACCAAAAAGGTGTCAGACCATGGTTCCATGCACTGTCGTTTCTTCAATCAGCTTTCAGTTTTGTACCGAATTCCATGTTGGTTAGTCGATTGAGTCTGGTCGAACCATTCTGATAGGTTGTGGTAGGTATTTGCGCAATGTAGTATGTGTCGCCATTCTTCACGTTTAACGTCAATAGCATTCTGTGATGCATGGCCTTGAGACCTAACTCCGAGTCTAATCTGACGAAGGTCGGATCTGAGTTCTTCTTCCAAGCATCGCCACACTTGGCAAGCATACTCTCCACCTCCATGAAGCTGTTCCAGTTCTGGTTGTTGAGCGAGTAGTAGATGATGTAGTGGTTCATGTTGTTCTCCTTGAAGAGTCCGAAAGACCTGGTTCGGAGTAGATTCAGATACGGTGCATCAAATCCAGAGTCTACAAGTACAAAATCGGGTCATTTTCGACCATGTTTACCTAGATATTAGACAGAACATCGGTGATTTGTCCTCAATGAGGTGCGATAACGTTGGGGAAATGCTTCACCGAGTTGAAAAACCTCAAAGTTCTCAAGAGGGTGAGCTGTCGAAGATTTCCTAAGCAATCAGTCCTGCGAGCACGATCTTAAATGTGCCAACACCGACACCAACAATGAGTACTGAGATTTTTGTATTGAGGTCGTCTGAAACAACAAACTCGGTAACTTCGACTATGACTTCTTTGGTTCGATCTAATGCTACCGTAGATCACCGTTTCAACACACACAAAGCGATTCAATCCAATTGAACTTACGTCGACTCATCACAGCCGAGTCAGTGAGCAGCACGGGTAGCGCTCTCTTCGTTTCCCACGAGGGTGCTAAAGCCTGCGAGCTCAGACGTCTATTCGAGATTAAAGGTGTTTTGGTTGGTCTCATGCAAATTGAGACCTGTCCCAGACGACGTTGTAGAAGGGCAGATTCGCGCCGTCAGAAACAATCAGGCGAATTATTACTCGCAGAACTTCTCTAGTATGAGACCAAAAAAACAGACTTGCTTTAGAAGAAGACCTTGCCAATTTGAAGTGAAACACTGAATCTGTCCTCTGCTTCATTCAACAACAGACCGCCTTCTGCGCCAAAGACATAGTTGTTTCCAAATTTGAAAAGGAAATTGCCAAAAATCTCTCTATTGTCACTGTCTCCAACGTCAGTTAAAGCTCCTCTTAGCTTGAGAGTTTCATTTTCGAACCACACACCGGCGTTTATTCCCCAAGTCTCATCGCTATCGCTTTCTTTAGATGAATCGGCTACCGAACCGGCGACAGACATATCGATCAACGGAGTCCATTGACTTAAATCCCTACCTATTTCGCTATAGAACCTTGTTCTGCTCGCATTAGCTGCTCGACACAGTGGCGGTTGGCAAATATCAAGGGCGTCCGTTAGGTGAGCAAACCTAGCTCCCGAGTTAATACCCCTGTCTCTGAAATTGTAGAATCTCGCTTCGATGCCAGTCAAGGATGACTCCGCATCGATTCCACGTTCAGCGACCACACTCTCAGTTGACTCTTGTACAAGTGATCGCAGAAATACTCGTTCATCCGCAAAGACACAGAGGGATAGTAATACTAAGGGCAGCAGTAGTAGATTCTTCATGGTTTTGAATTCCTTTGGATTTTCGTTCTTAAGGACTTAATAACGAGGCTTTCTAGATTGAAGAATTGCGCAAAGGCTTGAAAGAGGTCAATTAATAGCAGTCTAGATGGTACTTCATGAATCAACGAATCATCGTATCTAGTGCCACATTCTTGTACACAAGTATACTGTATAATATAGCAGTATATTAGATATAAATGAAGACTATTATTGCGCGCTGTCGCAATGGCAAACACGAGTTTCGAGCTACGGTCCTAGACTCCAAAGAAGCGCGAGATTCGCGAAGATACACCATGCTACTCAAGTACCTAAGAAGCGAGAGTCGAGACTCGGACACCGGACCATAAGTCGCAAACAGTCGAGTGGTAGGTTGACTGACAGATTGACGCTGCGTCTCAGATCAGGTTTGTTAAGAGTATGACCAGAGCTTTGATAACAATTCGTTAGGTTAGCGGTTTGAAGCTACGAGCTTTAAGAATCTCTCTGATGTCTAAGGACTCTCTGGGAAATCTTGAAAGCAATGCTTCAGATTTGGGTTGAAAAAAATTCTTGTGATTCCTTCAGAAATATTGATAATCGGAAATGTGTCGTGTTAGATTTTTCTACAGACACGATCGCAAATTGGATTGCGCTTGGCTCTTTAGTTATTGCAAGTGTTGCTGTTTTTTGGACCATTCGAATAGATATACGTACAAAGAGGGCTACAAACGAAAAACTCTTGCGACTAGAGGATGCGGTAGCTGCAGGTTTCAATCGATTGGACAGAAAAGTGAACGAGATCGATAAGAATTTTCAGCGATTGAAAGGGTACCTTGAAGGTGCCGGTATAGTTGAGAGAAGTAAACAGGACAACACCGATGACTGATTATGTCCCTGGCCAAAAGATTAGAGAGTTCATAAAAGCCATACAACCTCCATCTGACTACGATGCGGATTTTGAGTATGGGTTCTATGACGGCGATTACGCAGTGATTAGTGATTCCACAAATCACTTACGCCCGGAGCTTGAAAAGATTCGGATGGCTGCGCGTACACTTTGGCAAGATCGGTTGATTACCTTCCCTGAAATTCTGCGCTGGGTTAAGAATGGCGCTAAAGACCCATTAACTGACAAGAAAACTATGCAAGTGTCGGCAGGTGATGAACAGGGAAAGACCGTGTTACTCATAAACAATGGAGTGTTTGTTCGGCACTGGTAAAGAATTGATCCGTGAGTAGGTAAATCTGTGAATACATACTCCCAACTCATCTGAATTTCCCATAATTTCAGAGGTTCATCAACTAATTATTGGTACTCCACTCACTTGTCGAGTATGCATAAGCGAGTAGCCATAATTTAATTGGCATTGTCATTAATCGCTAAATCGGGGATTATGTGGCATATTTTTTGCCTAAAGACTTTGAGTATGGATCAACGACACCACGGATTGCAGAATTGGATTCCGAGTTTCCAAACGGGAGTTTTTCTTTTGCTACTGTCTTGCCTTTCTGGACCGCATGCTCAAACAACGAAGAAGAAGCTGCTACCGGTTTCCCGATACCATATGTGTGGCCACATCAAAACATGTCTAAGGACAAATTCGTACCGAATAGTTGGTTAGGCATTTCAATCAGCGATCGCTTCGATGACACAGTAACGAAACGGATAGTCTACTACTCGAGCGAGGATTCAAAGATTTTGCTGTTCGAACGAGTCAAAGACGAGAGTGAATGTTTAACTGAAATGCGCTAGTTCGATTCCCACATAATGTGCTTCCGGCGGGTGTGTGGGGAGAGAGAGCGGAAATTAGAACCGCGGCAATTGAAACGCGAGAAATCGATGAAGAATTCTATCCCACAATACCGGTTTCGTTCAATTTCAAAAGACAAGATGCAGATGACCTAAAAATACTCGATCAAGAATTTAGAGATAGTACTCTTCTCAAGTCTGGTTCATCGGCGATCCATCTTCGCAACGCCATTGAAGCCGACCTCAAATCCTATATAACTGCGTTGCAAAATTCTTATGAAGTCCGAATCAAAGCGGAATTTAGCACATTTCGACTCGATTTCAAAGTAGATCTACAAAACTTTAGTGAGAAATTCACCTCGCTGACTGAGGTTTGTAAAGACGAAATGCTTGATTTCGCTGAATCAGAAGACGAAAAAAATCTTGTACTTAAAGAGATTGACCAATGAAAACCTCAAGAACTGTTTGGCACTTGAGCGGAAGCTAGTCGGCAGGTTTTCAGCGACCTAGGCGAGGTCTTCAATCTACACGGAGTTCATTCTGCGCCGGTCGTCAGCTTGATCGATAAAGATTGTCTCTGTTCGGTAGTGGCTCAGTTTGAAATATGAGCCATTTCGGAGCCAGGCATAAACGCCGAGCCCGCTCGCTTCAGCGAGGACTGCTGAATGCTGCAGAGCAATGCAAGAACGCTCCGAGCACCCAGTCTGACGTCCTCTCGACGATTATCGAAGATGTACCTCATC
>VXUA01000019.1 GCA_009837185.1 Gammaproteobacteria bacterium | reverse complement strand
GCTTTTAAAATCAATCAACTTGAACTTCAAAAATGGTCTAATCAGCTGGATAAGTCCCCTTCATTTATACGCCAATGGTGGGACCAATACCCAAAGTCCAAAGCACGACCGACATCCCGATTAAGGAAACACCGGCGACCATGACGATACCTACAAGACTGGATGCATGGAGCATACCACGTTGAGGGTCTGTTTTAAGAAGTTCAGGCAGAGTGCTGTACAAGACCCACAAACTCCAAAGAAGCATTGGGATGAATACTAGGGAATTGACAATGATGTGCGGGTACAAGTGGGCGACCGATCCTAGGAACAGAGGTGCTGCCGAGGTTACGATTACCGTCAGGTGCGAACCAAGGTCTTTGGTTGTCGCATACGTTGGAGCCATCCACCGGGACAACAAGCTCAAAATCAGCAATCCACCAAATAACAACATGTAGTAAAAAATACATATCGAAAGTAGCACGGGCCATTCAAAGTATAGTGGCTCTTCGGCACCAATGCGCCAACCGAAAAAATAAGTACCGATAAACAAAAAACTCGGTGGGATAAGGCTAAACCACCAAATTTCTTTTTTTAGGATCGCTGCAAAGGATCTCGTTTCTTCAGGTAACAGCAACAATGCAGAAGGTCGCCGAATTACTGCGTTTATCGAAACTAGAGGCACGGATAAGTGCTGATCAAATGGAAATTCTTTGTAGGTGTTTGGGTAAAAATGATACTGATAAGAGTCTTAGGAATCTTGTACCGTCCCCGCAAGTTCAGCTAACGTCTGGTAGGTCCACTGTGGTGTAGCATCAGACGATGCAGTCGCACCGGGTTTTCCTCTTGTCCTGTCGATCCACGCGGTCGCAATACCTAGCGCATTTGCGGGCGCGACATCATGAAAAAGACTTTGGGCGACATGAATAATTCGCGATTTGGAACAGGAAAATTCCTTCACTGCATGTTCAAATACAGCTAGATTCGGTTTGTACAGGCCAACTTGCTCTGCGGTTATAACGTAATCAAACGAAACCAACAAATTTTGAGCCGTTAGGGCAAACAGGTCGTCATCGGTATTGGAAATTATTGCGAGTTGGAAGGATTCGCTGAGTGTCTTGAGCGCGTCTACTGTGTCCGGAAAAGGAGCTGCTCGAGCAATACACTCTTCAAACTGTATTAATTGTGATTCCGTTGGGACGAAACCTAGGCGAGTACCAAATTGTTTCAACACGCGTCCGAGCACATCGCGATAAGAACCACCGTGTTCTTGTTCTGCTGGTTCCAAGAGAGCGAAGTGTTCTAGGAGCACTGCGTCATTCCAATGTGCATCATGGGATAACAATATTGACTGCAATGTCGAGGTAATTGCAGTCTCCCAGTCTACGAGAGTACCGTAGCAATCGAACGAGAGAATGTCGTAGTCGGAGGCTCTAGGTTGAGCCAGTGTATTCATCAAGACTAGTGACTGTAGTCTTTATCGTAAGTAAACCATAAAAGCTCTTCTCAGACTCGAAGAACCATCCTAGATGCGTACGGCAATTTCCACAGGAAGCAAGACGCCAAGTGTGTCCCGGGAACCAAGTGTCTGCAGCTGTCGGCCGTCCTTCAATGGCACATCCAAGTGCATCTCGAAAACATCGAAACTTATGCACGATCCCATGTGGGTTGGCGAGTTCATACTCGTGCAATCCATCCACAAAGAGCGCGTCGTCCGCATCCGCCAAATGATGTCGGCACTGCAAGCACACGACTAGTTTGCGAGGGCGCGTGGGCGTGAGTTCGACGAACTCTTCTAAGTCTGTAGCAGTTTCTATGTTTGCAGAACTCATATGATTCAGTGCGAAGCAACAACAAACTTCAAGTGTTTTAACATCGTCTAGCCAAAGGGTTTTGGGTTGTGTATGGACATCACATTGGTGGCAGAATCCTTCTGAAGACTGTCTAGTCCGGGAGCGATGGGTAGGGAGTCGAACGCGCGGCGGAGACTGTCAGACCAATTTTTTCGTAATTGCAACCAATACTCATGGTCTCGATCTAAACTTTGCTGCAAGCTAGGGTTGTACGTGTTGTTGAGGTAGATTAGATACTCGATGGGAGGACCCACCGTCGCGTTGCTGCGCGACGTCGAATCCATAGAAACCAGAGCACACATGGCCGCATGAGCGATGTCAAACTCACGATGTATCATGCGATCCAGTATCGGTTTGCCGTATTTGGTCTCTCCGATCTGTAGATAGCAAGTCTCTTTGCTGCTGCGAATGAAATTTCCCTCTGGATATATTTGTGCAATCGCCGGACTTTCATTTAAGACTTGACCTCCAACGATGAAGGAAGCTTCGGGGGAGAATCCTTTTTCAGACTCCTTCCCTTCGAATACCTTTTGTTCTTCTCGCGATATCTCACCAATGTAGCTCGCAGCTTCGCCTAGATCCTGCATCGTGTAAAGATTGTGCGCTGTTCGGTCTTTTATATCCTTGTGTAATCGAGCGACCACACCTTGTGTTGTGGCAAGATTGCCCGAAGTCAAGAGTACAAAAAAGTGCCGATGATGAGAAAACACATGCATCTTGCTGAACGTGTGAATTTGGTCGACACCGGCATTCGTTCGTGAATCAGAAACAAAAACTAGTCCATCTTGGACAGCGATACCGACACAATAGGTCACCTGGACTATCTCCTAGCTATGCTTTTATGGATTGTTTTGGTACTCAATTTTCGGAGTCGAAAATAATGTTGTTAAGCGAAATTCTATCAGAAGTCTGGTCGCGTTTTAAACCGGTTACTACATTTCATTCGAGAACAGTCTGAACATTATTTTGTAAATTTCAATGTATCTTGAATCGAAATTCTCGTAGTCAATGGGTGTGTGGACATTGAAACTTGGTACGGAACAAAGCAAGAAAACTACATAAACACTGTAGTTTGTTCGTTGGTTTACTGTGCCGCACCGAATCAACCAAAACAGGATCGACAACATCGTTCAACAGAAATGAAACTCAATCCATGAACATAATTTGCATTGGACAACCGTTTGCTAGCACACTAGCGGACGGTGTTGTCATTTCTATTGATTGAATTTTTACCGGAACAATGAAAAAAATACTTGTTGGATGTGTCATGACGTTCCTCCTGATGACATCCTGTAGTGTAGAGAAAGAGAGTCTAAAAATGTCTGAACCACCTATTGCAGAGCGCAGAGCACACGTCGCAACCTACCATGGCATGGAACTGAAAGATCCGTATCACTGGCTAAAGGATCAAAGTTATCCACAGATCGACGACGAGGATGTGTTGGACTATTTGAAAACTGAAAATGCCTACTTTGAAGAGTTCGCCGGATTGATCGAAGATCGAGTTGAGGACATTTACAACGAACTCAAGGGTCGATTGGAAAAAGAAGATGCGTCAGTGCCGTACCGAGATGGAGACTACATGTACCAATCACGTTATGTGGAGGACAGTCAATACCGGCAACACGTTCGCTGGTCAGCTCCAAGCGACTCAACTAGTCCGGCAGCTCAATTCGATGTTCCGGAAGAAGGTACAGAAGTCATATTAGATCAGAATGAGCTCGCAGAAGGTCTGGAATATTTTCGACTTGGCACGTTCTCGGTGAGTCCGGACTACCGTTTATTGGCTTACAGTTCTGATACTAACGGTAGTGAGCGTTTTACGCTTGTTGTTAAAGATTTGACCACAGGCGAACTACTATCTGATCGTATAGAAAACACGGGCGGTGGTTTAGTTTGGGCTAACGATAATAAGAGTTTTTTGTATGTAATGGTAGACGAACATTGGCGTCCCAGTCGAGTACGTCATCATGTTTTGGGTACCGATCCAGCTAATGATCCAATTGTCTATGAAGAATCTGATCCTGGCTTTTTTGTTGGCATTTCCCGTACTACGTCTAGGGAATTCGCAGTGATTGGGACTGATGACCACGAAACTAGCGAGGTCTACGTTATACCGCTCGACGATTTAACAAAAACGCCACAACTGATCGTGGAACGACGAGACAAACACTACTACTCCATTGATCATGGTGGTGGAGATTTTTACGTTCTCACCAACGATACACACAAAAACTTCCGACTGGCGCGAACACCTTCCGACTCGTTAGAACCGGAAAATTGGTCTTCTGTGATCGACGGTTCCGACTCACGATACATCACGAATTTTCAATCATTAGCAACTCGATTAATCATTAGTTACCGCGAAGAAGGGTTGGATCAAATTGCAATTCTCGAAGATGACGCTCAACTTCAACCGATAGAGTTCGATGAAGCTGTCTACAGTGTTGGATTTGGATCGAGTAGTGCAGGTCCTAACCCAAAGCAGATTCGCATCTTTTACTCATCGTTGGTCACTCCGAGTACTACATTTGACTATGACCTCGCAACAGGCGAGAGATTCACGCGAAAGATTCAGAAAATTCCGAGTGGATACGATGCTAGTCTCTACACGTCCGAACGAAGAATGGCTCGGTCGCACGATGGAGTATTAGTTCCAGTTTCGATCGTGTATCGTAAAGACACGCCTTTAGATGGAACCGCCCCACTGTATCTACGTGCTTACGGTGCGTATGGATCGAGTTCTCCCCCTAGCTTTTCGACGACTACTAAGTCTTGGTTGGATCGTGGTTTTGTATACGCGATCGCACATATCCGAGGCGGGAGCGAAATGGGATATTACTGGTATGAAGATGGGAAACTAGACAAACGCATGAACACGTTCCTCGACTTCATATCGGTTGCACGCTATCTAATTGACGAAAAGTTCACAGCTCCAAAACGCATCGCGATCACCGGTGGCAGCGCTGGCGGTACTTTAATGGGTGTGGTAGTCAACGAAGCTCCCGAGTTATGGGGCGCAGTAGTGTCTCATGTCCCGTTTGTAGACGTGCTTAATACGATGTTGGATGACTCGTTACCGTTGACTCCTATTGAATGGCCCGAGTGGGGTAATCCTATTACAGATTCCGAGGCGTATGAATACATACTTTCGTATTCCCCATACGATCAGTTAGAAGCTAAAGTCTATCCACCGATGTTAGTCACCGCGGGGTTGAATGACCCTAGAGTTACCTATTGGGAACCGGCCAAGTATGTCGCAAAGTTGCGACACCTTAAGACTGATGACAATCTATTGTTTCTCAAGACCGAGATGGGTGCTGGGCATGGTGGTAGATCAGGTCGGTACGAATATCTTCGTGTTCTCGCTGAGACATTCGCGTTTGTGCTTCATGCCATGGACATCCAAGAAGACTGAAAACATAGCTGAGTGGACAGCTCTGGTTCAACAGACCGTCCACGCAACCATGAACGGGCAGGCGCGGTGGTTGTATTATCGTACCAGTATGCTCTCCCGACCCGGCACGAGCCGTTGTTTGTGACGAGCTTTGTTACTTCTTTCCAGGTAGGGGGATCGGAAACGGAGTCACATTACTGCTTTCAGCTTCGACGATCTTGGCGGTTCCTTCCTTGCGTACTTGATCAATGCGAATAATGTTATGAATAGGAACCCACGTACTATCGACTTCACCAAATTCGTTGCGAAGCTTTTCCTCGGAAGGGTCAATCACTACCTGTGAGGGCTTGGTAAACATAAACGAGCTAAGTTCAACAAATCCGTACACGTCGGCACTATCAATACTGCGAACATACACTTCATAAATCTGCCTGCCATTGTAGAACTGTACACGATAAATGTGGCGTTTATTTATGCTAGTCATCGGACGTTCTTTGGTTTATTCGGGCAGTGATTCGGTTAATGCGGTTATTGTAGAAATTATCGCTCAAGCCTGCTCCCAACAATTCTAGTACGGATCGAATTGATCTCCGCTTGTTCGCGCAAACGATCTTCAACAAATAAGCTGTCGCTCTTACGACAACCTACGCCACTTGCTCTAGTCGTTGAAGGTTTTTGGTAGCAAACATTAAACCTCCGAGTAAGACTAGTAACAGTGCAACTCCCGCAAGCAATGCGTAATTGTCTAGTTGCAATATGAAGTACAACGCGCTGTAGAGCATCACAAGGAATATCCCAATAGTTGCGGTGATGTTCCGTGTACGCGTGATAAACCAAACGTATGTGGTATTCATCGCGGTAAGAATGAGCGCAGCAAGAATGTAACCACCGACGAAACCAATATGTTCTGTGATTGCCAACAGTGTGAGGAAGAAAAGAACTAGACCAATCCCGACAACACCATACTGAACTATGTGAAACTCGACTCTTGAGACGAGTTCGAGACAGAGTATGCTAACTAGAGTTAAAACGACGAAGAAGATTCCATAGATTATCGCTCGACGAATGTCGCGATAGTCTGTGTTCAAGTTCATTACGTCGTAGCCCAACTCGAAACCAGAGCGTGACCAAGTCGTGTTCTGATAGTAAGGGTTGAAAAGCGCGCCGGATCCAATCCGACCTGCTAAATCTTCCATCGAGACTTCGGAGTCAAATCCTCGCGCGAGTTTGTTCACTGTCCACGATTGTGAAAAACCTTCAGTTGTGATTTCCTCCGTTACGTCTGGTAACGTCCCGATAAATTTCGGATGGGGCCAATCACTGCGCATCGTGATTTGTGAAGTATCGCCTACCGGTAATACAACGAAGCTACGAGACCCACGAAAATTCAATTGGAGTTCAACCTCCGACGCTTCTAGCAACATTTCCTCCGTTAGGTCGACTTGAAGTGTATTACCTAAAAATGTTTGGTCTGAGTACGGGTTTGTGAGTTCAATACCGTTCCAAAGAATCGAGTCTACTCTCAATCCTCGCCCATCTGTTATCCCAAGAACTAGTGAAATTCTCTCGATCCGACGAGAACTATCATCGAATGTCATCGCTGGAAATGACGCGGAAGAGTTGAGAGTTGCTTGAAATACAGGTACCTTGTAGATACCACGCGATTTCATGGTGTGGGAGGTTGCGTGGTCTAGATTTAGTTGTGTGGGCATATAAGCTCGATCATCATTTCGCACAACCCGGCTGGTACCAGTCGTAGTCTCTTGCTCGGCGCGGACCAAGACGAACGGACCGATGATGCGTTGTTCCCTTCCGCCCCACCCAATACCAATCTCTTGCGTGGCGTTTTCAAGATACTGACTTCGTTCTTGCACGAGGTTACTAACAAGGAAGAGCGGAATCATAAGTGCGAGTACTATCGCAATTACGAGAACAAAGCGAAACGTGATCGACGCGCCGAAGTGATTGATGTTACGGCGTAGCCAAGAGTCGTCCGAATTTGGGTGGTCGGAAGTGTCTGTCATAGTCTGATAACTCCAAATTTTCGATAGATTTTTTGCGTTCTCACTCCAAATTCCAACAGAGATTTTAATAGATCGTTTGTTTAAAGATTATTTTATAAACTATATATA
>VXUA01000055.1 GCA_009837185.1 Gammaproteobacteria bacterium | reverse complement strand
GGGGTAGGGCATGAGCGGCGTAATCGGCCTGGGGGGTCTGACCGGCTGGGTAATCCTGCACATCATCGCCATGCTGATGGCCTCCGGCTACAGCGGCTTCGGCGATGCGCCCGCAGGCTGCGGGTCCCTGACGGCAGGTTACGTCAGTTCCTGGGCCTGCGGTACGCCCTTCGAAGCGGCCATTGACAGCAGCCCCCAGGACACCAACCTGTTCGCCCGCGCCGCCGGGGTGCTGACCGGCTCCTTCGGGGCCGTGCTGGGCTTCCTGGCCTTCGACTATTCGGCCTTCCGTTCCGACGGGATCGGGGGCATTGTGTACGACATTATCCGGTTGCTTTCGTGGGCGCTGCTGGCGGCCTTTGCCGTGTCGGTGGGCCTGCGGATGTTCGGGCGGGGGTAACAAACAACATGACCATGGACCTGGACCCAAACGTAAAGGACGACCCCTTCGAGGAGCACGGGCAGCGGCTCAAGATGGCAGACCTGTTCGGCCAGGCGGTGGAGGAGTCCGACTCGTCGGCCTACGGCGAGTGGACCAAGGGCATCAACGCCGCCCAGAACCTGAACCTGGAGACTCCCGACTCCTTCATCGAGTCCGCGCCCCTGGACGCGGACGAGCAGCGCTGGGTGGACCAGATGTGCGGCCTGGCCAGGGAAAGCCGGGACGCCTGGTGCAACAACCGGCTGGAGTACCTGCTGCACCGGGCGGCGGAGCGGGAGGAGCTGGAGAAGGTGCTGGCCAGCCGGCAGCGGGGAGAGGACTACAAGCCGCCCCCGGTCAAGCTGGACTCCCGGGCCATCCTGACCATGGAGACCCACGAACTGCTGCGCCTGGTGACTCCCACCCGGACCCACGAGGACGCCGTGGCCCTGGAGCACCGGATAGCAAGGCTGACTGAGGGCATAGACCTGGTGGTGGCCGGCATTGAGCGCGACATGGAAAAGGGCTTTTTCCGGGACTACTACCGGGCCAAGCTGCGCTACGAAAGTCCCGACGCCCACAAGCTCCAGAACGGCCTGAAGGTATTGGAAATGCCCTTCTTCGGCAAGGAGGCCGTCAGTTTCTGCCTTTCCAGGATGCAGGGGACACGCCAGACCAACGCCCAGGCGCTCTGGGCCCGGATGGTCGCCAAGCTGGGCCTGGACGCCAACGACCGGATGGACAAGCGACGGCGACGGCGGCGGCCTTCCCAGGTCCAGGACGATGAGGAATAGCGATGTTCAGCTTTAAGGGCGGCAAGGGCGGCCCGGACGAGGACGACCTGATGGTCCAGATCCGGGGCGACGGCAACATAATATTCGATTCCCACGTCCGGCAGGACCTGGGAATGCTCCACTCGGACAAGCTGGGCCAGTCCCTGACCCGGGTGGACCAGATACCCCTCTGGACCTGGCCCCGGGGCGACGACGTGCCCATCAAGACCAAGGGGGCCTTTGTCTATGACTCGGACCCCCCACCGCCCCAGCACATCGCCGAGGTGATGAACCATATCCTGCCCGAAGCCTACCGGGCCACCCTGGCCGGCAACTCCTTCCGGCAGCGAAGGAAGCGGCGCAACGCCAACCTGATTAAAGGCGGAGTGGCCACGGTGGTAATCCTGAGCGTACTCACGGCATTCGTCATTCTGCCGCTGCTGGAGGCCACCGGCAACACTGTAGCGGGAAACGACAACGGAGGAAGCGCGGAGCAATGGCAACAATCGCAGAGCTTCGACCCGAACCAGTCACAACAGAATTAGCAGCAGAACCGGCCGCCCTTGAAACGGGAAGCGAGGACCCGGAGCAAAATGCCCGCAGCCGGATGACCTACTGGCAGCAGGCGCAGGCAGAGGCCCGCAGCTATCCCATCTTCCCCAAGTTCTGGGGGCTTACCAAGTCGGCGGCGGCCCTCAATGCCGACGTCTGCAAGCTGCAGTACGACCTGTTCTGCGAGGCACTGGAGAAGATCAGCCTGTTCGGCAACTCGCTGGACAAGATTTACGCCCTGGTCTTCGGCATAGTGGGCGTGGTGGTGGGTGTCGTGGGCTTCATCCAGAACCAGGACACCATCTCGGCCACCGGGGACTGGGGGCCGCAGCACATCGTCCTTTCCGCCGGCTTCTGCGTCCTGATCGGCTACTGCATGGGTCAGGCCCGCAAGCGGCTGAACTGGTACAACAAGCCCTACGGGACCGCCCTGGGCTTGGAGCACGCCGACCCGGTGGAACCCTGGCGAGTGACGGGCATCGCCCAGACCAGGCTGCCCCGCCTGACCTTCGTGGCCGAACCCGACGATTACTATTTCGGCTCCACGGGCAATGCCGGCGTGGAAAAGGGCATCATGCTCTTTTCGGCCCAGGAAAAGACCTTGCGGGAAATGACCCTCGACGACATACGCAACGCGCCGGTGGGCAAGGGGTCGGTGACGGGCCGCACCGGAAGGGCCACCCGCGCCCTGCTGGACAGTTCCGAGGAGGCCGCCGAGTTCAAGCGGCAGATGGGCAAGTCCCTGGCCAAGACCCTGGCCGAACAGTCCATGTGGCTTTTCTTCGCCATAGTCATGCTCTTCGTGTTCCTGGAAATCGGCAGCGCGGGCGGGGTGTCGGACAGCGCCGGCATTTCCAACGCGGCGGCCGGGGCCCTGGAACAGGTGGGAGGTTAAAGGACATGTTGAATCGGCGGCAGGCTTTCCTTACGACTTTGGCAGGAGTCCTGGTTGGCGCCTTATACGGCCCGTTCGTTATTGTTCCGCTGAGGGAGGGGGCAAGTAGTTTTGCTCACCTTGCAACGGGAGTCGTCAGCTGTGTCTTGTTGCTTGCGTACTGTGCAATTGTCGCTGTTGCAATGTCCAGTGGCAAAGCCGATGACCAAGCAGGAGGTTAGGAACCAATGACAACCAGAATGTACCGTACAGTACAAAGACCACCGGACCGGCTGCCGCCCAGCGTGGTTCACTACGCCGAGTTCCAGGCCGCCTTCGAGTTCTACCGGGAGCAGCTTTTCGACGGGGAGCTGAACGATTGCCTCATCGTCATGGCGCGCAATCCCCGCACCCACGGCTACCTGGCCCCCCACCGCTGGGACACCGGCCGGGGCGGAACCATGCACGAGCTGGGCATGAACCCCCTGGACTTTTCCGTCTGCACCACCGAGGACATTCTTTCAACTCTGGTCCACGAGATGGTCCACGCCTGGCAGTTCGACGCCGGGGAGAAGAAGCCCCGGCCCAAGTACCACAACAAGGAGTGGGCCGACCGGATGGAGGAGATCGGGCTGATACCTTCCCACACCGGCGAACCCGGCGGCCGGCGCACCGGCCAGGCCATGACCCACTACATTGACGAAGACGGCGATTTCCTGCGGGCCACCATCCGCCTGGTGGACGAGGGCTGGCAGGTCCCCTATATCGACATTCCCGAGCTGGCAACTCCCAAAAAGAACAACCGGCCCAAGTACGTCTGCCCGGAGTGCGGAAACCAGGTGTGGGGCAAGTCGGGGCTGAAAATCGAGTGCCTAGATTGCGACCAGGCTTTTGACGAGGAGAAGCCGGAACCGGAAACCGACTCCGAGACCGAGACCCGTTCCTCCGACGATATGCAGGCAGAGGCCCAGGGATAGGGAAGATATACGTGGTTACGGTCCTCAAAAGACAACTTTCCAGGCTGGCGCTTCCGGCGCTGGTAGCCCTGGCCGGCTTCGGCTGGCTGCTGGCGGCCGGCGCGGACCAAGCCCAGGCGCAGTCCACGGTCCGGCTGCTCCTGGACGCCGTGTCCACCGGCCCGGTAACGGAGGGCAACAACGTGACGTTCAGCATCCGCCCCTTTGCGTCGGACGTGGGCGGCGAAGCGCTGGACGTAACCGTTTCCGTTACGGCCGTCGGCGACTACGGCGTCACTACCGGCAACCGCACCGTTACCATTCCTGCCAATACCCAGCGGGGAACGCGCACTCAATTTGACGTCGAAACATCGGACGACTCAGTGTTTGAGGCTAACGGCAGCGTCACGGTTACCCTGGTGGCGGGAACGGGCTATGAAATACCCTCACAGGGCAGCGCGTTCCTCAGCCGTACCGTCGTTTTGCAGTCCGATGACCCGGAGCCGCCTACCCTGCGGCTCCTGACAGTATCCAGCAGCCCGGTTACCGAAGGCCAGACCGTCATCTTTGCCGTCCAACCCAACCTGGATGTCCCCAACGACCTGCCGGTCAACCTGTCGGTGACGGCCACCGGCGACTATGGCGTTACTACCGGCAACCGCACCGTAACCATCCCGGCCGATACGTCCGCGCACGAGGGTGTTGACGTGGAAATCGCCACGACCAACGACAACGTACATGAACCCGATGGCAGCGTCACGGTCAAGCTGATGGCGGGGGAAGGCTATAACCTGAATTCCAACGCAGCCAACCTTCAGGGTACCGTGACCCTGCGGTCCGAGGACCCGCCGCCGCCTACTCCCACGTTCACGCCGCCGCCGCCCACGCCCACGCCCACGCCCACGCCCGGGCCCGTCGCGCCCCATACCGTGCGCCTGGTGTCCACCATTTCCTACACCCTGGACGTGGAGGAGCTGAACCATCTGGAGCTGCAGATCGCACGGGGCGGCTTTCCCAATCCCCGGGCCGTGGAGTTCCGCTGCGCCACCAGCGACGGCCTGGCCGTAGTCGTATCGAATAAGGCCGTCGAGGACACTACCACCGGCATCTATGCCCGCAAGCTGCCCAAGGGCGAGGAGACCCCCTTGCAGGCGATTACCCTGGGCATACGGTCGGAGAAAATCAGGGATATGTCCTGCGTGGCCAGAATCTGGAAAAGCGCGGCAGCCACCGGAGACTTCGCCCTGGAAACCAACAAGGTCGAGCTGCGCTGGCAGCAGAAGGGCCGGACCCTGATACGCAAGGAGGAGGCATTCCGGGGGACGCCCGGCGGGACCGCCACCTGGCTGTTCCTGCCCCCGGTGTTCCTGGGCCTGGTGTTCGCCGGCGTCACGAAGAACGCCGCCGGCACTCTGCTGGTGGTGGCGACGGCGCTGGGCGTGGCCGTCTGGTTCACCGATTCGCCGCCGGTCCTGTGGGTGATTGTGGTGGCCACCGCCGCCGCCGGGGTCCTGCTGTTTATTCAATTCGGTTTCAGAGGGAGATGATGAACATCGGCTTAACCGTCACCTTTATGAGCGTGACTATCGTGCTGCTGATAATTTTCTGCGCCATTCAGATGGTCCAGCTTTGGTCAATGAACCGCACGCAGGTACGGTTGCTGAACCTGCTCTCCGCCTGCCGGTGTCCCAAGCGGCCGCTGCCGGAAACGCCGGCCGGAAAGGTCCTGGCCAACTTTGTCCGGAGGCAGAAGGCAAAGGCGGGATTGGCTGAACCGCAACCGGCTAATCACCGTGTCCAGCACCGTGCCCGTGGGCACGGCAGTAAGAGTTAAAGAATATGACTACCCAATCAGAGCAAATGGTTGCCCGTTTGTGGACGCCGGAGCAGGTATCAAAACTGCCCAGGGACCACCGGGACGCCCATAGCAACGCCATGCGGGTCCGGGCCCACGAGGAGTTGATGGAACTGCACCACCGTTCCGCCGCAAACTCGGTGATGGACGCCGAGGACTACGGGGTCTACATGGTGTCCGGTTTGCGAAGGCAGGGCAAGACCCTGTTTGCCACCGGCTGGGCCGAGGTTTATTTCGGCGCGGGCCGGGTGGTGTTCTCCAACCTGGGCCTGACCTTCGGCTACCGGATCGAGGCCATGGACCTTTACCTGCTGGCCACCCGGGTCCCCAGGCGGTCGGTGGTGGTGGTGGACGAAATTCACACCCTCCTGTCCCGGTACTCGCAGAACGCCAGGCGGGAAAGGGAGCTGATTTCAGCCCTGGCCGGCGTGGGTAAGCGGGAGGTCCTGGTGATCGGCATTACCCAGCAGGAGGAAATGGTAAGCCATGACTTCATGCGTGAGCTGGACGGGTTGATTTACGTGCGGTCCCGCCGGCGGGCGGCTGATGCCTATCCGCCCTGGTGCTGGGTCCAGGCGGCTACTTTGGGGCCCCGGCCCCTGGCCGGCAGGACCATCGCGGAACGCGAGTACGATTTCAATTTGGCCCCGCAGAAAAAGGCTTTCCGCAAGTACCCGGTGTCGCCGACCGCCATGTGGGAAGCCAGCAAGCACGTTTATTCCTGGGCCGACGTGCCCTTTGGCTCGGCCACCGGCAACGCCATTTCCGCCTCGGATATGCGGACGGCGGTGGCGGAAGCCGAGGAGATCGTTTTTGACGCGCAGCCGGGCGAGGACGAAGCCGACGCCCAGGCCTTGGCGGAACAGGCATGGCGGGAACGGGCGAACCTCTGGGTCACCTACGTGGTCAACGTTTTTGCGGCTTACGGAAAAGTCGGCTCGCCCCTGGAGGACTCCCGCTACAACGTGAAGACACTGGCGACCATGGTCCACGATTACTATGGCACAGTCATGGCCAACAACGGCATAGCGCACTTTACCGACAAGGAAGCGTCGGATTTCAGTTCCCGCACCATGAACGCCCAGAACGGCTATGTCAGGGTGAAAAGCCTGGTTGAAAAATACCCCGAGTTAAAGGAGTGGTATGGCTGAGAAAGACATGAATGCGATTGTCAGCGGCCTGGAGCAATTGGTCCTTAGCGACAAATTTGGCCGCATGGTAGAACGAGCCGCCCAGGGCCACGACCCGGACGGCGAAAAGTGGGTTACCTCCACCTGGCTGGTTATGCGGTTGCACAAAATGGGGTTACGGGAAGTCAATCGGCAGGATGTCAGCCTGTTGATGGACGACCTGGACGTGCGGCGCAGGCTGCGCGACGGCCGAGTAGCGCTGGCCCACTTGCGGACGCTGGCGCGAGACGGGGTATTGCAAGCCTACACCCAGGAATTGCAGACAGAGCGTGAGCTTAAGGTTAGGGCAGAGTATGACATCCCGGTGCCGATTCAGGCCGTGATAGACCCGCTTGACCCGTCAGGGGTGACTGAGGACCTGACAGAGGCGGTTTTCCCGCTTGAATTGTCACAAGGGGTCAAAACCCCCATAAATCCGGTTTTTGCAACCTAAATTGCGTCTAAACTCCATTGTTTTCATTCTAAAACACCTTAATGAGAGAGAAATCGCAAATTCCCTAACCTGAATATCTTTAACTTTGAGTGTCTTTATAATCCTGTCCCCCCCGGTCAAAGGGGATCGGGCCGGTGGTGAGTCCGGTCAACAGGTCATTCGGCGGAGGTTGTCATGTTAGCCAGGGTGAAGTCGGTGGTTCGACATAAACGGACGGTGGTGGCGCTGATCGGCATCGCGGCTCTCGTCAGCCATTTGTTCGTCTTTCAGGGCGGCTATAGCATGGGCTTTGACTCGGGGTGGTCTTACGGACGACTGGAGGCCCGGCGGGACCTGCTGGAGAACTCTTACCTACCGGCAGAGCCGG
>VXUA01000018.1 GCA_009837185.1 Gammaproteobacteria bacterium | reverse complement strand
GGCTTTATGAGCGCGTTAGAGGGGCAGTTGACGAGGGCCTTGCGGAGGTTGTCCGCGCAGTACGAGCAGGAACAGCGGCGGCACTCCGAACAGGTCGAGGCCTTGCGGCGGCAAGTCGAGCGGCAGACCGGGGAGAACGCCACCTTGAGGCGGCAAATCGAGCGGCTCGACGAGCAAGTGACGGGCTTGACGGAGTATTACGGGACATCTGGCGTCGCGAGACCGCGCGGCCACGGCTGGAGATAACGCCGCCGCGCAGTCCAGACCGAGATGCTGGTCCGAGCCGGTAACCCGCATGTGGCGATGGGTTCAACGAACGTGCTGGCTAGACGACTCATGGCGTAGGTCGGTCAGAAAGGAGGTGGATGCGCCGGTTGGCAGCGTGATGCAGACAGTCCGCGAGCCACCTCAATGAACGGCCCCACAGACTTCCCCAGCACCGCTACGCCCGCGTCGTGCGCAAATGGCAACCCGAACCGGCTCCGCGCCGCACCGTTGAGCGCGAAGTCGTAGCCGCCGATGTTGACGATGCAGAACAGACCATCCCGGCACTCGACGGTCACCCGGTCGTCGCGAAACGGCCACTCGTCACCGAACTCTGCCTTGGTGACCGCAAGCGACGGCCAGCCCGATGCCGCGATCTCGTGGTAGGAGCGCCTGATCCACTGGTCGGCGTTGCCCCTGAGGATCTCCACCGAACGGCGATAGTCGACAGTGCCGAATTGGTCGTCCCGGATGTTCCTGAACTTCTGGTACACGACTGAGAGCCGTCTTACTTCACCTCCGGCGTCGGCATGCCCCCCAAGCGTGAACTGCATGGCGATCGCCCGGACCAGCCGCTCCATCTTGGCAATCAGCGCGCTGTTCACTCGCGGGTAGTAGTCGCGGTACAGCCGCTCCTGATCGCCATGATACGGAGTCGGATCCTCCACACGGGACTCCAATGCCTCCCACTCGTCCTTGGGATCCATTGGTTCGTGGTGCGCCCCCGCCACAACGTCGAGGTTGTAGTAACGGCCCATCTTCCCGAACAGGGATAGGATTCTTACGCAATCGTTCAGCACGGAGTCCGTCTTGATGAACGCGAGATCCTGTTGCAACAGGGGTCGTTGCGTTCCCCCGTAGTACTTCGTGCGGATCGTCTCCAGCAGGCCCTCCAGGTCGTGGCCGAGCGACTGCATCGCTCTCCTGTCGGGGTAGGCCCCGTCACGACCCTTGTGAACAACGGCGATGTAGCACTTCATCAAGCGTTCGAAACCGCTCGCCAGCAGTTGATGCGGCAGGTGGTAGAACGTGTTCCCCATGTCTATTTCCTGGAGGTGTCCGAATCCCGACTTGAGTAGCTCTCTTGATGTCTTCAACTCGTCAAGCAAGCACAGAAAGCGCGCCGGATCGTCTTCCGCCATCATCGCCTCGCGTTCCTCTCACGCGGTCCCCGCCGTCGCAAGCGTTCGCGCGCACGCCCACGCACGCTACTGGACCAACCGGCGAGCCAAGTGGCCCGCGCGACGGCGAAGGTCTCTAGCCATCGCCACGCTCAAGAAAGCCCCGGATGCGATCCGCAATCCCATCGTCCCTTATCACGTCGCACTCCCAGATCACGAGAACGTCCCAGCCTAGTTGGGCAAGTTGGGCTAGGTGCTCGGCATCGCGGACGACATTGCGTTCCAGCTTAGGCAGCCAGTAGTGCTGGTTGGACTTGGGGCGACGGGCGATCCGGCACGCGGGGTCATCGTGCTGGTGCCAGAAACAACCGTGGACAAAGATCACCTTTATGCCGCGCTGGGAATACGAGATCCGGTTTTCCCGGGAGATCGCTGCGGTGAAGCCGGTATCGGTAACCCATGGCGTGGACGAGCCGCCGCACGGCCATCTCGGGTTTCATGCCCTTGGCCCGGATGTTGGCCATAATCTCGCTGCGGCGCTTCGCGGTCACCGTGTCGGCCATCAAGGGTACTCCCGCAGCGCGCGACGCGCAGTCACACCGAGCGCCGCCTTCGCGCCGACTGCGCCGCTACGGCTGATCGAAGCTCGCAATGCTTCGCGCAGGACGACGACCCAGGTAGCGCCCTCCGAATCAGGCACTGTGTCCGCTCCCCTTAGATCACCAAGTCAAGGGGAAGGTCGGAGATGTCGCGGAGTCGTTTGCCTTGAGTCATGGTGTGCAGCATTTCCAACGCGTCGGTGAGGCCGAGATCCGAAACGGTTTCCTCCAGTTCGGGCAGGGCAAAATGGTAGACGCAATCGATCTCGCCCGTGCCGAGCGCGATCGAAGCTATGCGATTGGGTGTCGGCTCGCCGGTCACCACAACGACGTGGGGGAGTCGGCCCTTGCGGTTCCGCACCAGATTCAACGCTTCGGAGCGGGCGTTCTGAGAGCGGTCGCTGCGAATCGTCCACTTGCAAGACACGATGGCATGAAGAATCGGAAGACGGCTGTTCAGCCGCCGCAAGGGAGTGCCGCGCGCCTGCATTCGGTCCACGAGCACACCACCCTCGTTGATCGTCTCGTCGTCCTCGGGAAAGCGGATGACCACCACATCGGGCTTGATCAGGTAGTCGCTTCCGAGGGCAGCGGACAATTCGGGGTTTGCCTTGGCAGCGGCATCGAGAGCGGCCAAGTGCTCGTACTGGGCAAATCGTGCGATGGCGGCGCGCCCGCCGACACCCTTGCTGATTTCCCAACGGCCCGGGCGAAGATGGGCAAGCCGGGGGAACGCGAGTGCCAGATACTCCTTGCATACCTCTTCAAACCGGCTTCCGGCAATCTGGCCGGCCAAGCGCTCACTGGCGGCTCCAGCCCCCAGGCGCTCGACGATGCCCGTGGCAATGCTGACACTCAGTTTGCTGTGTTTGTCTGCGTTGCTTGGGATGCCCTTTGAATCGACGCGGAGGATCGAAGCCTGCAGGGCATCGTGGAAGCCTCTGCGCGCGGTGGCAAGAAACACCTCACCGGTCATCCGGCGACCCCCGCGACCTGTAGGGATCTTGGGACCGAAAGACAGTGGCGTATCTTCTCTCCGACCGCTCGTGCGACCGGAGCGGGAAAGGCGTTTCCAACTTGACGGTATGAAGCGGTCTTACGGCCCGAAAACTCCCAGTCGTCAGGGAAGCCTTGGAGACGGGCCACCATCCGAACCGTGAGGCGGGGCATCCCGACAAAATCAGGTGGGGGCGGTTCGTCTGCGATCCCAAGGCCATCGACGCCTAGTGTCGCCCATGCCTTCCTAGCACGGGTTGGCCCCAAATCTGGACCGCCATGCTTCAGCGACCCACCGACGATCGTGGGCGCGATGTCATCGGCGTGCGCCCTCCATCGGCGTGCACCCTTCCAACCGCGCTCGGCGATGAGGTCATAGAGAGTTTCGCCGACGGTGGGCGGGTTACGGCCTGTGCCCGTCGGCCAGGAGAAAAGGTGCGCGGAATCCGTGCGCAGGGCGACGATCACCACGCGCGGGCGGAGTTGTGGAACGCCGAAGTCGGAAGCGTTGAACAGGCGCCATTCCGCCCGATAGCCCATCTTCTGGAATCGAGCCTTGAGTTGCTCTCGAAAGTCCTCGAAAACAGCGCCGAGCATGCCTCGAACATTCTCGATCATGACTGCCCGGGGTCTCGTGACATCCACGAGATCCAAGGTGACCGGGAAAAGGTTGCGCTCGTCCCGGTCGCCCAGTTGCTTGCCAGCGATCGAAAAGGGCGGACAGGGAAGGCCGCCCGCGACTAGGTCGATACCTCTGAAGGACTGAGCGTCCTCATGAACGAAGTCCCGCAAGTCCTTTTCGAACACCTGCCAGTCAGGCCGATTCAGCCTAAGCGTATTGCAGTAGTGGCGCTCGATCTCGACGAGCCCTTCGTGTTCAAACCCCGCTTGCTCCAGACCCAGCGCCTGCCCACCTCCTCCGGCGCAAATCTCCAACGAACTGATCCCGGTCATGGTTGGTTTCTCCGGCGGGAGGCCCTCATTAGGTCGAGCGGGAGCTGCAACTCCCGGTCGCGGTAGCGTTCAAGGAACTCGATGAGCGCCTGGCGCCCGATCCAAGCCCTCGAGACTCGGCTGGCTTCGGCCAAGGCGGCGATCTCGCGGTGTTCCTCCGGCGTCAGATTCACTGAGAGGCGATGTGTGGATGGCATGGGCGCACGAGGCAGAGTGTTCCATTCGGGTGCACGGTGCAGCACTTGTGGCATTCTGCCGAGAAGGGCGCGCGTTGTCAAGTCTCCGACTCCGCACTCCGACTCCGCGCGGGAAGGGGAAGGCCAGCCATCGTTGTCATCTCGACCTGTCGTGCCGCAGAGGCCGACGCAGAGCCGTACCACACCTTCGCGGCTCGCGCGCAAGAACCGCTTTGCTCGCGAGCGGCAAGGATCATCCAGGCTCGACCCGAGCCAAATCGGGCCGCGGCAGGACCCTAGGCATGACGGGCCAACCGAAGGTGATTGCGAACCGCGAAGTCCCGCTGCGCGGCAGGCGATCCGGACGCATCGTTTCCAGCCCCCGTGAAATCGCATCTCCGCTCTGTGTCTCCGCCCCCATGGAGGTGGAAGGGGGACCTTCGCCGGTGGTCTCGGTTGCCATCGAAGGCGAACGGGAAGGAAGTCGAGCCCCAAGGGCCTGACCGAACGGTTACATCCGAGGACGTCCGATAAGGGTGATTGGATTCCCGTTCAAATCTGCATATCTTAGGTGATACATGTGCCTCTCGTACATGGTATAACTTGTTATTTTATATCATGTTATCGTCATTTACGATAGTTCCGCCCGAACTCGGCCTTCTCTCGTCCCTGCGGGCCCTTTACTTCGGAGGCAACTGGGGCCTGTCGGGCCCGTTGCCGGAAGAGCTCTTCGATCTGGCCAGTCTTGAGGTACTGGACCTCTACCGCGTCGGACTTGGTGGCCCGCTCCCGGCCGGGATCGCGAAACTCACGAGCCTTGAGGTACTGGAACTGACCGGCACGGGTCTTGGAGGCCCGATTCCGCCCGAGCTGGGAGAACTTGCGAATCTCAGGTATCTCAGCCTCGGCTACAACGACCTGATCGGTGAGATCCCCCCGGAACTCGCGAACCTCACAAAGCTGGAAGGGCTGGCGATATTGCGCAACGAACTCAGCGGGGGAATACCAGCCGAACTGGGGAAGCTCACCGAGCTGCAGGGCCTGAATTTGCGGAGTTCAGGCCTGACCGGCACGATCCCGGCCACAATCGGCAACCTCACGAAGCTCGACGTGCTTTGGCTGAGCGACAATGAGCTGACCGGGCCCATCCCGCCAACCCTGGGCAACCTGAACAGCCTGAACCGAATCATGCTCGAGGGAAACGACCTGAGCGGCCCGCTACCCGATATCGGCGCGTTCACGGAGTTGGAGCGTTTGTGGGTGGGCAACAATCCGGGACTTTCCGGACCCCTGCCCGCCAGCCTTGTGGGTCTCGGCAAGCTCTCGGACTTCCAGGCGGGGGGAACCGACCTCTGCGCTCCGAGCGACCCGGAGTTCCTGGCTTGGCTGGAAGGCGTCGAGTCCAAATGGGTGGCCCGCTGCGGAGCTCCGTCAGTGTACCTCACACAGACGGTTCAGTCATCGAGGTATCCCGTGCCGCTCCTCGCGGAAAGGCCCGCCCTGCTGCGGGTGTTCGTCTCTTCCCCCCGGGCTGCCGGCGAGCTGATGCCCACTGTGCGGGCGACGTTCTTCCACGGAGATGCAGAGGTGCATGCAGTGGAGATCGAAGGCGGACACGCGCCGATCCCGACAGAAGTCGACGAGGGCTCGCTCACCAGATCGGCGAACGCCGACATACCGGGTGACGTGCTCAGGCCCGGTTTGGAGATGGTGATCGAAGTGGATCCGGAGGGCACGACCGATCCGGGGCTGGCAATCGCGGCGCGGATTCCCCAAAGCGGCCGCATGGCCGTAGACGTGCGCGCGCTGCCCGACTTCCCTCTGACACTGGTTCCCTTCGTGACCGAAAGGAACCCCGACCGTTCTGTACTGGCGCTCACCTCCGCAATGGCCCAGGATCCGCATGGGCACCCCATGCTGCAGCACACGCGCGATCTCCTGCCCGTGAGCGGTATGGACGTCACCCGGCACGCTCCGGTGACGATTTCCACAGCCAACGGCTTCACGGTCGTGCAGGAGGTAGAATTCATTCGGCAGATGGAGAGCGACGGGCCCCGGTATTGGTTGGGGATCATGGGCCCGGTGCCCGACCGCGGACTCCTCGGCGTGGCGACTGGCGTCCCTTCATGGTCGAGCTTCTCCGTGCCGCTTCCGAGAACCATCGCGCACGAGCTCGGACACAACCTCGGCATGTGGCATGCGCCGTGCGGTGGCGCAGGGGGGCCGGATCCGTTTTTCCCGGACACGAACGGACGCATCGGATCCTGGGGGTACGATCGCACCAATCACCGATTGGTCAGCCCGTACGCTGCCGATCTCATGTCGTACTGCCGCGGCGGGTGGATCAGCAGCTACCACTTCTCGCGCGGGCTTGGCCACCGCCTGGCCACCGAGGTCGATTCCGCATCCTCATCCTCCCGCGCGAAGACGCGCAGCGTCATGGTGTGGGGCGGACGGGACAAGGACGGCCGGCTCTTCCTGGAGCCGGCGTTCATTGCCGATGCACTCCCGGCGCTGCCGCCCAGCGGCCGGGGATTCCGGCTGACGGGCAGTACGGACGACGGCGAAGAGGTGTTCTCGTTCAACTTCGACATGCCGTACGTTCCCGATGCCGACGGCGAGCAGTCCGCGTTCGTCTACGCGATTCCAGTGACCTGGTCCGGTGACCTGGCGACGATCTCGCTGGGGGATGGCGGGACGTCGGTGCGCCTCGATCAGGATACCGATTCGCCCATGACGATCCTGCGGGACCCGGTGACCGGCCAGGTCCGGGCGATTCTGCGCAAAGGGCGGGCGGCGGCGATGGAGGTCGTTGGCGAACCCGGGCTCGTTGCCATGTTCAGCCGCGGGATTCCGAGGGAGGCGGAGGAGCGTCGGCGGCGCTGATATTCGTTGCTCGACGGCGCGCGCCTCTCCAGCACGCAATTCCTGACGACGAGGGCCGCCCCGCCCGCGGCGCCCATTCGGCTACCTCACCGGCGCGATCTCGGTCGCCGACTTCCCGCCCACCGACCAGGAGCTGCAGGTGAAGGCGTTGCTGCATGAACAATTGCGGGAGCACCTGGAGGCATTGGAGGCGCTGGTGGCGACCGAGGTGCAGGCGCTGAACGAGATGCTGAGGACCCGGGGGATGTTGATTATCGCGGACGGGGGTAGGATAAACCGGTTTCTGTATAGCAGAACGGCACCAGTCCCGGAAGGTTCGAAGTTGGTATTCGACATGGGCTGAAAAGAGCTGAGGACGCGGCCGCGAGGGGCAAGGGCTTCGGGTTGTAGTACCGCGGTGTTACCGGGCGCGCAAAATTGCACACATGTGGGCATCCAAAATGGCACGGTGC